>NZ_JBTNCY010000004.1:0-369073 GCF_054511255.1 Arthrobacter monumenti | reverse complement strand
CAGGATCGACGCCGACGGGTCCCGCTCGGAGGGCTTGAGGATGAACGCGTTACCGGTGGCAATCGCGACCGGTGCCATCCACAACGGCACCATCACCGGGAAGTTGAACGGGGTAATCCCCGCCACCACACCGATCGGCTCCCGGAACGAATACACATCAATGCCGGTCGAGACCTGATCCGAGTATTCGCCCTTGAGCTGTTCAATGATTCCGCAGGCGAACTCCACGACCTCCAGGCCGCGTCCGATCTCGCCCTTCGCATCGGCCAGGACCTTGCCATGTTCGGAGGTGACAATCGCAGCCAGCTCATCCACATTCGCGGACAGCAGTTCACGGAACTTGAACAGGATCGACGTCCGCTTCGACAAAGACACCTGCGACCAGGAATCGGCCGCGTTCCGCGCCGACGCGACGACACTCTTAATATCGTCCTGGTTCGCCAACCGCAGCTGACCGGTCACCTTCCCCGTCGCCGGATTGAAGACATCCTGCGTACGATCACCCGTACCCGAAGTCGACTCACCATTAATGAAATGCGCAATCGTATTGGTCATCGTTATCCCTACTACTTCAAAGTTTGTTCGATTTTGATCCTGCAAATGGACGTAAACACGTCCAACGCTGTTAGGCGCTTCCCTCGTAGTACTTATCCGCGACGTCCAACGCCTCATCGAGGATCTGGATTCCTTCAAGAACTTCGTCCTTCGTTGCAGTGCACGGAGGAACCACATGCGTACGGTTGAAGTGCGTAAAGGGCCACAGCCCGCGGCTCTTGCATGCTGCCGCGAATTCAGCCATCGGAGCGGCCTCGACTCCAGCGGCATTAAAGGGCACCAAAGGTTCGCGGGTGGTTCGATTCCGGACCAGTTCCAAGCCCCAGAAAACGCCCAGGCCACGCACTTCTCCTACGCTTGGGTGCCGCTCCGCCACTGCCTTCAACTGCGGGCCGATGACCTCGCGGCCCAGCCTGCGTGCATTTCCAATGATTCCTTCATCACGGAAGATGTTGATGGATGCAACGACTGACGCACAGGCCAAGGGATGACCCGAGTATGTAAGTCCGCCCGGATACGGCCGGTCGTCGAAGGTCCGTGCGATCCGCTCGGAAATGATGACGCCACCCAAGGGCACGTACCCGGAATTGGAGCCTTTGGCGAAGGTTATGAGATCCGGTGTCACATTCCAGTGGTCAACAGCGAACCATTCACCACATCGGCCAAAGCCGGCCATAACCTCATCCGCGATCAACATGATGCCGAACTCGTCACATAGTTCCCGGACCCCCGGCAGGTAACCCTCTGGTGGCACAAGAATTCCGTTCGTACCGACGACTGGCTCGAGAATTATGGCCGCGATCGTGTGTGGGCCCTCAATGGTAATAAGGTCCTGTAAATGGACCAGCGCCCGGTCGCACTCTTCTTGTTCATTGCTCGAATGGAAGGGCGAACGGTACGCGTATGGCCCCCAATAACGCACCACTCCTGGCATGGAAGGCTCTGAAGGCCAACGCCGGGGATCTCCCGTCAGCGCAATCGCCCCGGCTGTCGAGCCGTGATAGCTGCGGTAAGCGGCCAGCACCTTGGCGCGGCCGGTGTGCAGCTTGGCCATGCGGACGGCATTCTCGTTCGCTTCCGCACCACCATTGGTGAAGAAGACTTTATTCAGATCACCGGGGGCCAGCTCCGAGATCAGCCGTGCCGCTTCTGATCTGGCGTCGTTGGCGAAACCCGGCGCAATCGTAGCGAGCCTGCCAGCTTGTTCCTGGATTGCGGCAATCAACCGTGGGTGCTGGTGGCCAATATTCATGTTTACCAGCTGGGAGGAAAAGTCCAGATAACGATTGCCCTCATAATCCCAGAAGTATGATCCCAGCGCACCGGAAATCGGCAGCGGGTCGATTTGCGCTTGGGCGGACCACGAGTGGAATACATGGGCTCGGTCTTTACGCCGGACTTCCTCGGCGGTTTCCATATTAATCTCCGGCCCAACAGTGGTTTGCGTCAAGGCGGATTCCTCTCGGTTAAAGCGGCTCGGGGGATTGCCGGCAGTCCCCGGTGTTCATGTCCTGTTTTGCCGCATGCGGATCTGATGAAACTAACCATAGGTCACGCCCACACCTATTACAATATGGCTTTTGTAACAGAGCAAAACCAATGTCCATGTGTCAGCGTCCGCGGCTCCAGCCTCCGGCAAACGCGGCATCTGCAACCATCTCGGCCAGTTCCTGACATGACTCGGAGATTGAACCGACTGTGACCCGAATATGGGCGCCTTCCGAGGGCAGGATCAAAAATGGAGCGCCCGGCGCTACACCTATCCCCTGGCTCGCGAGCCTGACAACGGCAGCTGATTCGTCAGCAACCGGAACCCACACATTGATGCCATCCGAACCCTGAACCGAAATATCATGGCTCGCCAAGGCATCGACAAAAGATAAGCGACGGCGGCGGTACTCGGATCTGGCTTGATCCACCTCCTTCACCGCGTGATCTTCGATTAGCAGACCGAGAAGAATCCTCTGCAGCAGCCGGCTCGTCCACCCCTGCCCAAGCTGGCGCCGGGCAACAATTTCCTGGATAAGCGCCTCCGGGCCGCTCATGGCGGCGAGCCTCAGGTCAGGGCCATGCGACTTTGAGAAACTCCGCACATGAATAGTCTGCCCCGGCAGCCATGTCCCCATGCTGATCGCGGGCGTCCATGCCACCGAGCCCGCGGAATCGTCCTCAATCACGACGGTGTCAGCCGCGCCGGCGATCCGGGCCAACTCTTCTGCACGGGCCGGGGTCAGGGAGATTCCCGTCGGATTTTGTGCGCGTGGCTGCAGGAATACAGCCGCAGCAGGCAAAGCCAGCGCTTCCGCCAAAGGTCCGGGAAGCATTCCCTGCTCATCGATTGGCACTCCAACGATTTCCGCTCCGGCAGCTTCCAACTGATCGAGGACAAGAGGGAATGTCGGGTGCTCGACAATCACCCTGTCTCCGAACCGGACCACCGTCCGGGTAATCATCTCCAGCGCATCCATCGCACCATCAACGACTGTGAACTTCTGAGCTTCGTACGGCCACTCCTTCCGGAGGATCTCGATAAGCTCCGGCACAACGGGCTCGTCCAGATAACTGCTCGGCGTGACTGCCGTTGTAAGATTCTCCAGCACCCGGCTCAGATCAGGAAGGAGCGCACGGTCCGGCACACCTGTGGAGAGATCCAAGGTGAACAAACCGCGCCGGTCCAACGCCTGGCGATACCTCGCGGAACCTGTCTGGGTGTCTGCAATCCTTGTGCCGCGCCGCCCATTTGTATGTATTGCACCAGAACGGGCAAGCAAAGCCCAAGCCGCGCTGACCGTCGTCGGCGACAATCCCAGTTGGGACGCGACGCTGCGGATCGGCGGCAGCTTCGCGCCCGGCTGAAGTACACCATCACGTATCGCCCGGCTCACCGCTGTAGCCACGCCCCGTGAGGTTGGCTCTGTCGGCGCCCACCCAAGTTCCGTTCCCGAACTGTCCATTTTTGTACTGTAACAATCTTCGTATTGTAATAGCAAGCAGCGTGACCTATCGTAGTTGTGGTCGACCTCACACGTGGCTTGATGCGGCCATGAAAACCAAGCAACTTGGGCGTTGGTTCCCAGGCCCCAAACAGAAAGGACTCCCTTGCTGCAAAGGACTCCGAGGCGCGAAACGAGGGCCCGGACGGTTAAAGAAGCCCGTTCCTGCATGCCGTGCCTCACGGTTGTTCAGCTTTGTAACAACCGCTGGCACTGGCAGGGCACTGCCGGTTCTGTTGGGGGC
Source organism: Arthrobacter monumenti (assembly GCF_054511255.1). Lineage (NCBI taxonomy): Bacteria > Bacillati > Actinomycetota > Actinomycetes > Micrococcales > Micrococcaceae > Arthrobacter > Arthrobacter monumenti. Next base: position 365,281 of record NZ_JBTNCY010000004.1, on the reverse strand, counting down.
AGTGGGGCCCTGAAAAATGTCTCGCCATGAGCCGGCCTTAAATCACCGGCCCAAATACACTCGAATGTTCCGAAAGAGGACAAAACTTTGCAAACCGATATTGAAAACACGTCTGGCGCTACGCGTGAACCTCCTACAACATTCGGAGGAAAACTAAAGTTCATTGGCCCGGGGCTCATCGTGGCAGCGACGGGTGTTGGCGCCGGTGACTTCATCATGGCCACGATCGCTGGATCCACTTTTGGCTGGGCCCTTATGTGGGCGGTCATCGGTGGAGCCGTTATTAAACTGATTCTCTCGGAGGGAATCGGCCGCTGGTATTTGGCCACGGGCAAGACGTTCCTGCAGGGATGGCATTCGCTGGGCTGGTGGGCCACCACCTACTTCGGAATATATGTCGTCATCTTCGGCCTGGTGTATGGAGCAGCTGTGCCGGCGGTTTCGGCGTTGGTGTTGACTGCAATGTTCCCCGGAACTCCATTCTGGTTGTGGGCCGTCCTCTCCGGGGTAGCCGGTTTCGTCCTGGTTTGGTTCGGTAGGTACGCATTCCTTGAAAAGGCTATGACGGTTCTCATTGGCGTCATGTTCATCACTGTCGTCGGTTCGGCCCTGGTCATCATGGCGAATCTCGGAAGTGTCGAGTACAGCCTGTTGCCGTCCGTTCCGGAAGGCTCAGTGGTCCGCATTCTGGGGATCATCGGGGGCGTCGGCGGAACCATCACCCTCACCTGCTATTCGTACTGGATCCATGCCAAGGGATGGAAGGGCAAAAAGTGGATACCGATGATGCGATTCGACATCACGTCCGCTTACATCATCACCGGAATCTTCGCTGTTGCCATCCTGATTATCGCCGCAGAGCTGCTCTTCGGTTCAGGCGTCACTATCGAGGGCAACGACGGACTGCTGGGACTCGCTGATGCATATGGCGACAGGTTTGGCTCCATGGCCCGTTGGGCTCTTCTGGTGGGCATCTGGGCAGCTGTCTTTACTTCGATCCTCGGTCCGTGGCATGGAATCTCCTACCTCTTTGCCGACTTCGTACGCATCCTGCGGCAGGCCAAGCGCAAGGAAACAGTTACCCACGAAGTTATCTCGGAAAAGGACACGTCGTTCCGGATTTACCTGGCATGGATGACCTTCCCGCCTATGCTGTTGCTCTTTGTCGGAAAACCACTTGCGGTTGTTCTCGCTTATGGCGTCCTGGGCGCAATATTCATGCCCATACTCTCGCTTGGGCTCCTGTATCTGCTCAATTCCAAGAGGGTGGAGCCGCATTACCGGAACGGCATGGTCAACAACAGCCTGCTGGTCCTGATTGTGCTGCTCTTCGTCTACCTTGGTGGATCCGAGTTGTTCGCGACCGTGGCGGGCTGACAGCAGGAATAAGCCTGCGAACAGCGCCAGATGAACTAAAGAAATATGCGCATGCTGAAAGGCTGTCCGGAGCTACTCGCGTTGCTCCGGGCAGCCTTTTAGGTTGTGCGTCGCATCCAGTGGGCAACTGTCCCGTGGAAGACAACTGAATCGCGTTCTATGCGTATCAAGAGAGACGGCGCATGATGGACGATAGGAGATAGGACATTCCTACCTGAAAACATGATGAAAGGGCTTTCGAAATGACAACGCCGTCTGCAGATCCAGCTGCCGAACCGGACCATGAAACGGCGCCGGGCCTTCGCGAGCCTGCCGAGGAAAAGCGCGTACTGATCCGCAAACGCATAGGGCTGTTCGCCGGCCCCGTGCTCGCCGTCGTCCTGTATCTTGCCCTGCCAAACGAACTGGACCAAGCGGCGCGCATTACTGCCGCCATCGCAGGCGTAATGGCTGTCTGGTGGATGACCGAGGCCATCCCACTCGCTGTTACTTCCCTGCTGCCTCTGGTCTTGTTTCCGGCCCTCAATGTTGCGACCGTTGACGAGGCCGCACCCCCGTATGCCAATCCGATCATTTTCCTGTTCATGGGCGGCTTCATGCTCGCCCTCGCGCTGCAACGGTGGAATCTGCACCGGCGCATCGCACTGGCAACCGTCCTGCTGGTGGGAACCCGGCCACGGCAGCTGATCGGCGGTTTCATGATCGCCACCGGCTTCATCAGCATGTGGGTATCCAACACTGCCACTGCCGTCATGATGCTTCCGATCGGTATTTCGGTCCTGACATTGACAGCTGCAATGACAGAGGACAAAAAGGCGCCGAAGAATTTCAGCATCGCGCTCATGCTCGGAATTGCTTACGCCGCCTCCATCGGTTCACTTGGAACGATCATCGGAACACCGCCCAACGCCCTGATGGTGGGCTATTTGGCCGAGGCCCACGACATCAACGTCGGATTCGGCGAATGGATGCTGGTTGGTGTCCCCATGTCGGTGGTCTTCATGGCCATTGCCTGGTACCTGCTGACCTTCGTTCTGTTCAAGCCCGAAATCAAGGAGATTCCAGGCGGACGGAAACTGATCTCCGATGAATTCCACAAGCTCGGCTCCATGAACAGCGGCGAGAAGCTGGTGCTGGTGCTCTTCGTGCTGGCTGCCGCCTCCTGGATTACCGTCCCACTCGTATGGCCTGATACGACCATTGACGACACGGTGATAGCCATGGCGATTGCCATCGCGTTGTTCGTCATCCCCGCGGATGTCAGCAAGGGTGTACCGCTCCTGAATTGGGCGAGTGCTAGAGCGCTGCCATGGGACATCCTGCTTCTGTTCGGCGGAGGCCTCGCATTGTCCGCGCAGTTCACCGAGACCGGACTGAGCGAGTGGGTCGGCGAACAGGTAGGGGCACTGGGAGCCCTTCCGGTGATAATCCTGATCGCCGCCGTGGCCCTCATCGTGCTGGGCCTGACAGAGCTCACCAGCAACACAGCGACTGCCGCAGCTTTCCTGCCGCTCATTGGCGGCGTCGCCGTCGGACTGGGACTTGACCCGATGCTGCTGGTCGTACCTGTGGCGATCGCGGCAACATGTGCGTTCATGCTGCCGGTGGCCACTCCCCCGAACGCCATCGCTTTCTCCACCGGTTACGTCGAGATCGCGAACATGTTGAAGGCGGGTGTCTGGCTGAACCTGATCGCGTTGGTGCTGACCACGATCACCACCATGACGTTGGCGGCGTGGGTGTTCGGTTTCGTCTATTAGAGAGGGATATCCGAGCCGGCAGGCAACCAGCGCCGCTGCTCAGAGCCATTTCATCCGTTTGAAAACCGCATACAGCACCCCGCCGGTGGCAACCATCAGGGCGATGGAGAACGGATAGCCGAAGGCCCATTCCAGTTCCGGCATGTGGGTAAAGTTCATGCCGTACACGGTCCCGATCAGGGTCGGAGCGAAGATAATCGCCGCCCAGGACGAGATCCGCTTGATCTCCTCGTTCTGCGCAAGGCTCGTTTCCGACAGCCGGCGCATCTCCTCGTTCTGCCGTTGGGCAACCAGGGTCGCATTAACACTGAGCGCGTTCTGCAGCAGGACACGGAAGGAATCGACGCGTTCGACGACGCGGATCACGTGGTCCCGAACGTCCCGCAGGCGCTGCTGCAGTTCCACATCGACCTGGAAATGTTCCCATCCCTTTTCCAGCGCCCCGACCATTGCCTCTAAAGGATGCGTTGCACGTTGGAACTCAGTCACTTCGCGCGAGAGTTCGTAGATCCGCCGGGAGACGCCCGGATCGCCGTTGAAGATCTGGTCTTCGATTTCATCAATGTCGTTTTCGAGGCCGTCAACAACAGGGCTGTACGCATCGACGACCGCGTCGAGAATGGCATACAACGCGGCCGGTGAACCCATGGCGAGCAACTCCGGCTCGGCCTCCATCCGCCGTCGTACCTGTCCCAGGTCCAGCGACTCCGCATGCCGGATGCTGACAAGGAAATCCGTTCCGACAAACACATGCAGTTCGCCGAACTCCACCTTCTCGACGTCGTCGAGATAGCGGGCCGGGCGCAAAACGACGAACAGGGTCGAATCATAATTTTCCAGCTTCGAACGCTGATGCCCGCGCAGCGCATCCTCGACGGCGAGTTCATGCAGCCCAAACTCATCCGCAACGGATCGGGTTTCCTCGACCTCGGGACGGTACAACCCAATCCAGGCCATTCCGCCGCGCTCACGCATGACCTCATACGTTTCATCCAGGCTTCTCGGATTGGCAGTGCGGTGCCCGTCCACATAGACCGCGTTATCGACCAATGTCATGGCATCCGCTCCTTTGTCCGGTTCGGCTCCAAGGTTACCAATCGCCGGAAAACGCACGACGGCGGAGCGTCCTTAACCAGCAGCGCGCCCAGCTTTCGCCGGGCGCACCACTAATACCTGCGGGTTTTCGTCAGCTCCAGACGCGGTGCCTGCAGCTGGTCTAGGAGACGAACAGGTAGAGGATCCACACCAGCCCGAATGCCATGAAGCCGATGGCGGTCGCGATGACCGTCCAGGTCTTCAATGCCAGGGTGGTGCTCATGCCCAGGAACCGGCTGACAAGCCAGAACCCGGAGTCGTTGACGTGCGAGAAGGTAATCGCGCCGGCAACGATCGCAACGACGATACAGGCCAAAGCCACCGCGCTCATGGAGCCGGCGTCGGTCACCGCCGGGGCCATCAGGCCGGCTGCGGTAATGCCCGCAACCGTGGCCGAACCCTGGGCGACGCGCATGATCACGGCGATCAGGAAGCCAACCAGGATCAGGGGCAGCCCAAGGGCGTCGAGACCCTGCGTCATGGCGCCGCCGATACCCGTTGCCGTCAGCACGCCGCCGAACATACCGCCCGCGCCGGTGATCAGAATGATGGAGCAGACCGGTGCCAAGGCATCGTCCACCATGTCTTCCAAGACACCGCCAAGGGGTCCGGTCTTCCTCCGGATCACCAGCAGGTACATCGCCAGCAGCGTCGAGATCAGCAGCGCGATCGGGGTATTTCCGATGAAGATCAGGATCTGCATGAAGAGACTGTCGGTGGACAGCACGCCGGCCGCATCCAGGGTGGACAATCCAGTATTGATGAAGATCAGGACCAGCGGAAGCAGCAGTACGAGCAGGATGGTGCCGAACGCCGGCGGATTCGGATTGTCCTTGGGAGGTTCGCCCAACAGGTTCGGAACTCCAAGCTCGGGGCTTCGCTTAGCCAGCCAGAGGCCGAGGTGGTAACCGGCAACGTACCAGGTGGGGATACCGACCAGCAGTGCAACTACGAGCACCAGTCCGACGTCTGCACCGAGTATGCCCGAAGCTGCAACGGGGCCGGGGTGCGGCGGTACGAGTGCGTGCATCGTAAGGAACGCACCCGTGGAGGGCAGCGCGTAGAGGAGCAGGCTGCCACCGAGCCGGCGTGCCACCGTGTAGATGATTGGCAGGAAGACAATAAAGCCCGCATCCAGGAAGATCGGGAATCCGAACAGCAGAGAGGCGACGGACAGCGCCAGGGGTGCGCGCTTCTCGCCGAACCGGTGGATCAGGCTCTCGGCCAGCACGGTTGCTCCGCCGGAGGTCTCAACCAAACGTCCGAGCACCGCACCGAATCCAACCAGCATGGCGACCGTGGCCAACGTTTCCCCAAACGGGCCGAGCATGACATTCAGCAGGTCTTCTGCGGATACGCCGGCGGCGACGGCGGTCAACAGGCTGACGATGATCAGCGAGAAGAACGCGTGCAGGCGCACCTTGATAATCAGGAACAGCAGCACGGCCACTGCGGCCACGGCAATACCGACGAGGGCACCACCAGGCAATGTGGCTTCTGGCGCCACCTGTAGAGGAATCACGGGTCAAACTCCTTTGTCGAACTTCGTTTGATGTCAGGGACCACCGCGGCCAGGAGGGTCCCAAGACCGGATGGATGTTCTTTTTACCGGCCGGCTCTGGCCAGCGCTTCGTCGAGCACTGCACCAAGGTTGGCAGGATCGTGGGCAAACCGGCCAAGGAACAAGCCGTCCACCGATTCGAGCTGTGGCAGCAGCCCCGGTCCGGCACTGCCGCCGTAGACGATCGCCGTCCCGGAACCACCGGGGTGCCGTTCGGAACCACCGGAATGTTCTGAAAGCAGCTTCCGGAGACCGGCGACGACGTCGTTCACGTACTCCGGCGGCGCCGGCTTCTCGGCGCCAATGGCCCACACCGGTTCATAGGCCAGAACCACAGCTTCCGGTTCCAGCGTGCCGCCCAGAGCGGACCGCACCTGCTGGAAGCAGAATTCCGCGGCCTCAGCGGCTGAGCGCTGCTCCTTTTCGCCAATGCAGAGCAGTGGCGTCATCCCGGCAGCCGCCACGGCCGCCGTCTTGAGAGCGACGATGTCGTCATCCTCGCCGAAGAGCCCGCGCCGTTCGGCATGGCCGATCTCGACGAGTTCGACTCCGAGCTCGGCAAGAAGTGCCGGACTGACTTCACCGGTGAGTGCTCCGCCGTCGGAACTGCTGTTCTGCGCGGCCAATAGCACACCACTGCCATCGAGAATCCGACGGGCACTTTCAAGTACCGGAAAGGACGGAGCGACGAAAACCTCTACCTTGCCGGCGACCGCCGGACGCGCCAGCACCTCGTCACGGACACCGGCCAGCCAGTCCAGGCTGGCCTGGTAGCCGAGGTACATCTTGGTGCTGACGCCGACATACTGGCGTGGCCCTCTGCTCGTGAAATCCATAGCGGTGTGCTTCCTGCTGTGCCTAGTGCAGCGGCGCCGGGCCGAGGTCTTCGATCAGCTTCTGCATGGCGACGTAGGCCTTGTTCCGGTAGGCGATCAGCTCCGGCGTGCGTTCGGCCGGGACGTCGAGGAAGCCTGCACCGCTCTTGGTGCCCAGCTTGCCGGATTCCACGAGATCGGAGAGGATCTTCGGCGTCGCAAACCGCTCCGGGAAGTCGGTCTGCAGGGATTTGTAGCAGAAGTTGTAGACGTCCAGTCCCGCCATGTCGGCGATGGCGAACGGACCGAAGAACGGCAGACGGAAACCGAAAGTCGTCCGCACCAGGGTGTCGATGTCTTCCGGATCGGCGACGCCTTCTTCCACCAGCTGGGTCGCCTCATGGAACAGCGCGTACTGCAGGCGGTTGAGCACAAAACCGGTGACGTCCTTGACGACGGCGGTCTCCTTGCCGGTCGCGTGCACGATCTCCCGGGCGGCATTCACCGTCGTTTCGGCTGTACCTGCATGCGGAATGATTTCGACACCGGGAATGAACGGTGACGGATTGGAGAAATGGACGCCGAGGAACCGCTCCGGATTCTTCACGGCCTTGGACATCTCGCCGATGGAAATCGTGGAGGTGTTGGAGCCAATGATGGCATCCGGCTTGGCCGCGGCGCTGATCCGGGCCAGAATGTCGTTCTTGATCTCGAGGACCTCGGGAACGGCCTCCTCGATGAAATCGGCATCCGCAACCGCTTCCTCGACGGAGGCCGCGGCGGAGAGGTTCTGCTCAAGCGTTTCGGTGGCGCCTTCGGGGAACAGTCCGTCCGCGATGAAGTCCTTCGACTCACTGATCAGGCGCTGATAGTTGTTCTCCGCGACCTCGGCGGAGACATCGGCAAGGGCGACCTTGGCGCCTGACAGAGCCAGAACCTGGGCAATCCCACCGCCCATGTAGCCGGAGCCAACAATGGCAACTTTGCGGGTCATAAAGCAGTCCTCTTCTAAATCGTGTTTCCTATAGGGTTTAAGATCAACATACTCCAGTCGATAACCTATGTCACATTCCACTCCGAAGGATGGCTTCACATGGTTGCTGAAATTACTGGTCTGTCGGCGCGGGCGTTGGCATTGGCCATCCGCTCGAAAGAGGTTTCCGCCCGCGAGGCGTTGGAAGCCCATTTGAGGCAGATCGAAAAAGTCAATCCACGCATCAACGCCATCGTCACTCTTGACGCCGATGCTGCCCGCACGGCGGCTTCCGCGGCAGATGAACTGACCATGTCAGGCGTCGAACTCCCGCCGCTGCACGGTGTTCCGCTGACGCATAAGGACACCCACAACACCAGGGGTCTGCGCACCACGCACGGCTCGCTGGTCTTCAAAGACAACATTCCCGACGACGACGATCTGGTCATCGAGCGGCTGAAAGCGGCCGGAGTGGTCACCACTGGTAAATCCAACGTGCCTGAATTCGCGGCCGGTTCGCATACCTTCAATGAAGTTTTCGGTACGACGACCAACCCTTATGCGCCGGAACTCAGCGCCGGCGGCAGCAGTGGCGGCGTGGCGGCGGCCATCGCGGCGCGGATCCAACCCGTTGGCGACGGCAGCGACATGGGTGGTTCGCTGCGGCTACCCGCCTCCTTCTGCAATGTTGCGGGCCTGCGGCCCTCCGCCGGCGTCGTTCCGAACCCTGGCGCGCCGAACCTGTGGAGCTGGCTGGGCCGGACGGGAGCAATGGCACGTGAGGTGGCGGACATCGCCTTGATGTTGTCGACCATTGCAGGCCCTCACCGGAAGTCTCCCCTGCCCTGCCCGGTGGCACCTGGCCGGTTTGCCGAACCGCTGCAACGGGACTTGACCGGCGTCAGGATTGCCTGGTCCCCCGATTTCGGGCTTGGCATCCCCGTGGACAACGAAGTCCGGCGCGTGCTGGAAAAACAACTGACTGTTTTCGAAGACCTCGGAGCCCATGTCGAAGAGGCCGCGCCGGATCTGCGCGAGGCGGACCGGGTCTTTCGCAACACCCGGGCGTTTGATTTCGCGCTGACGCTCGGTGACCTGGTCAAGGAACATGGCGATCTAATCAAGCCGGAAATCCGGTGGAACGTCGAACAGGGCTGGAAACTGTCCGGACAGGACTGTATCGACACGGCTCTCGCCCGCACCCGGCTGGAACGGCAGCTGCAGAGTTTTTTCGAAAGCTACGACGTCTTCGCCACCCCCTGCGCCCAGGTACTGCCCTTTGATGCAGCGCAGCGCTATCCGGAGTCCATCAACGGCGTGCAGTTGGAAAATTACCTGGACTGGATGCGTTCGGCCAGCCTCATTTCCGCCACCGGCATCCCGGCGCTGTCCGTACCGGCCGGCTTCAGCGAGTCCGGTCTGCCCATCGGCATGCAGCTGTCCATGAACCATGCGCAGGACTTCGAACTGCTGCAGGTGGGGCATGCCTTCGAGCAGGCCACCGGCTTCGCCCAGCAGCCCCCACCGCTGCTCACAGAGCCCGGGTAATTATGGAGTCCCGGTTGATTGGAGGGGCAGGCTCGCCGGATCCCGCTCCGGCGACCATTCACGCGGCCAGTTCACGAAGCGTCGGTCAAGATCCTCGATGTTGTCGAGTCCGAGCAGGATCAAGGTTTCACGTAGTTCAGCCCGGTAGATATCGATAACCCGCTCGACGCCGCGCTCCCCTGCCGCCGCGGCTCCCCAGACCCAGCTCCGGCCAAGCGCGACGGCGTCCGCACCAATCGCTTTGGCCTTCATGACGTCGCCGCCGCTGCGGATGCCGCCGTCGAAAATGATGCTGAGCCGGTCTCCGACGGAATCCACAATCCGGGGAAGGACGCTGATGGAACTAGGCAGGCCGTCCAGTTGGCGGCCGCCATGGTTGCTCACGAAAATTCCATCCGCGCCGGCATCCGCCGCCCGTTCGGCATCGCCAAGGCTCATCACGCCTTTGACGAACAATGGACCTTTCCAGATGCTGCGCAGCCAGACGATGTCCTCCCACGTCGCGGAGAGGTTCACGAGTTCGGTGTTGATGTATTCCTGGTGGGACATCGCGCTTGAGCCTTCGGCGATACCCTGCAGGTTGCGGAACCCGATCGCCGGTCCCCGCATCAGACTGCCGAACCATTTGGGATGCCGGGCTACGCCCAATGCGTTGCGCAGCGTGACCTTCGGTGGAATGGACATCCCGTTACGGTGGTCCCTCGCCCGCTTGCCGTTCACCGCGACGTCGACAGTCACAACCAGCGCGGTGCAGCCGGCGTCCGCGGCCCGGTCCACCAAGGTTCGTACGGTTTCCCGATTGCGCCACATATACAGCTGGAACCACAGCGGACCGGTGGCTTCCGCCGCAATCTCCTCAATGGACCAGCTCGATGCCGTACTGATGGTGTAGGTCAGACCTGCCTTGCCCGCTGCCCGGACGGCCGACAGCTCGCCATCGCCGCCGAAGATCCGGACCGATCCCGCCGGACCCAGCAGGATCGGCAATGGCATCTTTTCGCCGGCGACCGTCGTCTCCAGCCGCTGCTGCGACACATCCACGAGCGACCGCGGAATGAACGTCACCTTGGCCAAATCGGCGATATTGGCCCGCAGCGTGTTTTCCGCGTCGGCGCCGCCGTCGGCAAAGTCGAACGCCATCCTGGGGATGCGTCGTTTGGCCAGAAGCCGGATGTCGGCGATTGTGGGCGCGGTGCCGAGGGCATCGGTGGAGATACCCCCGGCCACCAGCATCCTGGCGAGCTCAGTTACAGCATTGGTGCTGCTCGATCGAGGTGCAGTCATTAAGAGAGCTTTCCTTGTCGTCCGTTGAGTTGTTCGTTGTCCAGTGCGGGCACACAAGACAAGGTCATCCGATCGTCAAACCGAATACGCTCAGCAAGGTGTAGACACCGAGCAGTCCAATGGCGACGCTGCTGATGATCAGGGCGGCGTTGAACCAGCCGCCACCGTGCAGCCGGGGGTCGACTTCCGTCTTGCGCAGGTACCAGACAGCGATGACGACGGCGACGAGGAAGATACCGGTGACGACGCCGCCGATCTGCACCATCAGCACCGGAACCCGCAGCAACAGGAACGCGATGCCCCAGATGATCGGCATCACAACGGTGAAGATGCGGATCCACTTCAGGCGTTTCGCCGGCTCCGTGTGCCAGTTGAAGACGCCCATCGTGGCGAGGATATTCGCGTACATCCTCGACCAGCTGGGAATTGCGGCCCACATGGTGGATCCCAGCACCGCGATGGCCCCAATCAGGAAGCCGACGCTGGCCCACTCGCCGAGGGTGTCGGTGTACATCCGGGACAGCGTGGTGATCATTTCGTTGCCCTCGGGAGTCAGCCCCTGAGGATTGAGCACAGCGGCACCCATGATGAAAAACGCCAGGGTTCCGAAGGTGTAGATGATCCAGGAGATGATCGCGTCCTTGTACATCACGCGGATCCAGCCCTTGGCGCGGCGTTCCCACTCGGCGCTGCCATCGTTGGGACCAACCCAGCGGGCATAGCCTTTCTCGACGCACCAGTAGGTGTAATAGGTGATCTCGTCGGCACCGACACCCGTGATGCCGAACATTGCAATGGCTGCACCGACGGCGCCGGCCGGGATCAGGAAGGTCAGGCCGCCCAAAACGTCATCGGCGCCGTAGGCAAACGGAGTCAGCGGCAGTCCGAGCGCAATGATGATCGTAATGAAAACAAAAATCACGACGAGCGCGAACGCGCCTCGTTCAATTAACCGGTAGCTGTTCTTATACAGCAGCACAATACTCAGAATGACGATGAAGATAGTCCAGATGGTGATCGACGTCGTTCCCAAGGCCGGTCCGCCCAGCGGCAGCAGAACACTGCACGCCACGGCGACGCCACCGACGATGCCGCCGAACTGGAGGAATTTCGACAACGCCAGGACGATCCAGAGGATATTGACCCAGCTCATCCGTCCGAGCTTCGGCGGGACTTTGTTGTAGCCGGTGAGGGCGGGATCGCCGGTGACGATTGTCCACCGGGCGAGCTCGACCTGGACCGCGACCTTGACCAGCGTCGAGAAGATCACCATCCAGAGGATGACGAAACCTGCCTCGGCCCCAAGGGCCGTCGTCGCAATGAGTTCGCCGGAGCCGACAATGGATGCGCTGAGGATCAGGCCAGGACCAAGATAGCGGAAACTGGCTTTCCAACCGACCGGCGGCTCCTTGATGCCGTCGGCGGTGAGTGTGTACGGATCGTGCTTTTCTATGGAATCAGCCGGAGACGTCATTGTAGATCCTCGATCCAATAGGGTTGTGAGGTATCTGTAGTATCGCCGTGTTTCCACGGGCCGTCAAGGGTTTTTTAGGACTTCGGGATTCACGGGATAAATGGGGCGTTCGCCCCTGCTCACGGCGATAATGTCCTTGATGGCGGAAGTCGACACCGCGTCAGTGAAGGACTTCGTCCAGCACAATCCGTGCGGCGCCAGCACCACGTTCTCCATCCCGATCAGCGGACTCGTTTCGGGCAAAGGTTCCGTCTCGAAGACGTCCAGTGCCGCTCCACCCAGGTGCCCGTCCTGAAGGTGGCGGATCAGCGCCTGCTCGTCGACGATGCTCCCCCGTGCGACATTGATCAAGAAGGCACCCGGCTTCATCAACGCGAACTCTTCCTCTCCGATCAGGTGCCGTGTCTGGCTGTTCGCGGCGACTGTCACGATAACGAAGTCGCTTTCGGCGAGCACGTCCGCCAGCGGCTTCTGGTCCACTCCGAGTTCAGCGGCCAGTCCGGGTTTGGGCGACCGGTTGTACGCCACCGTTTTGAGCCCCAATCCCTTCAGGTCCCGGGCGATGGATTCGCCGATACCGCCGAGCCCGACCAGGCCGATGGTCGCGCCGTCGAGCCCGGCGCCGCGCCAGTGCTGCTTTTCATTCCAGCGGCCGGTGCGGACAAGTTTGTCCTTGATCACGAGGTTGTGCGCCAGCGCGAACAGCAGGGCAATGGTCGCCTGCGCCATCGGTTTCCGGACTGCTTCGGGAGCGTTGGTGACCACCACACCCGCTTCTGTGCAGGCCGGAATATCCACCGCATCGTAGCCGGCGCCGAAGCGTGCCACGTGACGGAAGTCCTTGAGCCCGCGGATGGAATCGGCGCCCACCTTGTAGTGGCCCAACGCAAAGAGCGCATTGAACCCTTCAAGCTCGGCGGCCGAAACCGTGCTGGACCCGCTCTTGGGCAGCACTTCCCAGCTCAGCCCCGCCTGCTCGAGCCGCTCCAGGCCGATGTCCCCGTAGATGGTGGACCCGTCGGGGTTGGCATTCTCGCCTGTGATGGCGACGCGGTAAGGACTCATGGCAACCTTTCGATCTTGGCTCGGTGCGCGTCGGCAACGCACTCCTAGTGCATGTAGAGGCCGCCGTCGACGTTGAGCGTCTGTCCGGTGATGAAGCCAGCGTCTTCACCGATGAGGAAGTGAATGGCGGCGGCAATATCGCGCGGACGACCCACCCGGTTGAGGACCCCTTCGGCGGCCATGGCTTGCTTCCGTTCCTCGGTGAGCGTGCCGCCCATGATGTCCGTGTCGATCGGTCCCGGCGAGACGGCGTTGACGGTGACGTCATACCCGCCCAGTTCGCGTGCCACGGAGCGGGTCAGGCCGATCACGCCGGCCTTGGCTACGGAGTATGGCGTCTTGCTGAACGTCCCACCGCCGCGCTGGGCGGAGACCGATGAGATGTTGACGATGCGGCCGATGCGGTTTTTGACCAACGATTCCGAAACCCGACGGGTCATGTAGTGCACACCGTTCAGGTTGATATTGAGCACCCGGTTCCATTCGGCCGGTTCCAGCTCCAGGTACGGAATCGGCGAGCTCACTCCAGCCAGATTGACCAGTGCCACAATCTGCGGAAGCTGCTCCTCAAGCTTGTCGACGGCGGCACGGACGGCGGTTTCATCCGCCACGTCCGCTCCGACTCCGGCTGCCTTGACATTGAACTTCGCCGCGACCTCGCTGGCAACTGCCTTGCAGCCGTCGTCGTCAAGATCGATGATGCCGATATTCCAGCCGCGCTCGGCAAGGTAGTCGACGGTGGTACGGCCAATCCCGCGGGGAGAAACGGCGCCGGTGACGATCGCCGTTTTCTCTGCTGGGAATGCGGCTTCGCCCGCCGGCACGCCAGTTTCCTGAGTCATAATTAGCCTTCTTCCTGCTCGTAGGAGCTGATGGCCTCGACCTTGGCGGCCGAGCTGGAGTTTTCATCGAAGGTGTGGCCCAGCCATTCCTTGGTCAGCTTCTTGGCCAGCTCGAGCCCGATCACCCTCTGGCCGAACGTCAGGACCTGCGCGTTATTGCTCAGCACCGACCGCTCCACCGAGTAGCTGTCGTGCGCGGTGACGGCGCGGATGCCGGGAACCTTGTTCGCCGAGATTGCCACGCCCAGTCCGGTGCCGCAGATCAGCAGTGCCCTGTCCGCCTCCCCTGCGGCCACCTTCCGTGCCGCAGTAACGGCAAGGTGGGGATACGCCGTCGAGTCATCGGCGCCAACACCGACGTCGATCACAGACTCAACCCGGTCATCCGCTTCCATCAGCTCCTTCAGAGCCATCTTGTACTCGACACCGGCTTCGTCGTTGCCGACCACAATGCGCCATTTATCGCTCATGCCTTCACTCCATTTCCGTTCAGCACTTCCTGATATGCACGTGCCACGCCTTCTGCAATTAATCCGAAGGATACCGCCCCCGGATCCGGATGGCCGATACTCTTTTCCGCCAGCGGCCGCGCCCGCCCCTTTTTGGGGCTGAGTTCCGCCGTGGCCTGCGCCGCCGACTTCGCTTCATCCGCCGCGGCGCTGAGCGTCCGCTCAAGTGGAGCCCCGGTGTGATTGTGCTCCGTGAAGACCGCGACGTACGGCAGCAGCGCATCAACCATGGTCTTGTCGCCGGGTTCGGCCTTGCCCAGATCCGTGATCGCCTGGCTGAAGGCCATCACTGCGGCGAGCGCATCGTCCGGGTTGTAGCTTTCACGGTTCCCGAGGGAATGCCCGAGCGCCATCAGCCCTGATCCCCACAGCGCACCGGAGGTTCCGCCGGCTTTTTCGGCCCACGCCTCCCCTGCCTGAATCAGCAAACGGTCGACGCCGGTGGAAGCCTCTGCAGCAGCGGCTGCGGCATCGGCGGCAGCATCGGCCCCGCGGCGCATTCCAATGCCGTGATCGCCGTCGCCGGCAATGGCATCCATCCGCCCCAGCTCTTCTTCATGCTCGACGACGACGGCGCGCACCGCTTCCAGCAGCGCTGCGGCACCGGCGCTCAAACCGGCGGCGGCCGCCGTCGCCGGTTCTACTGCTTCCGCTACCGCATCGGCCAACTGCTCGACGTCCCGGTGCGGGCGCGCGGTGAGGTTGCCCTTCCGGTAGGCGGGAGTGTCGGCCGGCGCGGACCAGTACGTTTCGAGTTCGTCGTCGAGCCACAGCAGCGTCAGGGACAGACCGGACATGTCCAGGCTGGTCACCAATTCACCGCATTCGGGTTCGATGGGTTCGAGTCCGGCCGCTGTCAGCAGGGTTTCGATCTTGCCGAAGAGGAGGAACAGTTCCTCGTACTTGACGGTCCCCAAACCGTTGACGATCGGCACCACCCGGTTGCCGGCGTCGTCGGGTTTGTCCTTCAGCAACCGGCTGACCAGCAGCTCCGCCAGTTCCGAAGCCGACGGCATGGCGTGATCGGAAATTCCCGGTTCACCATGGATGCCGAGCCCCAGGGACATGTGCCGTTCGGGGACGTGGAACAGCGGCTCCGATGCGCCGGGCAGGGTGCAGCCGTCGAAGGCAACTCCCAGCGAGCGCGTGCGGTAGTTCGTCTTGATGGCCAGCCGTTCGACGTCGTCGAGGTTGAGGCCCGCTTCGGCTGCCGCGCCGGCAATCTTGAACACCGTCAGGTCCCCGGCGATGCCGCGGCGCTTCTCGATCTCGTCAAGTGGGGCGCTGGCAATGTCATCGGTGACGACGACGGTGCGCGTCTCGATTCCCTCGGCATTCAACCGCAGCTGCGCCTGGCCAAAGTGGAGTACATCGCCAGCGTAATTACCGTAGCTGAGCAGCACGCCGCCGCCGGCATGGGCGGTTTTGGCGACGCGGTAGGCCTGGCTGGCCGAGGGCGAGGCGAACATGTTCCCGCACACCGAGCCTGCGGCCAGGCCTTGTCCGACCAGTCCGGCGAAGGCGGGATAGTGGCCGGAGCCGCCGCCGATCACGAGGGCCACCTGGCCGTCGGTCATCTCGGTCGACCGCACCACACCGCCGTCGACCCTGGCAACGTAACGGCGGTTCGCCGCCACAAAACCGTCCAGCGCTTCATCCGCGAAGTCGCTGGGGTCATCGAAAATCCGTGTCATCGTTCCTCGAATCCGGTTGCAGGATGGTCAGCGCGTGGCATTGACCGGCTGCTGCCGGCCCTGGGCCACGAGGGATTCGCCCAATGCGTAGTCTTCCGTCCTGGGCAGAATCTTATTGCGCAGGTAGTCCTGGTTGCTCGCCGAAACGCTCAACCCATCCCCACCATAGTGCTCCGTGCAGATAATGCCCTGAAAACCGAACGACAGCGCCGTCTTGAACGCCTCGCGGTAGCTGATAAGGCCGGTTTCGAGCGGAGCCGGCACAGCAACATAGTAGCCGCGGGCCACGTCCTCGTCACGGGAGTAGTTCTTCACGTGCCAGTAGTTGGCGTAGGGAACGGTCTTGGCGATCATTTCCTGCACCGACTCGATCGGACGGTGCAAGCGGATCAGGTTGCCCATGTCCGGATTCAGGCCGACGTTGGGCAGGTCGACGTCCTGGACCAACTGCGCCGCGGAATCGCCGGTGCCCAGGTAGGTGTCTTCATAGAGTTCGAGCGACAGCAACAGGCCGAGGTCCGCGGCATGCCGGCCCAGTTCCTGCAGGCGGGAGACTGCCTTGTTCCAGGTGTCCTTATCGCCAACCGGGTCCTTGTGGCCCTCAACGGTCCAGAACCAGAGCTGTTTCTGCTGTTCCGGCGTCAGTGCCTGATGCAGTCCGAAGGACACGACCTCACAGCCGAGCTGTGCGCCGGCTTCAAGCGTGCGGTGGCTGTAGGCCAGGTTGTCTTCCCAGTTCTGCTCATCGATCACGCTGCGGCGGATGGCCGAGATGGCCGGTGCGCCGATGCCGACATTGTCGGCGGCGCGCTTCAGCTCATCCAGGCGGTCGCTGGAAAGATCTCCGGGATGGATCCAGGAGTCAAACAGGTCGAGGTTGGAGAATCCGGCGTCCTTGACCTCCTGGAAGACCCCCTCCCAGACGGACGGGTCGGCATCTTCGTTGCGGACGCCGTCGGCACCCTTATTGGGAAACTGCAGCAGTGCTGCGGTGATCGGCCAGTTTTCGGCTGTATAGGGCATGTCAGGAGCTCCATCGCAGTAATCGTGTTTCCTATAGGATCACCCGTTATGAGTGTCCTTGTCAATACTTGCCCGGCCGGTCAGGGGGTGTCGGCGCTCTCGACGCTGTCCTGAATGGAACGCTGCTTGACCCCATTCAGGTGCGCGACCATGGCCTCACGGGCCGCGGCCGGGTCTCCGGCCGCGAAAGCATCGAGGATCTTCGTATGCTCGGCGATGGCGCTTTCCGCGTCGGTCACGCCCAGCCCGGCGAAGAAACGGAACCGCTGAACCTGCCCGCCCAAGGTGTTGTACGCGGAGAGGATGAAGGGATTGTCGGCGTGTTCGGCAATCAGCCGGTGGAAATCCTCGTCGGCCTTCCAGTAATCCCGGAACTCCGCGTAGGACGTTCCCGTCGGCGAGGACCGCAGCGCCTCTATGGTCTGCTCGAGTTCTTTATAGAGTTCCGGTGTGGAGTGTCCGCACGCTCTCTCCGCATTGACCGGTTCGATTACGAGTCTTGCATCGACGAGTTGCTCAAGCTCCTTCGGCGTGAACAGCGGCGCCACCTTGTATCCACGCAGAGCCACCCGCCGGACCATCCCGGTGTGTTCCAGCCTGGCCAGCGCCTCCCGGACCGGCGTCGGAGAGACCTCCAACTCGCGTGCGATCCCGTCGATACTGATACCGGCTCCGGCCTCAAACCGCCCGTCGATCAATGAAGCCATCAGCTCTTCATAGACGTGGTCAGCCAGGACCTGTCGGTTCAGTACGCGGCGGGGTCGGATTTCCGTCATGGATAAATCCTATAGGTTCTACCGCTTTCCTGTTTCAGGATGCGAAAATACTCCAGCCCGCGGAGTGCTCCTCACCCGGATCCAGGCGGACCAGGTCCGTGCCGCTGTTGAAGGCGTCGGGCGGGCAGGTCATGGGTTCGACGGCGAGACCCAGCCGGCTGGGAAGTGGCTCCGGTTTGTCCGCGGTGTGCACCTGCAGCCAAGGGCAGGTCCGGTCCCAACTCATGCCGACGCCGGTTCCTGCCGGGTCGCGCAACAGCAACGTGGCGCGGCCTTCCACATTCCAGTTGATGTCGGTAAAAGCGTGATCGATCTCAACGCTGCCGATCGCCCGCGCAGCCCGGAAGTCGAATTCATGGTCCTGAACCGTGACCGTCTCCACGGGCAGCAACCGGTCCCCGGTCACCTCAAGAAAGGTGTCGGCCGGCAATTGGAGAACCCACTCGTCCAGCGGGGATGCACCGGCGACCAGATAGGGATGCGGGCACACGCCGTAAGGCGCCTGACGGTCGCCGGTATTGGCTGCTGTGACGGTCGTGTGCAGCCCAGCGTCGTCGAGCCGGTACTGCACTTCGAGACGGAGAGGAAACGGATAACCGCTTGTCGGCTCCAGCCCGCAGGCCAGGGTCACGGATGAATCGCCCTGGTCCTGAACCTGCCATTCCCGGTCGAACACCAACCCATGCAGGGCGGTATTCCGTTCAGGTTCATTGACCTCCACTTGGTACTGCGCGCCGTCGAAGGTGTATTTCCCGTCGGCGATCCGGTTGGGCCAGGGCGCCGCGATGACGCCGCGGTAATCAGGGATGGGAGCGCCGGCCTCGAAGCTGACCACCAGGTCCCGGCCGCGGTGCTGCAACTGGCGCAGCGCCGCGCCTTGGGCAACGATAACGGCGTCGTACTCCCCCGCACTGATGGCGTATTCGGTTCCAGTCAATTGCCCGCGCTTGGTGCTTCCTGCGTTTCCGTTCACAATCCCGCTTCCCACTTCGCCTATACCCTGCTTCCAGTCCACCGGACAGACTATAAGACACAGCACCAGCTAACCCTCTGATCTGCATACAAATGGCCGGCCAGCGCTATTGACGTCCTCCCGGTGCCGCACAATCGTTGAACCATGGAGTGGTTGGGAGTCGCACTCGCCGCCGAGGGCTACGAAGCCGGCCGGCAGATCCTGCAGCGCGGAGTGGCTGCGGTCTACCTGATTGGCTTCCTCTCTGCCGTAAATCAGTTTCCGGCACTGCTGGGTGAAAACGGCCTGCTCCCGGTGCCCCGGTTCCTGGAAATGGCCGGAAAGCGGGCCGGGCCGACGATCTTCCGTTGGCGTTACTCCGACAGTATTCTGCGTGCTGTCGCCTGGGCAGGATGCCTCATCTCGTTCCTGCTGGTGCTTGGCCTTCCGCAAGCAGGACCGCCCTGGCTGCCGATGCTCGCGTTCCTGATTATCTGGGGCCTGTACTTGTCGATTGTGAAGGTAGGACAGGTCTTCTACGGATTCGGATGGGAGAGCCTGCTGCTGGAGTCCGGATTCCTGGTGGCATTCCTGGGCTCGAACGACGTCGCACCACCGTTGCTGACACTGTTGGCAATCCGATGGCTGGTCTTCCGCCTGGAATTCGGCGCAGGCATGATCAAGATGCGCGGTGACCGCTCCTGGCGCGACCTCACCGCCCTTTATTACCACCACGAAACCCAGCCGATGCCGAATCCGGCCAGCCGGTTCTTCCATCTGTCCCCCAAACCGCTGCACCGCATCGAGGTCGCCGTCAACCACTTCACCCAGCTGGTTGTGCCGTTCTTCCTGTTCGCTCCGCAACCAATTGCCGGGATTGCCGCCGTCGTCATCATCATCACGCAGGTCTGGCTGGTGGTTTCCGGAAACTTTGCTTGGCTGAACTGGCTGACGTTGATCCTGACCTTCAGCGCCGTGCCCGATTCCTTCTACCAAGCGTTACTACCGGGTATTTCCCTCGACCCCGGCTACGGACGCACGCCGGTGTGGTTCGCCGTCGTCGTCGTACTCATGGCCCTGCTCATCGCTTATCTCAGCTGGCCGTCGCTGCGGAACCTCTTCGCCCGCCGACAGCTGATGAACGCCAGTTTCAACCGCTTTCACCTGTGCAACGCCTACGGCGCGTTCGGGAGCGTCACGAGAGTGCGCTATGAGGTGATCGTGGAAGGGACAATCGACGACGGCGGACCCGGTTCCCGCTGGCAGGCGTACGAGTTCAAGGGCAAACCCGGCGACCCTGCCCGCCGGCCGAGGCAATTTGCGCCCTACCATCTCCGGCTCGACTGGATGATGTGGTTCCTTGCGCTCGGGTCCGACGGCGGCTGGTTCACGCCGTTGGTGACGAAGCTTTTGCAAGCTGATCCGAAAATACTGAAGTTGCTGCGCACCGACCCCTTCGATGGCGAGCGGCCTCGGCTGGTGCGGGCGCGGGTGTTCCGCTACCGGTTCTCCACCCGGCGGGAGAAGCGGGAGACGGGCCTTTGGTGGATGCGGGATTATGTCGGGATGCTGATGGAGCCCGTGTCGCTGAAGTGAAAATGCAACTTGTGGCAAGGACTTTTCACGCATAGCGGCCAGGGCCTACCCTCTTTGAGGGTCTGGCAGCCGCATCGATGAGGTTGCCCCGCGGCGAAGTGCTGCGCCACGCCCCGTGCTTTCGTCCGCACGGCGGGGATCCACATTTGAACAGGAGTTGCATGTCCACCAACACGTCCCGTCCTACCCTCGTCACGAGTGACCTGGCCGATCCGTATGCGCTGAACCCCCAGGATATCCAGGAGCCGCCCAAGACACTGCGCGGTAAGTTCCGGTTCCTGGGGCCGGGCATGATCACTTCGGCCGCCGTCGTCGGATCCGGAGAACTGCTGACTGCGACGACGTTGGGCGCGGAAGTTGGGTTCCTCCTCCTGTGGCTGGTGCTTGTCTCCACCTTCATCAAGGTCTGGGTGCAAATCGAGCTGGGCCGCTGGTCCATCTCCACCGGCAAGGTCGCCGTGACCGGCTACAACGAGGTTCCGCCGAAGATCGGCAAGCGCGGCTGGATGGCCTGGCTTGTACTGCTCATGTTTGTCCAGTTCCTCACCAGCCAGGCGGGCGTCATCAGCGCCTCCGCGTTCGCCTTCTCCGCATTGATGCCAATCGGCGGTGATCCCTTTTCCTTTGTGTCGATCGGCAGTTGGGTGGCCATCCTGGTGGCCATTGCGATCGCCATCCACCTGACCAACAAGTACACCGTGGTCGAGCGGATTTCGACCTCTCTCGTGTTGCTCGTCGGCGTTTTTGCGGTCGTCATGGTGTTCGCAATCCAGGGCACGGAGTTCTCCTGGACCGCAGGCGACCTGATGGACGGCATGCGGTTCCAGGTTGCCATTGGTTCCTTCGGCGTCGCCCTGTCAATGTTCGGCCTGACCGGTGTTGGCGCCGGCGAAATCACCGCCTATACCTACTGGTGCGTCGAAAAGGGCTATGCCGCCTGGTCGGGCAAGAACGACGGATCCGAGGCATGGGTGAGGCGTGCCCGTGGCTGGATCTCCGTCATGAAGATCGATGCCTGGGTGGCATGGTTCGTCTACACCATCTCCACGGCGGCTTTCTACATCCTCGGCGCCGCAGTTCTCCACCCGCAGGGCATCGTTCCCGCGGGCGACGAGGTGATGACCACGATTTCCAGCATCTTCTCCACTGAGGTTGGGCAGTGGGGTGCCGTGGTGTTCCTCGTCGGTGCCGGCCTGGCACTGTTCAAGACGATCATCGCCAACGTTCCAAGCCTGGGACGCCAGGTAGGCAACACACTGGCCGTATTCGGTGCCTTCGATTGGGACAACCAGATCAAGCGCGACCGCTGGATGCGCGCCATTATGATCATCCTGCCCATTGTGTGGGGGCTGTTTGGCACCATCGTGTCCTCGCCGCTGGCCCTGGTGGTCCTGGCCGGCATCCTCAATGCTGTGTTCCTTATGGGCGTTGCGGCCTGCACGGTCTACCTGGCCCGCCGGCAGACCGATCCGCTGGTCAAGGACGGCAAGTTCTTCACGATTATGCTCGTGCTGTCCGCCGTCGCAGTATTTTTCGTCGGAGTCATGGGCCTGGTCAACATGTTCTAAGGTCCGACGACGGGAAGCAGCAGACGACGGCGGAAGACAGGGAGCGCGGCATGAAGGCAGTTATCGTCCATGGCAAGGATGACCTGAGGGTCGAAGAGATCGCGGATCCGGTGTGCGGGCCGGATGAGGTCCTGGTGGAGCTGGAATGGGGCGGCATCTGTGGCTCCGACATCGGCTACTGGAAACACGGCGCCTCAGGCACCGCTGTTCTGTCCGATCCGCTGGTGCTTGGCCACGAAGTCTCCGGCCGCGTGGTCCAGATCGGGGCTAATGCAACTGAGGCGGTGGCTGGCATCGGGGCCGATGTCGGAACACCGGTGACGCTGCATCCCGCGACCTTGGTCGGTGAACACGAGGTGGCGCCGGAGCTTACTGCCCGTACCAATATCTGGCCCGAAGTCCGCTACTTCGGTTCCGCTGCCTTCCACCCTCACGAACAGGGCGCCTTCAGCAGGTTCCGCACGGTACGGCCGGACCAATTGGGCCGGGTGCCCGACGGCGTATCGCTCAAGGAGGCCGCACTCGCCGAGCCGTTCGGCGTGGCATTGCATGCCGTGTCCAGGGCCGGTGCGGTGGCCGGCCGAACGGTTTTGGTCAACGGCTGCGGACCGATCGGTGCCTTGTCCGTTGCCGCCGCCAAGGCCGCCGGCGCGAAGCGCGTGATCGCGGCCGACCTCGCCGACGACGCCCTGGACATCGCCCGCCGCATGGGCGCCGACGAAACGGTAAACCCTGCCCGGGACGGCGTCCTGCCCGCTGACGTCGATATCGCGATCGAGGCTTCCGGTGCACCTCGCGCGCTGGGCGGCGTGATTGCCGCAGTCCGGCGCGGAGGTGTCCTGGTCCAGGTCGGCAACCTCCCGGCCGGCGATGTTCAGGCGTCGCTCGGAAACATCGTTACCCGCGAAATCGACTACCGCGGTTCCTATCGGTTTGTTGACGAAATCAGCGGGGCCCTCGAGCTGATGGCGGGCGGGGTCGACGTCGGGCCACTGATGACCCACGAAGTGGACATCGAAGACGCGATCCGCGGGTTCGGGCTCGCGGCGGACCGCTCCACCGGTTCATCAAAGGTCATGATCAGGCTCAGTTGAACCGATAGAGCCGGTCCCGGAGACAGGCCTCGTGACCTTCGCTAGGGTTGAGTGAGTGACCGACGTCTCAGGAAACCGCCCCCGTCATGTACCCGGCGTCAAGTATGTCCTGATGCTCGGGGCACTGGCCGCGCTGCCTGCCCTGTCGACCGACATGTACCTTCCGTCGCTGCCGGATGTGGCCGACGACCTTCAGGCGAGCCAGGCCGCAGTGCAGTTCACCTTGTCGGCGATGCTCATCGGCGGCGGTTTCGGCCAACTCGTCATCGGTCCGTTGTCCGACCGGTTTGGACGCCGTCTGCCTCTGATGGTCGGCATCTCGCTGCACATCGTCATCTCCATGGCCTGCTCCATCGCTCCCGATATTGCCACGCTCATCGGATTGCGGATCCTGCAGGGTTTCTTCAACGCCGCGGCCGCCGTCGTCGCAATCGCCGTGATCCGCGACCGTTTCATCGGTTCAGATGCGGCACGACTGATGTCTCGGCTGGTGCTCGTCATTGGCGTCGCGCCGCTGTTTGCGCCATCGATCGGGCAGGTCATCGCTGACCAGTGGCATTGGCGCGCCGTCTTCTACGCCCTGGCGCTCATCGGCCTGGTCTTGGTCATCATCGTCTGGAAATGGATGCCGGAAACCCTGCCGATTGAAAGCCGCCGTGGAGGCCGGCCGAAACAGATTGCGCGGTCATACTGGTTCCTGCTGCGCGACCGCCAGTTCATGTCCCTGGCGATCGTTCCCGGACTCGGGCTCGGTGTCATTATGAGCTACGTGGTGGGTTCGCCGTTCGTGTTCCAGAATCAGTACGGTCTCAGTGGCTCCCAGTTCGCGCTGGTCTTCGCGCTTAACGGTGTGGTGCTGATTATCTCGGCGCAGGTCAATGCCAGCCTCGTGCGCAGGGTCGCACCGGCAAAGATTCTGCGCACAGGAGTCCTCGCGCAGTTCACGTTCGGAGTGGTGCTGCTGCTAATTGTCGTCACCGGTGCCGGCGGTCTGTCCGGGGTGCTGGTGGGCCTGTGGCTGATCTTCGCAACCCAAGGCATGATCGCGGCGAATGCCACTGTGCTCGCGCTGAACAACTACGGGCATATGGCCGGTACGGCCTCGGCTGTCATGGGTGCCCTCAAATCCGGGATTGCGGGGATCATCAGCCCGTTGGTCGGGTTCCTGGGCGGCGGTGCGCTGTCCATGGCCAGCGTCATGGTGGGGATTGTGGCGGTGATGGTGACGGTCCTGCTCGTCGGCACACCGGTCTACCGTAAGGGCGGCTGGAGAAAACTCGAATTCCAGACCCATGAAGATGTCGCAATGGATCGCAAGCAGTAAGGCCGAAGTTGTAGTGGCATCGTCTTACCACATGGCGCAACATTGACTTATGGCTGTCGTGCACTTCAGAACCGACGAACGGGCCGAGCGCGCGCTGGCGGAGTTGACGGCCGATGGGTCGAGCGTGTCCGACGCGATCCGGCAGGCGCTGGTGGACGCCGTTCGGCTGCGTAGGCGGGAACAAATGCGCCGAGAGTCTCTGGAGCTTTCCAGCGACCCGGCCGACCTTGCCGAGAGCCGACAGGTACTCACTGAGATGGCCGAGTTACGTGCGTGGTGACATCCACCGCCTCAAGGCCCCTCGGGGAGCACGTGGCAATGAACAGCGCGGGGCCAGGTACGCCGTCGTCGTCCAGTCCGACGACTTGCTGCTGTCGACTTTACTCGTGGCGCCAACTTCCCCCTCTGCACCACCACGGATTTTCCGCCCCACGATTACCATCGGAGAGGACGAGACGCAGGTGCTGACTGAGCAAACCGTCGCAGTAGCCCCCGAGCGCCTGGGAGAACGTGTTGGCCATACCAACCGCCGGGAGCTGGAAGCAATTGACAGCTCTCTGCGCCTGGTGTTGCAACTCGACTAAGACGGCGCCGAAGGCAGACTTAAAGCCCGCCGGCGAGCTTGTAGTACGCCTGGTTCCAACGGATTTCCTTCTTGAACTGCCCCAGCGAGGTATCCTCGTCGATCAACAGCAGCTCGGTTTCGGCCATTTCGGCGAAGTCCTCGAAGGCCTCCACTCCGGCGCCGGTCGACAGTACCGTGTGGTGCGCGGCGCCGGCGGTGAGCCACGCGGCGGCCGAGGTGGCGAAGTCCGGCTTCGGCTCCCACAGGGCGCGGGCGACCGGCAGGTTTGGCAGCGGCTCATCCAGCGGAACGACGTCGACGGCGTTGGCCACCAGCCGGAACCGGTCGCGCATGTCGGACAGCGCGACGACGACGCCCGCGCCCGGATCGGCGTCGAACACCAGCCGGACGGGATCTTCGCGGCCGCCGATACCGAGCGGATGGATCTCGAGCCGCGGCTTGGATGTGGTCAACGAGGGGCAGACCTCGAGCATGTGCGCGCCGAGGATCTTCTCCTGGCCGGGCACCAGGTGGTAGGTGTAGTCCTCCATCAGCGACGCGCCGCCTGGCAGGCCGGAGCCCATCACCTTGGCGGCACGGACCAGGATCGCCGTCTTCCAGTCACCTTCAGCACCGAATCCATACCCGTCAGCCATCAGCCGCTGGACCGCCAGTCCGGGAAGCTGGCGGAGCTCGCCCAGGTCCTCGAACGACGTCGTGAAGGCCGCGGAGCCGGAGGCTTCCAGGAAACTGCGCAGCCCCAGCTCGATCCGGGCGCCGTAGCGGAGCGACTCATGCCGTTCCCCGTGGACCCGCAGCTCCGGTGCCACGTCGTAAATGTCCTCGTACTCGGCCACCAGCTTGTCGACGTCGTACTCCGGCGCCGAGTGCACCGCCTCGGCGAGCTCGTTGACGGACCAGGTATTGACCGAAACGCCGAAACGCAGTTCGGCTTCCGTCTTGTCTCCCTCGGTGACGGCGACGTTGCGCATGTTGTCACCGAACCGGGTTAACTTCAGCGAGCGGATGGCTGCCCAGCCGGCGGCGGCGCGCTGCCAGGTCCCGATCTGGCGGACGACGTCGGGATTGGAAACGTGCCCGACGACGGTCTTGCGAGGGACCCCGAGCCTGGACTGGATGTAGCCGAATTCCCGGTCGCCGTGCGCGGACTGGTTCAGGTTCATGAAGTCGAAGTCGAGATCGGCCCACGGCAGCTCGACGTTGATCTGCGTGTGCAGGTGCAGCAGCGGCTTGCGCAGCTCATCGAGCCCGCGGATCCACATCTTGGCCGGAGAAAAAGTGTGCATCCAGGCCGAAACACCGATGACGTGGTCCGCCGCGTTTGCCTCCAGAGCCGTGCGCCGGATCGCGTCCGAATCGGTCAGCACCGGCTTCCAGACAATCCGGACCGGAACCTCGCTGGCTTCGTTCAATGTTTCGGCGATGTGCTGCGACTGCTCCGCGACCTGCCGCAGGACGTCCTCGCCATAAAGGTGCTGGCTTCCGGTCAGGAACCAAACCTCGTAGCCGTCCAGCGATGTCGATGATGCGTTATTCAAGTTTCTCCTTATTGGAAGTGGCCGCGTCGGCCGGAGTTATGGCGTTACTCTGCAGCGGTGCCGGCCGGCTGGCCGTAGACGTTCTGGTACCGGGCGTAGAGCGAAGCGACTTGTGCGGCCTCGATGGGCAGCGGCTGGCCGAGCTGGCGCGACACGTGCACCGTCCGGGCCACTTCCTCGCACATCACGGCGGCCTTCACGGCGGCACGGGCATCCTTGCCGATAGTGAAGGGGCCGTGGTTCTTCATCAGCACCGCCGGCGAGTTCGAGGTCCGGAGCGTCTCGACGATGCCCTGGCCGATCGAGTCGTCGCCGATCAGCGCGAACGGCCCGACCGGGATCTCCCCGCCGAACTCGTCCGCCATCATGGTCAGCACGCAGGGAATCGCTTCTCCGCGCGCGGCCCAGGCGGTGGCGTAGGTCGAATGCGTATGCACGACGCCGCCCACCTCCTGCATGTGCCTGTAGACGTAGGCATGCGCAGCAGTGTCCGACGACGGCGAGAAGCCCGGGTTGCCCCACTCGCCATCGACCGGGATGCCATAGAGATCGGTGACCACAATCGACTCGGGAATGAGGTCGGCATAGGAGACGCCGGACGGTTTGATCACCATCAACTCCTCCCCCGGAACTCGCGCCGACACATTCCCGGCCGTCCAGACGACAAGTTCATTGCGGACCAGCTCCGCGTGCAGTTCGCAGACCTCTACCCGGAGCCGGCGGATCGTCTCAAGCAGCGCACTCACGCGGACACCGCCGTCGTCGATGTTTCGGCAACCGAGGCACCGCTATTGGCACCGTTACTGTCACCGGCACCGGCGCCATCATCAGCGGAAGCCGACACCGTCGCCGTCGTCGCCGCTGCGCGTTGGATGGCTTTCAACCGGTGCATCACCTCGTTTGCTCCCCGGCCGAAGTAGTCGTGCAGCGCCGTGTACTCCGCGAAGAGCGCCTCGTAAGCCTCCTGGTTCTCCGGAACGGGCGTGTACACAGCTGCCGGCTCGCTGCCCATCGCTTCGGATGCCGCTTTCACGTCGGCATACGCTCCCGCCGCTACCGCCGCGTGAATCGCCGATCCCAATGCGGGCGCCTGCGTGGAGCCGATCGTGGACAGCTGCAGTCCTGTGACATCGGCGTAAATCTGCATCAGCAACGGGTTCTTCACCAGTCCCCCGGCGACCACGAGTTCGCGCACCGGCACGCCTGAGGAGTTGAACGCGTCCACGATGGTGCGGGTGCCGAAAGCGGTGGCTTCCAGGAGCGCGCGGTAGATGTCTTCCGGTTTGGTCGCCAAGGTCTGACCGACGACGACGCCGGAGAGTTCGTGGTCGACCAGAACCGAGCGGTTTCCGCTGTGCCAATCCAGCGCGATCAAGCCGTGCTCGCCGATCCGCTGTCCGGATGCCAAATCGGTCAGGTACTCGTGCACTCCGACACCCCTCGTGGCTGCCGCTTCGGAATAGGCGGCCGGAACGCAGTTGTTCACGAACCAGCCGAAGATGTCACCGACACCGCTTTGGCCCGCTTCATAACCCCAACGCCCGTCCAGGATGCCGCCGTCGACCACGCCGCACATGCCCGGGACCTGGGCCAGGCCTTCCCCGTTCATCACATGGCAGGTCGACGTTCCCATGATTGCGACCATCTGGCCCGGCTCAACCGCACGGGCGGCGGGGGCGGTGACATGCGCATCGACGTTCCCGACCGCCACAGCGATGCCCGCCGGCAGTCCGGTCCAGGCAGCAGCCTCTTCGGTGAGCATCCCGGCGGCTTCGCCAAGACGCCCGATCCTGTGCTCCACTTTGGCCGCCACGAAGTCCTTGAATTCCGGATTCAGCGCGGACAGGAAATCCTCGGACGGGTACTCGCCGTCCTGATAAATGCCCTTGTAGCCGGCGGTGCACGCATTGCGGACATACCCACCCGCGAGCTGCCAGACGATCCAGTCCGCGGCCTCGACCCAGTGGTCCATGGCGGCATAAACTTCCGGATCCTCCTCCAGCACCTGCAGACCCTTTGCGAACTCCCACTCGGAGGAAATTAGGCCGCCATAGCGCGCCAGCCACGCCTCGCCGCGTTCCTCGGCCAGCTGGTTGATCCGGTCCGCCTGCGGCTGCGCGGCGTGGTGGCGCCACAGTTTCACGTAGGCATGCGGCCGGTCGGCGAAGCGCTCCAGTTCGTTCAGCGGGGTGCCATCCGCCGTCGTCGGAACCATGGTGCAGGCGGTGAAATCCGTCCCGATGCCGATCACGTCCGCGGGATCAATCCCGGCGTCTTTCACGGCGGCTGGTACCGCGTTGCGCAGAACGCCACGGTAGTCCTCGGGAACCTGCAGCGCCCAATCATTGGGCAGCCCGTCGCCGCCCGGGATGCGGCCGGTAAGGACAGCGTGCGGGTACTCGAAAACGCCATTGCCAAGTTCGGCGCCATCGGAAACCCGGACGACGACGGCACGTCCGGACAAGGTGCCGAAGTCGACGCCGATCACATACTTTTCGGCGCTACCGCCGGCTGAATCGTCCGAGTACATGAAGCCTCCATCCGGCATACAGGACTTCCCGGTGCCGGTTTCTAAGAGAAGGGAAGTGGAACTGAGATCAATTGTGAGCGCTAACAACATGAAGTGTCAAGAATCACTCCTGGTGCGTCTGAAAACTATGCCGGCGGTGCCGTCGTCGTCGACCGGACGATGAGCTGCGGTTTCACCAATGGTGCACCGCTGCCGGAATCCAAACCTGAAGTGACCCCGGGTACCGCACTATCGGCGTCGGCATCATTAAGCAAGGTTTCAATGCAACGCCTGCCCAGCTCCTCGAAGTCGGCACCAACGGAAGTCAACGGAGGAATGAAATACGCCGCCTCAGGCTGATCGTCATAGCCAACAATGCTGACGTCGTCGGGCACTTTGATCCCCACCTCGTGGAAGGCCAACAGGACACCAAGCGCCATCTGGTCATTCGCGACAAAGAGCGCGGTGAAGGACAGATCACGGGCCAGTTGCAAGCCGGTTCGGTAGCCGCATTCGGCACTCCAATCACCACTCAGCAGCACCGATTCCGTCAATCCGGCACCTGCCAACGAATCGCGCCAGCCCTGGATGCGTGCGTCCGTGTCGATCCAATCCGCAGGACCAGATAAGTGGGCAATCCTTCGATGGCCCAGCTCCACCAGGTGGTTGACGGCCAGCATCGCGCCCAACCGCTGATCCACCGCCACCCCGCGGAATTCGCCGTCGCCGCTGGAACCCACAGCAACCAACGGAACGTCGATCTTGAGTTCATGGAGCACCTCGATCGTTCCAGGATGTGGAACCACGACGACGACGCCATCCACGCCCTGGTCCATGAAGTGGCCGACCGCATCATGGATCGCCGCAGGGGTTACCTCACGCAACGCGGCCATGCTGACGAAGTACCCGGCGGCGCGTGCGGCCTGCTCAACGCCAAGCAGCGTGTTCGAGGGACCGTACTGGGATATCTCGCTGCCGAGCACGCCAATCGTCTGGGACTTGCGCGTCACCAGATTCCGCGCAGCAATATTGCGCCGGTAACCGAGCTCGGCGATCGCCTTTTCCACGAGCGCCTTGGTTTTCGGGCTGACGTTGGGATGGTCATTGAGCACCCTCGACACCGTCTGGTGCGACACGCCCGCCCTCTTGGCGACGTCGCCCATCACCGGAGCGCGCCCCTGCCGCTGGGCTGTTTCAGACATCTGCGGATCCTCCGGGCGTCATCATAGGAGCAATGCTCGACACATTGTTACCGCTAACATAGCATTGCCCTCGTGTGTCCGATAGCGTCTGACCGATCACGGTACGGACACAATGCGATCATCCACCTCCACCGGAAGTTGTTATGAAAAACTGGGCAGGAAATCTGGACTACTCAGCAACCGGGGTGGAACGTCCCTCGTCGCTGGCAGAACTCACTGAAACAGTCGCCGCCGCAGCGAAGATCAAACCACTGGGCTCACTGCACTGCTTCAACAATATCGCCGATACCGGCGGCTCCCATATCCTGCTGGACGGATTGGGTGGCCGCCCGGAGATCGACGAGGCACGCGGCATCGTCCGGGTTCCCGGCCGCACAAGTTACGGAGAATTGGCCCAGCACCTGCACGAACGCGGCTATGCCCTGCACAACATGGCCTCCCTCCCCCACATCTCCGTAGCCGGCGCCCTGCAGACCGGAACCCACGGCTCCGGCGTCGGCAACGGTGGTCTCGCCTCAGCGGTAAAAGCGATCGAACTGGTCCGAGCCTCCGGCGAAATCGAAAGGCTGGAGGAGTCCGACGGCGACGAGTTACTTGGCAGCGTGGTGGGACTCGGCGCCCTCGGCATCGTGACCGCCGTCGAGCTCGCCATCGAACCGACTTACCAGGTGAGCCAGCGCGTCTTCGAACGGCTGCCATGGGCAGCGGCCCTGGAAAACTTCGAGGAGATCGCCGCGAGCGCCTACAGCGTCAGCCTATTCACGGATTACTACGAAGACAGTATCGCCCAGGTCTGGCAAAAGGCACGGATTGACGACGACGGCGGCAGTGACGTTGGCCCGCAGACCTTCTTCGGGGCGACCGCCGCAACCATCCCGCGGCACCCGCTGCCTGAAATGTCAGGCGAAAACTGCACCGAGCAACTCGGCGTTCCCGGACCGTGGCTGGAACGGCTGCCCCACTTCCGCCCGGAATTCACCCCGAGCAACGGCGACGAGTTGCAGAGTGAGTACATTCTTCCGCGCAAACACGCGGCGGCCGCCCTGGAACAGCTGCGCGGGCTCGCAGACCGGATCGCTCCGCTGTTGTATGTCTCGGAAGTACGGACCATCGCCGCCGACGAATTCTGGCTCAGCCCCAGCTACCGACAGGACAGCGTCGCGTTCCACCTGACCTGGAAACCCCGCCAGGCCGACGTCGAAACCCTGCTCCCGGACATCGAGTCAGCGTTAGCGCCGCTCGGAGCACGACCGCACTGGGGCAAACTCTTCGCCGCCGGCGCCGACCAACTTGCACCCCTCTACCCGCGCTTCAACGACTTCCGGAGCCTGATGGAGAAGCACGACCCGACTGGCAAATTCGGCAATCCCTACCTCGAAAAGACGCTCGGGTAGGACAGCTACGGGCCCGCAGCGAAAAATTACTGCGGGCCCATAGCTGTCTTCATGACACTGGTTTTTGTTTCCTCAGCAGATTAATCTGAGTGGTCCCAGCCGTAGTCCGGGTAGTCGAAGAAGTCATCACCATTGAGGGAATCGACGTCGCCGGTTGCCATCGAATCGATGAGGGCCTCGACGCCGGTTTGGACCGTCTTGACGAGCATGCCCTTCATCTTTTGACCAAAGCCGTCAGATTGTCCTCTGACTTCAAAGAGAACGGTCGCCGAGCCATTAAGGGCAAAAGCAGACCGCCCTTGACCGGCGTATTCGCGCTCATCAGGATGATAGTAACGGCCTACCGCTGCAAGAGGTGACTGAATCCCGTAGCTGTCCTTGATACCGTTGGCAACCGCCAAGGCGTAACGTCGGGACTTGTCCTGGTCC
Organism: Arthrobacter monumenti; assembly: GCF_054511255.1. Lineage (NCBI taxonomy): Bacteria > Bacillati > Actinomycetota > Actinomycetes > Micrococcales > Micrococcaceae > Arthrobacter > Arthrobacter monumenti. The sequence goes on along the minus strand of NZ_JBTNCY010000004.1, from coordinate 333,293 downwards.
AGTAGCGGCCAGTCCTCCTTATATGCGGCGCCATCGTTGGCTCCAAGTGGCGGGTAGTCCAGTGCCACTGAAATGTGCTTGCCATCTTGTTCGCCGCCTGTCTGCTGATCACAGGGACCCATGTGGTGCAGATCGACAACGACATCGACTTCGCCAAATTCTTCCTGCAGGTCGACGTAGACATCCCGGATGGTCTGCGATTCGGGAGAGAGGTAGAAACCGGCGTCTTTTGGATCACCCGGAAGATCCTGGGGCTGTGGCACGTAGTCGAGGTCGGCGTTGAAGTCCCGGTTCAGGTCAAAACCGGGCAAATTGATCCCTCCATTCGTGAGCCTGTGGTACCAGGCTCGAGGGGCCTCCTCAAGCTGTGGATGGCGGCGCTCAACCTCTTCCCACGAAATGACGTTGGTGCGGCGATTCAGCTCACCACCGTCGGGATTGACCATCGGCATGGCGACCAGAGTCACCCCTTCCAGTGCACGGAGCGTGGCAGGGTCGTTGCTCGAACCGAGTTTCTTGAGAATGGCGAGGAGCGCTTCTGTACCCGTGCGTTCATTGCCATGGATAGCGCTCTGAACCAGAGCAACACGATCTCCTGTTCCAACTCGAGCCGTGTAGAGGTTGCGTCCGAGCTCAGTTTGGCCGACCACTTCCACCTCCACCCGACCACCGCTTGTTGCCTCGATCTTTTCCAGTTTTGGACCGAGTTCTTCATACGTTGTCCAACCATTGAACTGTGGCTGGTCCGATGTTTTACACGTTCCGTGCCCGGGCGCTGTCGAGGCAGGAGCCGCGTTCACTGGGGCTGCTACGACCAAGGTGCAGAGCATTGCTCCGGCACCGATCGCACCGAGAAGTCTGCGAGGACTTTCGAGGGATCTACTCACGATTTACTCCACCATTGAGTGATTGGGACAAGCCAAGCGTTACAACGAGGAGAAGGGGCGTCAACGGGTGCCGGCCGGTTCGACTCGATAAATCGCGTTCCTATTGCCGCTCTTGGCCCCTGGTGCTATGGTGCAAAATCGACTCCCGCAATCGGCTCGCCGCCACTTTCTTGGAGTGTCATCCCGATCAGAATCTGACCGATCCCATTTATAAAACAACCGCCGTCAGGTTTTCCCAGAACCCAGTGGCGGTCGTCTCAATGCTCGGACCGCCTATTTGAGCTCTTTGGCCTTATAGAAGCCACTGTCCACCAAGACTTCTTCGTAGTTTTCAACGGTCACAATTTCGGATTCAAGCAGGTATGCGGGCACGATCTTCTTGCCGTTGTCATAGGTTTCGGTATCATTGACTTCCGGTTTCTCGCCCTTGAGCAGGTCGTCGACCATGATGACTGCCCTTTCGCCGAGCTTGCGGACGTCCTTGAAGATTGTGGAGTATTGCTCGCCCGCGATAATTGATTTGACCGAGGCCAGATCTGCATCTTGACCTGTGACCACCGGCAGATCGTCTTTGGCGTACCCGGCGGAAGTGAGCGCCGAAATTATGCCGATGGCCAGACCATCGTTCGCGGAAAGGACGCCATCGAGCTCGGCGCCGCCGCCAACGGTCAGCAGGTCCTCCATCCGGGACTGTGCATTGGCTGGCAGCCAACCCTGAATGGCAGCTTGCTCAAACTTTGTCTGCCCGCTGGGCACGTTCAGCACCCCGCTATCGAGATAGGGCTGCAGGGTATCCATGGCGCCGTTCCAGAAAAAACCAGCGTTGTTGTCATCCGGGCTACCGGCGAAGAGCTCGATGTTGAATGGTCCCTTCTCGCCGGTCTCTTTTCCGTTCTCGTCGAGGATGCCAAGACCGGTTAGCAGTGACGTACCCTGCTGGACGCCGACCTGATAATTGTCGAACGTCGTGTAATAGTCGACAGTCTCGGAACCGTTGATCAGGCGGTCGTAGGCGATTACCGGAATATCCTGCCGCTCTGCCGTCTCGAGCACGCTTGTCAGTGTTGTTCCGTCGATGGAAGCGATAATCAACGCTTCGACACCGCTGGTGACCATATTTTCGACCTGTGAGATTTGAGTGGGGATGTCACCATTCGCGTACTGAAGATCGACCTTATAGCCGCGCTCTTCCAGCTCACTTTTAACATTCGCGCCGTCGGCAATCCAGCGTTCCAGTTGCTGCGACGGCATTGCCACTCCCACCAGAGCGCCCTCGTTGGACTCTGAACCTCCTCCGGTGTCGGCACGGCCCTCGCCGCATGCCGTCAGGGCAAGAGTAAGAACTCCGGCCGCTACTATACCGGTAAAAAATTTGCTTCTCTTCATTGAGATTCCCTTCAAGGATGTGGCGCCCAAGCCGCTGGTGTGGCCACCCACTGGGCGATACGACTGCAGGCAAAACTACGGGCATCCCATGAAGGGGTCAAAGGATTTTCGTAAAAAGTTTAGAACCTATACGAAATTGAGACATACCGCAAAACAAATTGGTGCATGCCCCGGAGTAGTTTCAACTCTCGTCAGCCGAATAGTTCGTAGGGTTGTTGGAGCACACTCCTGACGCGGCTTCCAGCAGCTCCCATGACGGCGGCCCTCGGCCCGAGTTCCGATACCAGGGTCCGATCCTCAGTCAGCAAAGTTGGCGCATGCCGGTTCACGCTGCTCTTGAACGCAGGGATTATCCAGCGTTCAAGCTGCGCGAAATGGCCACCCAGGACAACCGCGTCGAGGTTAAGCATCCGAAGAGTAGATGCTGTGGCCACGCCAAGGTGGTGTCCGGCGCGTTCCACGGCGGCCATTGCGGCAGATTCCCCATTGTCCAGAGATTCGACCAACGCCGTCATCCGTTCAACCGTGTTGTTGCCAGCTACTCCGGCTTGGCCCAGTATTGCCTCCTGTCCGGCGTATCTTTCCAGACACCCGGCTCCTCCGCAGGAGCACTCCGGCCCGTTAGGGTCCACGACGACATGGCCGATCTCGCCGGCATTGCCACCGGGTCCTTCAAAGAGTTCCGATCCAATAATGACGCCGCCACCGATACCCACCTCGCCGGAGATGAAGAGGTAATTGTCCAGATTCCGGCCGTGCCCGTACCAAAGTTCCGCCAGTGCAGACGTGTTCGCCTCATTGAAGACGGCCGTACCGAAACTTGCCGTGGGAACTAATGCGTCCGCCCATTGCGCGACATCCACATCACGCCAGCCGATATTTGGGGCACGTTGAACGCGTCCATTGGCGGGATCAACCAAACCGGGAACGGCCAGTCCGCCGGCATGGACTCTCATTCCTGAATCACTTGCCTGTTCCAGCGCTTCATCCGCCAGCACCTTAAGCGAGCTCAGGACCTCTGCGGGTGGCCTTCCGGCGTTATGTTCCTCCCGCACGGCATGAAAGTGAAGTTCACCGGCGAAGTCCAGGACGCCGACGGCAATATAGTCGACGTTGATTTCCATTCCCAATGCCGCCGCTGCGGTATTCAATGCGACCCCCAGCCCTGGGCGGCCGCGCTCACCGATCCGGTTCAGCCCAACCTCACTCACCAGCCCTGCACTCATGAGATCTGCAACCAAGCTCGACACGGAGGCCTTGGTCAGTCCCGTCCCGGCCGCCAACTGTGCCCTTGTCATCTGCCCGGCTGCGTCGAGCCGGTGCATGATCAGGGCGAGATTCTGACGGCGGACATCTCCAACCCGCCCCGGTGTTCCACGATTGGTGGTCCGCAGTGCCGCGTCTGCACTAGTGGTCACGGTACTCCTCGCTTCAGCCTTTTCCGGTTAGCAAATCTATTGACCCGCCGCCGCCAGCATCATATAGTTCAACTTGAAAACTAATTCAGATCACATCAAATAACCAGCATGAGGTGCCTTCAATGACTGTACAACCCACCCGGGACGACCGCTTTTCCTTCGGACTTTGGACGGTTGGCTGGACCGGCCAGGACCCCTTTGGCGAAGCGACCCGCACACCGGTCGATCCGGTTGAGGCCGTGCACCGGCTGAGTGACATGGGCGCGTACGGGATCACCTTCCACGACAACGACCTGATTCCCTTCGATGCGGATGCATCCGAACGGTCGCTGATTCTGAAGAACTTCAAGGCCGCTCTGGAAGAAACAGGCCTGGCGGTTCCAATGATCACGACTAATCTCTTCACCCATCCGGTGTTCAAGGACGGAGGCTTCACCTCCAATGACCGCAGTGTCCGGCGCTTCGCCCTCAGGAAGGTGCTCGCCAACGTAGATTTGGCGGCCGAGATGGATGCCAGGACATTCGTCATGTGGGGCGGCAGGGAAGGCAGCGAATACGACGGTTCCAAGGACCTGTCGGCCGCTTTTGACCGGATGAAGGAAGGCATCGATACGGTTGCCGGCTATATCAAGGAGAAGGGTTACGATCTTCGGATCGCCATTGAACCCAAGCCGAATGAACCCCGCGGCGATATCCTATTGCCCACGGTCGGCAGCGCCCTCGCTCTGATCAACCAGCTGGACCACGGCGACATCGTTGGCGTGAACCCGGAAACGGGCCACGAACAGATGGCCGGCCTGAACTTCACCCACAGCATCGCGCAGGCATTGTGGTCCGGCAAGCTGTTCCACATCGACCTGAATGGCCAGCGTTCCATCAAGTACGACCAGGACCTCGTCTTCGGTCACGGCGACCTCACCAGCGCCTTCTTCACCGTCGACCTGATCGAGAACGGCTTCCCGGGCGGCGGACCCCGCTACGACGGTCCCCGCCACTTCGACTACAAGCCTTCACGTACCGACGGTTACGACGGCGTGTGGGCATCGGCAGAGGCGAATATGTCCATGTACTTGATGCTCAAGGAACGTGCCCAGGCCTTCCGCGCGGACTCCGAAGTCCAGGCAGCGATGCAAGAGTCCGGGGTCTTCAACCTCTCCGAATCGACCTTGGCCGCCGGGGAGAGCACCGAAGACCTGCTCAACGATGAAGCATCCTTCGAGAAGTTCGACGCCGATGCCGCCGCACAGCGTTCGTTCGCCTTCGTACGTCTCAATCAGCTGGCGATGGAACACCTGCTCAACGCCCGCTGATAGACGCCAAAGCACATCGCCGCCCGCGCCCATTGGATGGGCGCCGGCGGCACCTGTTAATGCGCAGTGCCGGTGGTATAGGTTTATTGGTCAAAACGTGCGAGCGTAACGTTGCTCCTGATGGGCACCACCAATGTCATGGGGGTACCGGTCTCGATGTTTACTATCTACGCGCGGGACGACGGCCGCTCGTCCGGGGCTACAAGGGTGCTGGATCCGGAAACGGGAACAACGCTACAGCTGGTGTCGCTTAACTTCCGCTCACCCGGTGGCGTATTCATCCTTGCTCAAGGCGATGCACGAATTCGTTTCACCACCTCGATTGAGCACGGCCTCGTAGATTCTAATACCGGTGAACCATACCGAGTGACCCGCATTGAACATTTCGGTAAGAGCTATTTCTCGTTTCAGGTGTCGGAGGCCGGCGACCACGAGCCCAGGGGCCTCGACGATAAATTCAATTGGCTCAAAATTGCAGTTGAAGCGCTGCTCGTTTTCGGCGACCACTATGACGGCTTCAGAACTGAGCCGGATTATGCACGGATCGAGTTGAACGGCCAGATCCTGACCCGAAGAGACTTCGGATACACTTCATAGCCGCGCAGGCACCTCATGGTATGGCCAAAAGGGCCAGTATCCGGATTTGAGGATCAAAAGGACCGGATCAACTCTTCGCGGATCCCGCCCTTTTGTATTTCGGGGGCTTTCAAACCCTGGCTTGGGCTGAGCGAACCGTCGATTGCGCCTGCAACGCCCGGGTGTGGTTGACCACCCGGGTTTCGCCGGTCACCGTGCATTCAATTATGTGGATGATATTGCCGCTTGACGCACCCAATCGAAGCTCGACGACGCCTGGCTCCACAATCCGGTGGTAGTCTCTGCCGGTAAACGCAGCCAGGTCAGCGTGCACCTCAAATTCCACGTCCACGGATTGCCCGGCTTCCAGCTCCACCCGCTGATAGCCCACGAGCCGGATCACTGGCCTGACAACGCTGGCCACCGGATCGTGCAGATACAACTGCACGACGTCGGCACCTGCCCCTGCTCCGTTGTTGGTCACCGTGATCCCTACTCTGGTGGCGCCGTTCGTAGCAATGGCAGTCTCGGAGATCCGGGGCTCAGTCCATATGAATTCCGAATATCCCAACCCATGTCCGAACGGGAACCGTGCCGTTGGATCGGTATTGGACACCTGGCTTGGCCCCGCCAACGGCGCGGCAAGGTACGTCCCCGGCTGGCCTCCGCTCTGCGCCGGGATACCAACTGGCAGTCTGCCCGACGGATTGATCCGCCCGCTGATGACCCCTGCGAGCGCCCCAGCTCCCTCTTCACCCGGAAAGAACGACTGCACGATGGCGGCCGAACGCTCGGGTGCATCCTGCAGCCAGTATGTCCGGCCAGCCACGAGCGTGGTGACCACCGGGGTTCCTAAGTCCAGCACGGCGTCGAGCAGCTCCCATTGGCCGCCGGGCAGCTTGAGGGTTTCGGCGTCACACCCTTCTCCCGAAGTGCCCCGTCCGAACAATCCGGGCCGGTCCCCCAGCACCGCGATCACGAGGTCGGCACGGGACGCTGCCGCAACCGCCTCCGGAATGCCGCCCGTGTCGGTCCCGTCGACGCTGACACCGGGGGCGAACTCAATGTCCGCGTCCGGATACTCGGCCCGAAGAGCCTGCAGCACCGTTGGGATTTCGATCCCAAGCCCAGCATCCGGATAGGCAGGGCCTACATGTCCGGGGAATGAGTAGCAGCCCAACAAGTTGAGTGCGTCGTCGGCATTGGGCCCGACGACGGCGATCCGCTGGGGTGTCGCGGCTGGCAGGGTGCCGTCATTGCTGACCAAAACTACTGCTTGTTCGGCAAGCTTGCGGGCGACGTCACGGTCCGCAGCAGGATTCAGGTCCACCCGCCCGCGGATGCCGGCAGCGTCGTCGAGGTCGTCCTCCGTCCATCCCTGAGGCAACGCTGACCAGTCCCGGTCAAGCAGGCCCAGCTCCAGCTTCTGGTGCAGCACGCGGCGCAGAGCACGGTCGACATACGCTTCGTCGAGCCGGCCCTCCTCGATTTCTGCAATAAGGGGATCGCCAAAGGCTTTCATCGTGGGAAGTTCAACGTCCAGACCCGCCCGCAGGGCTTGCGCAGCGGCGTCGCCCCATGTGCCAGCGACCTGGTGCAAGGTCTTCAGGAACGAGACCCCGAAGTAGTCGGCGACGACCGTCCCGTCAAAGCCCCACTTCTCCCGCAACAGTCCGGTCAGCAGCGTCTCGTCGGCTGCGGTTGGAATGCCATCGAGGTCGGTGTAGGAGTGCATGACTGAACGTACACCGCTGTCGCGGACGGCCATTTCGAATGGCGGGACCATGATGTCGTTAAACTCGCGCGGCCCCATCGAAACAGGAGCAAGGTTCCGTCCCGCCCTGGACGCAGAGTAACCAATGAAGTGCTTCAGGGTCGCGACAATGCCACTCGATTCCAGACCGCGGACATACGCCGTCGCAATCGTGCCCACCAGCAGCGGATCTTCACCGATCGTCTCTTCGACTCTCCCCCAGCGGACATCACGGACCACATCGAGTACGGGTGCCAGTCCTTGGTGCACGCCGACGCTCTTCATTCCCGCGCCGATGCGTGAGGACATTTCCTCCACCAGTCCGGGGTTGAACGTCGCGCCCCAGGACAACGGAACCGGGTACGCCGTCGCACCCCACGCCGTAAAACCCGCCAAGCACTCCTCGTGCGCAACAGCGGGAATGCCGAAACGGTTGCCGGCAGCAATCCGCTGCTGAAGGCGGGCCAACGATGCCGCTCCTTCGGCGGGATCCACCGGCGCTGACCCAAAGTGACGGGTCAACTGTCCCACACCGTGCGGTACGAGGGACTCGATATCGACGTTTCCGGACAGGTCGCTCATGTGTGGAGCGACGTCACCGCCTTCCTTGGGCGGAGCCAACCACAAGCCGTACAGCTGCGCGGCTTTCTCAGGCAGCGACATCTGGGCCACGAGTGATTCCACACGTTCCCCAGCCGTCAAGGACTGATCAAGCCAAGCATTGTCGACGTCGGTCGCGTTGGCATTAATGGTCATACGTAATTACCTCGAGAGATTGAAATGAACGTTACTTGCTGAAACCTGCAGCTAGACCGCCCACCAGCTGTCGGCGGGCAACAACGTAGAGCACAAGCAGTGGCAGTGTTGCGAGCACGACGGCGGCCAACACCGCGGGAATGTTCGACCCGAACTGTCCTTGGTAGGCCCACAGGGACAAGGGGAGAACGCGAAGGTCAGGACTCTGGGTCAGCACCAGCGGGAACAGGAAACCGTTCCAGACCTGCAGGGCGTTGTAGATGCCCACGGTGACCACCGCCGGCCGGGTCATCGGCAGTGCGAGCCGCCACATCATTGCCCAGTCCGAGCAACCGTCGAGCCGCATTGATTCGAACAGCTCATTCGGCACATTCCGCATGGCGGTCGCCAGGATCAGCACCGAAATCGGTATGGCGAAGGCGACGGACGGCAGGATCAAAGCCAACAGCGTGTCATACAGCTGCATCTTGCCGACCATGTAATAGATCGGAATGATCGTGGCGTGCAGCGGGATCGCCAGCCCGAGCAGGAACAACCTGTTGGTCATGCCGAGAAACTTCGTTTTGCCCCGCACAATCGCGTAGGTGGCCATGAAGGACACCAGCAGTGCGGGGAGCACACTGCCGACCGTCACGATCAGGCTGTTGGCAAAATAACGCAGGAAGTCGTTCTGGAGCACCAGGGCATAGTTCTCCAGCGTGGGATCAGGCACCCACAGCGGGTTGGTACTGAAGAAGCCGGCCCGAGGTTTAAAGCTGGTGATAATGACGTAGTAAATCGGAAGGATGATCACCGCCAGCCACAGCCACGCGCCCAGGCTGCCAGGCAGATTTGGAAGCCGGCGCCCGCCGATAGTCCGTGCCGGTTTCGGCGAATGCGCTTCCGGCCGCTGCTCCTGGCGACGTCTTACCTCAGCCGTTTTGGTCGTAGTCATCTACAGTCCTTCCAATTGGCTGGCCGAACGGTCTTTGCCGCCGAGCCGCTGCAGGAACAGTGCCAGACCGAGTCCGATGACCACCAGAATCACGCTCAGCGCGGCGGCGGCACCCATGTCATTAGCTTGGAAGCCAGTCAGGTACATGTGCAGAGGCAAAATTCTGGTGCTGTAACCGGGGCCGCCGCCCGTGAGCACGAATACCAGGTCGAAGTAGGCCAGCGAACCGACGACCATCAACGTGGAGGAGGTGATGATGGTGTATTTCAGCTGCGGGAGCGTGATGTGGAAGAACTGCTTGATCCGCCCAGCACCGTCAATTTCGGCGGCTTCATACAAGGACGCCGGAATCTGCCGGACACCGCCTTGGTAGATCAGCGTATGGAACGGCACGAACTGCCAGGCGATGACGAAGATGACGACGAAAAGAGCCAGGTCAGGATTGCCCAACCAGTTCTGCGCGAGTGCCGGCACGTTCAATCCCGCTGCCAGGCCGAAGTTCGGGTCGAGCAACGCCTTATAGGCAATGGCCACTGCGGCGGAAGAGAGCAGCAATGGAACGAAATACAGCACGGCCAGCAGAGCTCTGTACTTCTGGTTGCCTGCGATGAAGATTCCGAGCAGCATACTGATGGGCGTCTGCACCACGAATGAGTAGACGATTACCTTGGCGGTGACCACCAGGGCGTTGACCGTTACGGACGAGGTCACAACCTCTGTCCAACTTCCCAATCCGGCCCAGGTAATGGCCCCCAGTCCGTTCCAGTTGGAGAAACTCAGGATCACCACCCCGCCCAGTGGAATGATCGCGAAGACCAGGAAGAACAGCAGGGCCGGAACCGCCATCCACCCGGAAGGGCCCGCAGCGCGGACCCTCCGGGTACTGGTTTGTGTACTCACTACTGACCGGCTCCTGGCTTGATCGTTTCGTTCATCTGATCGATAAACTCATCGGGCGTGATCTCACCCAGGAAGATGAGGTCCAGATTGGTGAGCATCTTATCCGCCTGTTCAGGCGTCAGCGCCTGGTCCCATGACAGTTGGAAGCTGGGAGCATCCTTGGCCATTTCGTAGGCGAAAGTCAGGAAGTCGCTGTCCGGGGACTCCTGCAGTTCATCTTCGATACCGGTGACCGGCGGGACAGCGCCGGTTTCGATAATGCCCTGGATATATTCGTCATCGAACAGCGTGTTCTTGATGTATTCCTTGGCCGTCTTCTCCTGTGCCTCGGTGGCGTCGGAGTCAACGGACCAGAAGTTGGACGGATTGCCGACGATACTGTCAGGATCCCCTTCGCCACCCTCGACTGCGGGGAATTCCATCCAACCAAGCTTGCCGCTTTCAACGAACTCCGGGGCGGCCGTCTTCATATCCGTATAGACCCAGGAACCTTGCAGCAGCATGGCCGCCTTGCCGGTGTAGAGCGGAGCGACGTCGGCACCACTGTCGGCAGCGATAGACGAGAACCCGTCAATGAAGCCGCCGGCCTCGACCAGCTCCTGGATCTTGGTCAGCGCTTCGCGCACAGCCGGATCGGACCAGGCGCCAGGCTCGTTGGAGACGATCTTGTCAAAGACCTCACTTCCACCAATCCGGGTGACCAGGTACTCGAGCCACATCAAGTTGGTCCATTTGGACTGTCCGCCTAGTGAAATCGGGGCGATCCCGGCCTCCTGGAATTTCGGTACCAGTGCCATCAAGTCGTTCCAGGTCTCGGGTGGTTGGACGCCTACTTGCTCGAACAAGTCTTTGTTGTAGTAGAGGACCTTTGGCTGGATGCTGTTGTTGGGCACAGCGTAGTTCTTGCCATCAACGACGCCGTTTTCAAGAACCGAGGGCAGGAAGCGGTTCTTGACCTCCGGGTTGTCGTTTAGAAACCCAGTCAGGTCCATGACCTTGTCGGTTTCCACATAGGATTCGAGGGTCCCGCCGCCCCACCCGAAGATGAATGTGGGTGCTTCCCCGGCTCCGAGGGCGGTACGAATCTTGTTTTTGTAAGCGTCGTTGGCAAAGAAGTTTATGCTGAGGGGCTGTTCCGGATTGCTTTCATTCCAGCGCTCGACGGACGCCTCATACACCGGTTCCGGACCACCGGTCAGGGACCACATAGTCGTTTCCCCGTTGCCCCCACCACCTCCGGCGCCTGATGGACCACTCGAACCGCACGCGGCCAAGCTAATGGACAGAGTCGCTGCGGCGATGGCGGTGGCCATCGAGCGCGTCTTTCGAGTCTTCATCTTTACATCCGTTTCGTGTCGCGTTCGCTTTGCACTGGCAATCCCATTCATCGGACCCCGAAAGCCGCTCATGTTTTCGAAAGTTTTCGAGCTGTAGTGAAGTGGGTCACCGTCCACTAAACCGCGATTGATTGTGAGGGTCAAGGGATTTTGACAAAAAGTTTATAACCTATACGAAATCAATACCGTGGACTACCTGCCAGTTCCGTGGTAGCTCTTAACGAAACCTTTCGAACATCACAGGAGATGTAGTGACGATCGATGCAGCTGCACAATCCAAGCCAACGCTGGAGACCATTGCCCAGCTGGCAGGAGTTTCCGCTCCTACGGCCTCCAAGGTCATCAACGGGCGCAGTGATGTCGCAGACAGCACCCGTGAAAAAGTGCTGAGAATTTCCAAAGAGCTGAACTATCGCTCGCCGGTTCAGCGCCGGATAGTTCCGGAGAACCTCACTATCGAGCTCGTGCTTGATTCCGTCACGTCCGCCTACTGCACCGAAATCCTCAACGGAGTATTGAAGTACGCAGCCGGGATCGACGTCGACGTCGTCGTCAGCAGCATAGGCGCCGACATGCCGTCACGGATCACCCCGGAGCAACATGCACAACGGATGATTGACTACGGGCGCAGCGGTATGGTGGTCGTCACTTCAGCGTTCAAGGAATCGCAGTTGAGGGCGTTCCAGCGCCGCAGCCTTCCCGTTGTCGTAATCGATCCAATGAACCCTCCGGGGTCAAAGATAGTCAGCGTGGGGGCAACCAATTGGGCGGGCGGAAAGGCGGCCACTCAACATTTGGTGGACCTGGGCCATCGCCGCATCGCTTACATCGGTGGTGTCGAAAGGTCGGAATGCAACCAGGCCCGGCTCCATGGATACATGTCGACTCTGCAAACTGAGGGCATCGACATTAACCAGGACTATATAGTGCACGGCCAGTTCAAGCCGGAACACGGCACCGAAACCGCACGAAAACTCTTTGCACTCGAATCCCCGCCCACCGCCATTTTCGCGGCCAGTGATGCCATCGCCGTCGGAGTTCTCGGTGAAGCACGCCGCCAGAACATTGATGTCCCCCGGGATTTGAGTCTGGTCGGTTTCGACGACACTTATCTGGCCGAACAAGCCATACCCAAACTGACTTCGGTGTCCCAACCCCTGCAGGAGATGGGCGCAGCGGCTTTGCGCTCACTACTGCAGCAGGTCAACGGCAAGGCATTGGATTCGCGCCGCGTCGAACTCGCGACCCGGCTCAACATCCGGGAATCTACTGGTGCTGTGCCTGACTCGAATCGGTAAGGTGCGGGTACTCCGGTGAGCGCCCCTGGAACTCCAGGATCGCAGGGTTGACGATGCCGCCGTCGCGGATCTCGATGGCACGGCTGATCACGTCATCCTTGTCCCACGATGCCGGTCCTTCCATCACCGTCCGCAGGAACGGCAGTAGCGCTTCGCTGACTTCCCACGAGGCCGAATCCCACAGATACGACGGGGTGTGGTCGACGGCGTAGTAGCGGATGTGGTCTCCGACTTCGAACATTGGGTCGGCGAACGACGTCGGACGCGCCCATTCGAAACCCATCCCTTCATCGCATGAGACGTCCACAATCAAGCTGCCCGGTTCGAACGCGCCAAGGTCGTCGTTGCGAAGGTACATCCACGGAGCGTTCGGATCCTGCAGTGTGCAGTTGACGACGATGTCTGCGCCTGCCAAAAACGGCGCCAGCGGAACGCGGCCACGGTCGGTGATCACGCTGCTGTTGTACTGGTCGTCCGGGTCGTGGTCGAACTGGGCGATCCGCACCGAATGGATCGGCGATCCTACCGCGGCCACGTTCCGGTTCGTCAGCACCTGCACGTCGTGGACACCATGGGCGTTCAGCGCCGTAATTGCCCCACGTGCGGTGGCGCCAAACCCGATGACTACGGCGCTCAGCCGGCGCCCGTAGTCGCCCGTCTGGCCACACAGCTCGAGGGCGTGCAGCACAGATGAATAGCCGGCGAGCTCGTTGTTCTTGTGGAAGACGTGCAGGGCGAAGCCACCACCGACGGTCCAGTGGTTCATCGCTTCAAAGGCAATCAGCGTCAGGCGCTTGTCGATGGCCAATTGTGTGACGTCACGGTCCTGGACGCAGTGCGGCCATCCCCACAGGATCTGTCCATCGGAGAACTCCGCAAGATCAGCGGCCTGTGGCTTTGGCAACAGGACAATGTCGGATCCGGCCAGGACCTCCTCACGGGAAGCGATCCGGCCCACCAACGGCTCCAGCTGGGCGTCGGAGAGCCCGAACCGTTCACCATAGCCGCGTTCCAGCGTCATGCGGTCACGCAGATCCTTGTCGATACGCTCGAAATGCCTCGGATGGATCGGCAGCCGCCGCTCGTCCCGTTTCCGCGATGTCGACATCACGCCAAGGCTCATCAGATCAGTACTCGTCATCGTTGCTCCTCTATCTGGAATCGCGATGGATCCACAGCTCTTGACGATACGGCATCGGCATCGCACCGCCGCCCGCGTCTCTTTCTGTCATGGAGTTCGATTCCACATAGTGTTGCTTCCATGGAATCGCCCATCCAGACCTATTTGCAGAGGATCCACGACGAGATTGTCCAACTGCGGGACGGGAAACCGGCCAGCACCATTCCCGCCCTGGCCAAAGTGGATCCCGACAATTTCGGTATCTGCCTGGCCACCGTTGACGGCTATGTTTACGAGGTCGGCGAGACGGACGAGGAATTCACCATCCAGTCGATCTCCAAACCATTCACGTATGGATTGGCGTTGGCGGACCGGGGCATGGAAGCGGTGGACGAGAAGATCGACGTCGAACCTTCCGGCGAATCCTTCAACGAGATTTCCCTGGCCAAAGGTACCGGCCGGCCGCAAAACGCGATGATCAACGCCGGCGCACTCACCGCCACCTCGCTGGTCAAGAGCGCCGGCAGCAGCAACCGGTTCAAGCGGATCCTCAACAATTACTCGGCCTTTGCGGGCCGGCCGCTTGATGTCAGCGAACGCGTATACAAGTCCGAACTCGCCCACGGACACCGCAACCACGCCCTTGCCTACCTGCTGCGCTCGTTCGACATCATCGAGAGCGACCCGGAACCGGTGCTGGAGGACTACGTCCGCCAATGCTCGGTAATGGTGAACTGCCGCGACTTGTCGATCATGGCCGCCTCGCTGGCCAACGGCGGCGAAAATCCGCTGACCGGACAGCAGGTGCTCGACATCAGCGAGGTTGAGCGGGTGCTCTCGGTGATGATCACCTGCGGAATGTACGACGACGCCGGCGCCTGGGTCAGTGCCGTCGGCATGCCGGCCAAGAGTGGAGTCGGCGGCGGCACCATTGCGGTCCTTCCCGGCCAACTGGGACTGGCCGTCTACTCCCCGCCACTGGACGAACACGGTTCGAGCGTCCGCGGCATCGCCACCTGCCAGCGGATCTCCCGCGACATGGAGCTGCACTTCGTCCGCGCCGGGCGGACGGGTCGTTCGGCCATCCGTTCCACGTATGACATCACCCGCTCCCCCTCGGGCATCCGCCGCAATGACGAGGTCGCGCAGGTCCTCGAGGACCACGGCCACCGGGCCACCGTCATAGAACTCAATGGTGACTTGCTCTTCGCCGGCGCCGAGTCCATGGTGCGGGAAATCAGCGCCCTGCCCGACGACGTCGAACACGTCATCCTGGACCTGCGCCGGGTGGACGAGGTGGCAGATGTCTCGCTGCGGATGCTCGCTGATGTGCGGCAGAAACTGACCGACGCCGATCGTGAATTGGTGCTGATTGACGGCGAGGGAACGCTGGCGGAAACGTTCAAGGATGTGGACCGTGAGGTGCCGACATTCGAGACCCGCAGCGCCGCCGTCGAGTGGTCGGAGAATCAACTGATCGCGCGGTATGGGCTGGAGTTGGAGGTCCCCGGCGTCGTCAGGGTTGCCGACAGTCCCGTCTTGAGCCCGTTGGAGCGTGAGGATGCAGAGATCCTCGAGTCGCTGATGGAACCCAGAGAGTACGACGACGGCGATGTCATCCGCCGCGTCGGGCAGCGCTTTGGCGGGGTCTTCTTCATCGTTTCCGGGAAGACGACCAGCACCGTGCCGGGGCCCGAAGGGCGGGTAAAACTGACGACACTGACCGCGGGCATGACGTTCGGCGAACTCGCGCTCGGCAGTGACGACCGGCAGGAGACGACGGTCAAGGCAGTTGGGCCTGTGCAGCTGATGGTGCTCACTTCGGAAGCCATGCAGGAACTTGAGAAGGAAAATCCGCCGCTGGCACTCGAACTGTGGAAAGCCCTGACCCGGGACGCCTATTCGCGTGTCGACCAGTACCTCCGTGAAACCGCCGTGCGCATCCGCGACTGACTTGTAGGAGAGGTTATGGATCTGGCAACCGCCGCCGTCGAACTTTATGCTCTACTGCCCGGAGAATTCACCGCGGCCCGGAACAAGCAGGCCAAGGAGCTCGGCCGGTCCGGCGACAAGGAATTGGCCAAGCAGGTCCGTCAATTGCCCAAACCCTCGACGTCGGCATGGCTGGTAAACATGCTCGTTGCACACCGGCGGGAGGAGATTGACGAGGTCCTCGAATTGGGAGCGTCGCTGCGGCAGGCACAGGAAGATCTGGACCAGAAACAGTTGAAAGAGCTGACTGATCAACGGCATCGCCTCCTGGCCTCCGTGGTGAAGGACGGACGTGAACTCGCCGAGGAGCTGGGGCAGAAGGCCAGTGAGTCGGTTGCATCGGAAGTGGAGCAGACGTTGCGGGCCGCCATGGCAGACACCGACGCCGCCGACGCCGTAGCGAGTGGCCAGCTGTCCCGGTCCTTGTCTTCAACCGGATGGGAACCGGTGGATCTGTCCGGTGCAGTCGCCGTTCCGGAAGCCGTCGGGCGCACCGCCGTCGCCCCCAAACCGTCCAAGAAGAAAGGTGCGGCCAAGGGTAAGGCCAAGGAACCATCCCAGGAAGACGGCCAGGACAAGCAGTCCGATCGGAATACCGGCAGTGCAAAGAAGACTGAGCGGGACGACGGGAAAGCTGCGGAGGCCAAGGAGCAAGGGCGGCGCAAAGAACAAGCCCAAGCTGAGCTCGAAGAAGCCGAGCGTCGAGTGGAAGAGGCAGAGTCCGAGCAGGAGGAAACCGAGAAGCGGTACGAGGAAGCCGTGTCCCGGCAAGAGCAGCTGGAGGCGGAAATCGCAGAGCTGAAGAAGCAGCTGCGGAAACTCGAACGGAACAGCAAGGATGCAGACCGGGAATTCGGATCCCTGGAAGACGAGAAAGATGACGCCGTCCGAGCCGCCAAAGATGCGAGACGTGAGGCCGGGCGCGCCCGTCGTCGCCTCAATGATGTGCAGTAGTTACCGTCCGACGAGCACTGCGAGAGCCGCCTTGAGGTCGTCATGGCACATCCCAGCCCAAAGAGTATCGGCCGGTCAGCGGCAAAGGACATAGCTCTACCCCATGGCGAGTAACGGGAGTTGTGGTTGGTGGTGGCCGGTTGTGTGGGGTTTCCGGTCGAAGTAGTGGTTCCGTAATGGTTTTTGGTACGGGTCGACGTATTGGGGTGGGATGAACCAGGGGACCCCGTTTTCGACGTGGATCCGCCATTTTTCCTTGTGTATCAGGTGGTGGTGGAACGAACATGCCAGGACACCGTTGTCTGTGCTGGTGGCACCGTTCTTGGACCAGTAGTCGATGTGGTGTGCTTCGCACCAGGAGGCGGGCATGTAGCAGCCGGGGAACGCGCAGCCGCCGTCGCGGGCGATGAGTGCTTTGCGCAGGTGCGGCGGGAAGAGGCGTTGACCGGGGCCGGCGTCGAGGATCCGGCCCTCGGTGCTGAGGATGACGGGCATGATTTCCGCGTCGCAGGCGAGTTTGCGGATGTTCTGCGCGGTGACCGGGCCGGTGTATGTGTACGAACCCGTGCCGGAGTCAAGGTCGAGGTCGTTGATCAGGTCCTGGTAGTCGATCACGGCCATTACCTGCGGCCGGTGCCCGCCCGTGGCCGGCATCCCACCGGCGGCGAGGGCGGCTTTGCAGGCGGCGACGAGACCATCGAGCAGTTTCTGCGGCCGCGACCGGCCATCCACCACACCCGCATCGGCCGCAGCACTGGCTTCATCTTTGCCGGTTCGATTGCTATCTGCAGGCGTGGGGTCGTCGGTGCCGCAGCCGCGGGCGCGGGGGTTCGCGGCGGTATTGACCGTGGTGATCAAGTGCTCGTATTGGTCGTCGGTGGCGAAGATCTCCAAGTGATGCAGCCCGGCCCGTTTGCTGCGGGTGAAGATCCCCTGCCGGTGCCGCAGCACTTCCTCGGACGGTTCGGCGCCGTCCTGGTCGATGTGGTTCATCCACCGGGCCGCGGCGATATTGACGAAATCCGGGTCCTGTTCCGCGGCGGTAGCCGTCAACGACTCCTCCATCCGCGCCAGGGTGGCAGGATCGGCCAACGGCTTGGCTTTCCGCAGCACCGTCGTCACCGCGACCGCTGCCCTGGTGGAGACGTCGCCATCGGCCATCGCCTCCGCCAAATGTTCATGCACCGGCGGAACCGGGGCCCCCGTCATCCCCGTAGTGGGCAGCAGGGTCGCGGCGAGGCGGACCCGTTTGGCCGCTTCGCTGCGGCCAATCCGCAGCGCCGCGCGGAGGTAGTCGGCGGTATGCCGGTATTCCTGCTGCACCTTCCCATCCGCACTCACCCAAGACGTGGTCTTACCGTCCGATTCGGCGTCGGAGCGGACTTGTTCGAGCCGTCCGGCCGCGACGACCTGCAAATGCTCCACGGTCCGGGAGAGTTCCTCCACCCGGTGCGCGAACAACGCAGCCTCACCAGCCTCCACCACGCCCGCGGTGCCCGCAGCCGCCCGATGCGAAAGCACCCGCAACTCATCCGCCATCCCCTCCAACACAACAGAACCAGCGCCGGGAACAGAATCTGTGGCGGCGCGGGATGCGGCTGTCGAATGAGTGCCGGCCGTCGAACGAGGCAGGGCAGCAGCAGCGGGGCCGGCGTCGGTGCCGGATCCGGTGCTGAAACCTGCTGCGTTCTTCATGTCACCAACGCTACGACTCGCCACCGACAGTATTCGAATATCTGGATGGATACATATCACGAAACGATAACGAAAAGTTGATTTGTCGGCCATTGGTTCCATGTTGTGGACGACGAGGTGGCATATACCTATCCATTGGCAGCGAGCGGCACAAATGCCGAAGGGCTGGCTTCCGTGAGGCGGCTTTAATAATTCGTGAGGAACGAGCGAATTTTCGTTGCCGCCGGCGGAAGCCACCCGAAGGCCACACGGCATCGGAAATCACCCACCGCCAGTCAGGATGACCAGACCGAAGCTACTGAGCTTCCAGAATCTTCTTGAGCTTCTTCAGGTCCTTATTATTGGCACGGCGCATGGCCACTGACATCAGCGGCGCCGCCAGCTTCGAGAAACCCGACGGTTCGCCCCGGTTGATCAGGGTCATGTGGGTTCCGCCGTCTGGTGCATCCGCCCAGCGGTAGATCGTCTCCATGGGAAAGGGGCCCTCAGTCGTACTCATGACGAACCGTTCGCCAAGCTCGAACTCTCGGACTTGGTACGTATAGGCAAGGCGCCGGCCGAGGAAATGCGCCACGAAGGAAAACCTGGATCCGACGGCGAGCGGCTTCTCTGTCACCCATTCCACGGTCTTGATGTTCTTGTACCAGATCGTGGCGTTGTTGGGATCGGAAGCGAACGCTGCCACCTCCAACCGGGAACGTTGGATATCAATCGCGGTCTCGACATCTACATTCATGTCAGTCCTGGTTGCTGGAGGAGGATTCCCGCTCACCGTAGCGGCGGATGGTTTATTGTTGTGCTACTTCCCTGAGTTTGCGTCGCACTTCCCGCGGAGCGCCTCAACGGACTCCGCCGGAACCTGGTCTCCCGCCTCCGCGATCTCACGCAGCGGATCGACGATGCCGTCCGGGACCCCGGCGGATTCAGCACCGGAAACAAGCCCGGACAGGAACTGCTGGTCCTCGGCGCTGACCTGGCCATCCTGCAGTGGCTTACAGATCTGCTTGACGACTTCGCTGGTGGCTGCACCGGCGACGTCGGAAGCGGCATCTTCAACGGTTTGGGTCGCGTCCGAAACGGCTTCGTCGGCGGCATCGTTCACGGCTTGCTCCACCTCACCGCAGCCCGCCAAAAACAAGGCGAAGGGCACCAGCAGAAGGGCAGAATAACGTCGTGTCATGTATCAACGATACCGCCTTCAACGGCGTTGGTTACCATTCGTATGACCCATCTCTCGACATCCGGACGGGAGTAGTCAGTATACTTAGCATCGTACGCTGAACGGCATTGACCTACGTCGAAAGGGCGCATCATGACTGAGCAGAAACCCGAAGATGACCTGACGATCGTCGGTGACGACGAGACCGGCATTCCGGACCAGAACGTCGACGCCGTTCCGCCGGAAATTGTCGAAAGCGACGAAGATACGGTCGAGTCCGAGGAGGTGCAGCCCGACAGTTATCCGCAGGCCGCCGAAAACGACCCGGACCATTGGCGGCAGGATCCATTGATTTCGGGCGGTGCGGCTTCGGATGTAACAACGGAGGACGAACTGTCGGACCAGACGTTGCGCGACGAAACCGCCGAGGAACGTTACCGCGCCGGCGATGAGCAGATTGCGCCGGAAGAACCTACGATCGGCGAAGCCGCGGGCGACGTCGACTTCGGCGATGCGCTTGAGGAGGAAGAGATGGATGGCAGCGATGATCCTGCCAACGCGGGCGGGCGCCCTCTGAGCGGCTACAACACCGGGGATCCGGAGCAGTAAAGAGGAGCGTCAGCAACGTGGTCGGGGTCTTCCGGCTCTACTGGATCGCGCTATGACCCCTAGTATTGACCCATGGGGAACTTTGCGATGGCCGCTGGCCGGCACGTGGTGCAGCCATGACCGTGCTCATCGCTGGATGCGGCGATCTGGGGACGGAAATTGGCTTGCGCTTTGCCGACGCCGGACACCGGGTGGTCGGTCTGCGTCGTTCGCCGGAAGTCTTGCCCGCTGCCATTGAGGGAATCCGCTGCGATCTCGCCAGTGAAGTCCCGCACGTGCCTGCCGACACCGGGATCGTCGTGATGGCGACCTCCGCGGACGGCCGCAGTGAAGACGCCTACCGTTCGGCCTACGTGGATTCATTGCGCAACCTGCTTGACGCTTTGGAACAGAGCGGCGTGGAACCACATAAGGTCCTGCTTATCTCGTCAACCGCTGTTTACGGGGTCGACGACGGCAGTTGGGTTGATGAGTCGACCGAACCTGGGCCTGGCTCCGGGACAGCGGAAATCCTGCTTGAAGCGGAGCGCCTGTTGCATGCCCGCCTGCCATCCGCCGTCGTACTCCGGCTCGGTGGCATTTATGGCCCGGGCAGGACGCGGCTGATTGACCAGATAAGGAATGGGACAGCAGAAATTCCGCTCACCTCTCAATACACCAACCGCATCCACCGCGATGACGCCGCTGCCGCCGTCGTACATTTGACCACTGCCGTGGACGCGCCCGCACCGGTCTACGTGGGCGTCGACAATGAACCGGCCGTGCAAGGGGACGTTTTCGGGTTCTTGGCCGTTGAACTCGGTATGCCACATCCTTCATCCGGCGGCAGGATTCCAAAACGAGGTTCAAACAAGCGGCTCAGTAATGCCCTTTTGCGGGGCAGCGGTTTCGAGTTCAGCTATCCCACGTACCGTGAAGGTTACGGTTCTGTCCTTGCCGGGATGGGTGAGCGGCATGGTTAAATCCGAAATCCCGCGGCGGAAACGGCCTGGCTGGCTGAGGCGTACCGGCATCGAGATTCTCGGCTGGACCCTGGTGGTCGTGGGCATCGGCGCCTTGGTGCTGCCCGGCCCCGGCTTGCTCACCGTGGTGGCCGGCCTGGCGGTCCTCTCCCAGCAATATGTGTGGGCCGAAAAGCAACTGCACCCCATCAAGGTCAAGGCCTTCCACGCGGCCGCACTCGGCGTAAAAACGTGGCCCCGGATCGTCATCAGCTTCCTCGGTGGAGTGTGGATTATCGCCGTCGGCATCGTTTGGGGTTTGCAGCCCGCGGTGCCGAATTGGTGGCCGGTCAATGATGACTGGTGGCTTCCGGGCGGTTGGGGCACCGGCAGCACGATGATTTTCTCCGGGCTGATCGCTTTCGCGCTGATCATTTACAGCATCCACAGGTTCGGCCGGAAGCGGGATCCGATCAAGGCGGCCAAGGAAGCTGCGGACGAGTCCGCCAAGGATGTCCAACGGGACGCCGACGAGGAAGCCGCTTATGAGGAAGCCGAGCGGCGGGATGCTGACCGGGAGCCGGCCAAGGAACCGCGGCGCGCGGAATAACGTAACGACAAGGAACAACATAAAACTATGAAGAACTGGCCGTGGATACTGCTGTTCCACGCCGTTTTTCTTCAGCTCGCCGCCTACATTGTCCGGCCAGCCGCCGCGTACCGCGCGTTGGAACTGGGCGTCGAACCGGCCTACCTCGGTCTGATCGCCGCCAGTTTCGCCATCGTCCCGCTTTTCGTCGCCGTCCTGGTTGGCAGGGCCACCGACGCCGGCCGGGAGCCCGCCGTCCTCGGCATCGGGGCGGTCCTCATGGTGGGTGCCGGCGTCGGGCTTATTCTTTGGTCTTCGTCCCTGGCCATGCTGTTGCTGTGGAACGTCATTTTAGGGCTCGGCCACCTGATGAGCGTGATCGGCCAGCAGAGCAGGATCGCCCGCGGAAACGCGAAGAAGCTTGACTCGGCTTTCGGCCTCTACACGTTCGCCGGTTCCGCGGGACAGGCGATCGGACCTTCGCTGATCATCGTTTTCGGCGGCGGCCAGGTGGTGCCCGACACCACCGCGCTCTTCGCCGCCTACACGGTTTCCTGCGTGCTGATGATGGTCCTGACGGTGTTCCTGGTCCGGCAAAAACCGGGCACCGGACCGGCCGCCACTCCCCCGCCGAAGAAGCTCAGGAATGCTCTGGCAGATACGACGCCGGCGGCCCGCAAGCAGCTCTTCGGCGCGATGACGGTGTCCATGATGGTCCTCGCCGCGGTGGATCTGATCGCGGTCTACCTGCCCGCGCTCGGTGTCGAACGCGGCATCCCGGCGGCCGCCATCGGCATCCTGCTGAGCGTCCGGGCCGTGGCCACGATGGCGTCACGCCTCTACCTGGGAGGACTGGTTACCAGGATCGGCCGGTCTGAACTCATTGTCGCCTCAACCGCCCTGTCTGCTTTGGCCCTCGGCGCGCTGGCGGTGCCGATGCCGGTCTGGGCTTTGGGTGCGGTCCTTGTGGTCGCCGGGTTCGCGCTCGGCATCGGGCAACCGTTGACGATGACGGTCATCTCCCTGGCGGCCCCGCCGGGCACCCGCGGGACGTGGCTTGCGCTGCGGCTCAGTGCCAACCGGTTTGGCCAGTCCGGCCTTCCGGCCGCCGTCGGTTTCGTCGCTGCGGCGGCAGGGGTTGCCGGTGTTTTCGGTGCGACGGCGGGAATGTTGGCTATTGTCTCGGGCGCCTCCTGGTTTGCCCTTCGGCGGGGACGCTCTTAGCCGCGGTAGTTTCTTCCCACGGGTCCAGCAGTGACCCGCATTCGTTCCTACAGTCCAGCTGCCGCTTATTCCTCCCGGGCACGGACCGTGGCAGCAATGATTTCGGCCACGAAACGGGTTACAAGTTCTTTTTCTTCGTCCGAATAGGAGGCGACCACAGCACCCAGATGCTGGTTCAGCGGACCGAACAGCGCCTTCCCTGTTTCCCGGGCGAGAGGCGTAACGTCCAAATTAACCTGGCGGCGGTCGGTCTCGCTGCGCCTGCGCTTGATGTGTCCTGCCCGGTCCAGCCTGTCGATGAGGGCTGTGGTGGCAGGCGAACTCAGATTCAGCTCCTGGCCGAGCTTCCCCGGCGTCGCCTCTTCTCCGCGCCTTAGAGCCGACATGACCGACCCCAAGGCGCTGAGATCCGTGCGGTGCAGGTGATGTTTGGTGCTCAGGCCGTTGATGAAGCGATCGGTTTCCATGGTGAACTGCTGCAGCAGGATCAGCAGAGACGCCGTCGCGTCCAGCCCCTCCCCCTGGCTCTGCTGTTCATCTTTTGACATGCCATCACTCCAATGTAGTATCTCCATCATGGAGACACTTTGCGGTAAAGATAGATTATACTGCTTTGCTGCGGTGCACCCCTGATGCGCCCTCCTCAACAAACATCCGAAAAGCGCGAAGTGCCGAAAAAGACCAGCCGTTGGCTCCGGATTTTCTTGCCTGCCGTCGTCATCATCATATGGCTGCTGGCCGCTGGTTTTGGTGGACCAACGTTCGGGAAGCTCTCATCGGTCTCAAGCAATGACCAGGCCTCGTTCCTCCCGTCCGACGCGGAGTCAACCCAGGTTTCCCAGTGGCAGTCCAAGTTCCGGGACTCGGAAGCCATTCCAGCCGTCGTCGTTATTGAGTCAGAAGACGGCATTTCGCGAGCCGAGCTGCCGCGGTATGCCGAATTGCGCGGGGAACTTGCCGGCGTTGAAGGTGTCCTTGGGGTCGACGACGGCGGAGGCGTGGCAGGGCCGATTCCTTCCGAAGACGGCCAGGCTGTGCAGTACATTGTCCCGGTCGCGGAGAGCGCCGACGTCGAAGTAGTTATTACGGAGCTCACCTCGGTGCTGGATGGATCGGTTCCGTCCGGCGCTTCCGCTTACGTCACCGGCCCAGCTGGATTGACGGCCGATCTGGTGGCGGCCTTCGCCGGTATCGATGGGATCCTGCTGGCGGTGGCTTTGGCCGCGGTCTTCATCATTCTGCTGATCGTCTACCGGGCAGTGCTGCTGCCGTTCCTGGTGCTGTTTTCAGCGGTGTTTGCCCTGTGCGCCTCGATCCTGCTGGTCTATTACTTCGCGGACTGGGGCTGGATCTCCCTTAGCGGCCAGAGCCAGGGAATTCTGAGCATTCTGGTGATCGGAGCCGCCACGGACTATTCGCTGCTGCTCGTGGCGAGATACCGGGAAGCACTGCTCGACTATTCCTCGCGGTGGGAAGCGATCTGGAAGGCCCTGAAAGCGGCATTCGCTCCCATTCTGGCCTCGGGTCTGACGGTCATTATCGCCCTCTTGTGCCTGCTCTTCTCGGAACTGAAATCCAATCAAAGCCTCGGTCCCATTGCCGCGATCGGAATTGTCTTCTCGCTGCTGTCCGCCTTGACGTTCCTGCCGGCGTTGCTGGTGTTGTTCGGCCGGGCGGCGTTCTGGCCCTTCCGGCCCAAGGTCGCGGACAGCGATTCCGGAACGGTCACAGCTGGCCAAGGTACCGGAACAGTCACGGCTGGCCAAGGTGCGGGAGCGGTCACGGCGAATGCTCAGGCGCCCGGTCTCGAAGGGTCGAAGGGACTGTGGAAGCGGGTAGGTTCCCTCGTCGCGGCCAGGCCGAGAGTCACCTGGATCAGCTCACTCGTACTCCTGCTGGCTGCGGCCGCCGGGGTGCTGCAACTGCAGGCCTCGGGTGTCCCCCAATCCGAGCTGATCCTGACCAAATCCGACGCTGTCGCCGGCCAGGAAGTTCAAGCGGAACATTTCGACGCCGGCGCGGGCAGCCCCGTGGTGATCGTCGCCGGTGAGGAGCAGGCGCAGGAAGTCCTGTCCGAAGTCGAACAAACCGGCAACATCGCCGAAGCGTCATTTGTCACCGGGCAGCAAAGTCGTCCCGCAGCCGGGCAGGAAGGACCCCCAGGAGCCGGGCAGGAAGGGTCCCCGGGCGCCGGTCCCGCTGAACCCGAGCCGCTGGTGCGCGATGGCCGGGTCTTGATCAACGCGACCCTGGGTGTCTCCGCCGAATCGGAGGCGGCTGAGGACGTCGTCGGTGAACTGCGCCAAACGCTGCCCAATACGGACCCGGGAGCACTGGTGGGAGGTACCACCGCCATCGCCGTGGACACCAATGAGGCGGCGCAGGAGGATCTGTACACGATCATTCCACTGGTATTGGGAGTGATCCTGGTGATCCTGATGCTCCTGTTGCGCTCAGTCCTCGCGCCGGTGCTGCTGATCGCCAGTGTGGTGCTGTCCTACGCTTCGGCGATGGGCGTCTCCGCGCTGGTGTTCAACCACGTTTTCGGGTTCGACGGCGCCGATGCCTCCGTGCCGCTGTTCGGCTTTGTGTTCCTCGTCGCCTTGGGCGTGGATTACAACATCTTCCTGATGACACGGGTGCGCGAAGAAGCCGCGGTGCTGGGCACTCGTGCCGGCATCCTGCGCGGGTTGGTGAAGACCGGCAGCGTCATCACCAGTGCCGGCATTGTCCTCGCGGCCACCTTCGCCGCCCTGGGCGTTATCCCGATCCTGTTCCTGGTCCAGATCGCGTTCATCGTATCGTTCGGAGTCCTGCTCGATACGGTCATCGTCCGTTCGCTGCTGGTGCCCGCCCTGGCGTACGACATCGGACCGGCAGTGTGGTGGCCCGGACGGCTGCCGCGCTCGGAGAAATACCCCGAATCTGCGCACGGCCGACGTCGAAAAACTCCCGCTGGCCAAACAGCCGGGGCGGAAGTCCGCCGCTGATCTTCGCCGCCGGTCCGGGCGTTATCAGCTGGGCTTGTCCTTGTCCTTAACTTTCGCGTAGGCGTCCAGCGCCCGTTGGCGGGTTTCTGCCAAATCCACGATGGGCATCGGATAGCCGGCGTCCGCGGCGCCGGAACTGTTCCACGGTCGGTGCACGTCCTTGGAGTCCAGCTCAGAAAGCTCCGGAAGGAACCGCCGCAGATAAGCGCCGTCCGGGTCGAACTTCCTGCTTTGCGTCACCGGGTTGAAGATCCGGAAGTATGGTGCCGCGTCAGCCCCGGAGCCGGCCACCCACTGCCAGTTTGCCGGATTATTTGCCGCATCGGCGTCGACGAGCGTGTCCCAAAACCACTGTTCACCGACCCGCCAGTCGACGAGAAGGTTCTTGATCAGGAACGACGCCGTCACCATTCTGACCCGGTTGTGCATCCAACCTGTTTCCCACAACTGCCGCATGCCGGCGTCGACCATGGGGTAGCCCGTCCGCCCTTGCTGCCAGGCCCGCACGTCGTCGTCGGTATCCTTCTCCCACTCGAAGGCTTCGTACTCCCGACGGTAATTCCGGGAGGCCAGATCGGGATTGTAGTAGAGGAGTTGCCAGCAGAATTCGCGCCAGCCCACCTCGGAGCCAAAAGTCTGCAGTTCATGTTCGACGTCGGCAGTCCGGCTGGATTTGGCAGCGTGCCAGATCTGAAACGGGCTGATTTCCCCAAAACGCAGGTGCGGGGACAACCTGCTGGTCGACTCCTTATCCGGGCGCTCCCTTCCGTCAACGTAGCTGGTGAGGCGTTCATCGAGGAACTCGTCCAGCCGCTGCTGCGCGCCAACCTCCCCCGGCGTCCATTCCGCCCGCAGCCCACCGGCCCAATCCGGGGTCGTGGGAAGCAGCGGCCAGTCGTCCAGCTTGTCCGAGGAGGGGTTCTTGTTCGTACCGGCGAGCTTCGCCGGTTTCAGATCCTTGGGCGCCGGCAACGGTTCCCTGGGTTCCGGTTGTGCCAGGCAGGCCCGCCAGAACGGCGTGAAGACTTTGTAGTTTTCACCTTGACCGGTCTTTACCTGCCACGGTTCGAACAACAGGTTCGCCTGGAAGCTTTGGGCATGGATGCCCTTCTCCTGCGCCCACTCTTTCAGTCCGGCGTCCGCATTGCGTTCGGCCAGCCCATAACGCCGGTTCCACAGCACGGCCTCCGCACCAGTCTCCTCCACCACGTCCTTGACGACGGCGGTTGCGTTCCCGCGGCGCAGGATGAGCCGGGCTCCGATGCCGCGCAACTCCTCCTGAAGGGCCTGCAGTGAATGGTGCAGCCACCACCTCGCCGCCCCGCCCAGTGGACGGATATCACTCGATTCATCCAACACGTACAACACTGCAGTCTGCCCGCCGTTTTGGGCAGCTTCATGCA
Source organism: Arthrobacter monumenti (assembly GCF_054511255.1). NCBI lineage: Bacteria > Bacillati > Actinomycetota > Actinomycetes > Micrococcales > Micrococcaceae > Arthrobacter > Arthrobacter monumenti. The sequence goes on along the minus strand of NZ_JBTNCY010000004.1, from coordinate 306,062 downwards.
AGGCCGGATTGTCCTGCAGCCGAAGGTCGTCCCGCAGCCAAACAACCGTCGTCATCATGAGGCCGGACGTCCCGCGTCGCTGTTGGTTTCGGCGGTGCGGACGATGTTATCGGCCATCGACGCAAAAACCCTGCCGTGGAAGGGCAGCACGGCGAGCCAGTACAGCCGTCCAACCAAACCCTGAGGAAAGAAGATCGCGCGCTGGGTGTAGTCGCTGCCGTGTCCGTCGGATCCGGGGTCGACCCTGAGCTCCAGCCACGCTCTTCCCGGCAGCCGCATCTCGGCGCGCAGCCGGAGACTGCTGCCGCGAACGACTTCTTCAACGCGCCAGAAATCGAGGGATTCTCCAGTGCGGAGCCGGTCGGCATCCCGGCGTCCTCTGCGCAACCCAACGCCTCCGGCCAGCTTGTCCAACCATCCTCTGGCCGCCCATGCGACCGGCCAGGAGTACCAGCCGTTGTGTCCGCCGATGCCTTCGACGACGTCCCAGAGACGCCCGGCATCGGCGTCGCAATGGCGTTCCCTCCGGTCCATAAACACTGTGTGGCCGGCCCAGTCCGGGTCTGTGGGCAACGGATCCGACGCGGCACGCTGGCTGGCCGCCGCCCACCGGGTCTCCACCTGGCCCTCACGCATCCTTTCCAGCGCCAGCGAAACGGCCTCCTGGTACGTCAACAGACCACCAGCAGGAGGTTCGATGTACTGGTCGATATCGCTTTCCTTCGTCACGGCGTCGTACTGCAGCGACTCGACCAAGGGCATGGCCATCTTCCGCGGAATCGGCGTAACCAGGTTGATCCAGTGACCGGCCAGGTGGGGCGTCAGCACGGGCAAGGCCAGGATCTTCCGCGAAGGCAGGCCCGCCGTCGTCGCATAACGGTCCATCATCTGGGCGTAGGTCAGCACGTCCTTGGATCCGAGATCGAAGGTCCGGTTCAGATCTTCGGGCAGCTCCAGCGCTTCGACCAGGTAGTGGAGCACATCCCGGACTGCAATCGGTTCGATCCTGTTCTTGACCCAGCGCGGCGCAGGCATCACGGGCAAGACATCGCTGAGGTGCCGGATCATTTCGAACGAGGCGGATCCAGAGCCGATCACGACGCCGGCCTGGAAGACGACGGTGGGAACGCTTCCGCGCATCAGCTCCTCGCCGACCGCCTTGCGTGACGCCAGATGCTCTGACAGTTTTTCCGATTCAGGATGCAGGCCGCCCAGATAAATGATTCTGCGGACCGCGGAACGCGCAGCGGCCCGGGCCACCGTCCGTGCCACCTCGGCCTCGCGTTGTTCGAATCCTTTTCCCGAACCCATCGCGTGGACGAGATAGTACAGCGCGGAGACGGACTCGCAGGCTTTCGCCGTTTCGTCTTCGTCCGTCAGGTCTCCCTCGACGATTTGGACCTCATCGGCCCATGGCACATCGCGAAGTTTCTCCGGAGACCGGACCAACACGCGGACCCGGTAGCCGGCTTCCAGGAGCCGCGGCACCAGGCGGCCGCCGATGTAGCCGGTTGAGCCGGTGACCAGGACGAGTTGTGCAGCCCCAGCTGCCTCGCCGTCGTCGTTCAACATAGAACTCATATTTCATCCCGTTCCACTGCGCCCGTCCGGGGGTTGTACTGCGCTTTCTGATGGGCAAATTCACCACCACTCCGTCCACCGTGCGGGCGGCCATGGTCGGCATACTCCTCCCGGAAGAATCCCAGGCGCCACTGACCCATCACCAGGCGTGAGCCGGTACGCAATGTGGTTGTCTCCGCCTGATCGTCAACGCTCCCGCCGACCGGTCCGTGACTGGAAAGGACGTATTCGTCGGTATCCGTATGGTGGATTTCGGCATGCACTGGCTCCAATCCTTCGAGAACGAGGTCGGCTGAAGCGGAACTGCCGATCGTCGTCGTACCCGGTTTAAGGTCGAATTCCTCCGGCATATTGCCATCCCAGTATTCGCCGTCCTTGACCAGGATGAGCCTTGGCCGTCCGCCACCCGCGCTGTAGTGGGTCGTGGTGATTCTGCGCGGAATGCGGCGGTGCACCATGGGCACCAGCGGCCACGGCGTTCCGGGTGGCAGCAGTGACGGTTTTTGCGTCTCCCTCCTGCTGAAGCGTCCCGCCAGGGGTGCCAGAGCGCGGAGGGAGCCGAGCCGGATGAATGGAGACCCTGTAACCAGGCGCTGGGCAACTGATGCCTTCACCGCTCCCAGGCTGACCAGTTCACCCTGCGGCCCGCTGACAGAAACCGAAAGTCCGCGGGAGGCGAGAGATTTCGCCATTGCCTTGACCGGAGCGAGCGCCGGAATCTTGTCCGTTGGAAAAAGCAACGGATCGTCAAGATAGACCTGCACCTCGCGCCCGGCCGCCTGGATTGTCCCCTGAGCCATGCGGCCGGACCCGTTGCCGGGCTCTGCCACGCTGAAGGTCATATCGATATCGAGGCGCATGGTGCCGCTCCTCAGCGTCGCGCAGGGTCGGCGCCCGGAGCCTCGTCGTCGCTCGTGGTGACGCGCAAGCTGCCGTTGATTTTCCAAACCGCCCGCGGCGCATCGGGTCCGATGTCGCGCGGAACTTCGACACTCATATCGACAAACTCGTAATTGACTGCAGCGCCACGTCCGGTCAGGTAGGACCACATCTGCTGGCCAAGATCTGCCCAATCGCCGATTTGCTGCCTTCCCTGGGGAAGATCAGGTGCTGTGGATGTTGTCTTGTCTTCCATGGTTCCTCCAATAGTCGGTTCGGTCATATCAAGGTTTTTAGTTGCGGCAACTGCAGAGCCGTCCAGGGGCTGAAAGCCCATGGTGCGGAAGCAACTGCGCTGGCGAAATCATCCAGCTGGACCCAACGCCACTCGGCCACCTCGTCCGGATCGGAGATGGGCTCCTCCGTCGTGACGGCGCTGAAGACAGGGCAAATCTCATTCTCGACGATTCCGGAGGCATCCGTCGAGCGGTACCGGAAGTCCGGCAGCAGCAGGCGCACCTCCGACACGTTCAGCCTCAACTCCTGACGCGCCCGGCGGCGGACGGCATCCTCGTTGCTTTCGCCAGGGGCAGGGTGGCCGCAGAACGAATTGGTCCATACTCCCGGCCATGTCTTCTTAGTCAGCGCCCGGCGTGTGACCAGCAGTTCACCGCCGCTCCGGAATACGTAACAGGAAACAGCGAAATGCAACGGCGTTCTGTCTGTGTGCACGGTGGCTTTGTCGGCCGTTCCCGCAGGGCGCCCGGAGTCGTCTGCCAGCACCACGGTTTGGCCTGACGGATACTGTGCTGCCGGAAACATAAACTTCATCATACATATATCTCGATGATGGAGGTATCTGTACACTTGAGCACATGACCTTGGATATGCCGGCCACCACGATTGCCGCGATGGACCAAGTAGAGATGGTGCTGGACGGGTTCTTTGAGACGTCCTGCACCCGCGCGGCCAGCATGGGCCGGCAGTATGGCCAACTGTGGGAGACCCTGCGAAAAAACACCCACGGCGGCAAGCGGTTCCGCCCCCGGCTCGTGATGACAGTCTTCGCCGGCTTGAACGGGACAAACACCTACCAGGCTGCCCATGTGGCAGCCGCGTTCGAAATGCTCCACACTGCACTGATCATCCACGACGATGTCATCGACCACGACACGGTGCGCCGCGGCGCTCCGAACCTCGCGGGCATCTATCAGCACCGTGCGAGCCAGTCCGGACTGGAACCGGCCGAAGCAGCACACCGCGGCACATCGGCGGCCATCGTCGCCGGTGACCTCGCCCTGACCAGCGCCTTCCGCCTGATCACCGAGGCACAACTGCCCGCCGGCATGCAGAACCAGATGCTGAACCTGCTGGACGAAGCAGTTTTCGCTTCCGCCGGTGGAGAGATTCTCGACGTCGATTTCTCCACTCCATCCGCGGCTCCTGCGCTTTCGGATGTGATGGACATGTGCCGTCTGAAAACCGCCGTCTACTCCTTCGAGGCGCCGATGCAGGCCGGTGCGCTGCTGGCGGGAGCCGGCCAGGATACTGCCGCGTTGGTGGGTACTGTTGGCAGACTGACCGGCACGGCCTACCAACTGATCGACGACCTTCTCGGAACCTTTGGGGATGAAGCCCTGACCGGCAAATCGACCGTTTCGGATCTTGTGGAAGGAAAATACACTCTTCTCATGTCCTACGCGTCGACAACCGCAAGCTGGCCCGGGATCCGCCGGCTGCTGGACCACCCGGTTATCGGCGGCGCCCAGGCAGAGGCGTTGCGTGGCCTGCTGGAATCCTGCGGTGCCCGCGGGTATGTGGAGGACCAGGCCGCCCGGTGCACGCGAGATGCCCTCGAGTTGCTTCGGACCTCCGACCTGCCCCACGACCTCACCGCAGAGTTATCGTCGTTGCTCGACCATGCTGCCGCCCGGAGCTGCTGATGAGCACTAAAGCGCAGGCAGATATGTACAACCGGGTGGCGCACGAAGCCGCCGCCCTCGTGATCAGCCGCTACTCGACGTCGTTCTCCCTAGCCTGCCGCTTGTTGGAGCAGCCGGTGCGCAGGCATGTGCAGAACATCTACGCACTGGTCCGGGTTGCCGATGAAATCGTCGACGGCGCCGCCTCCGGTTCCGGCGCCGGGCAGCACCGCGTACGCGAATGTCTTGACGGGTTCGAACTGGAAACCGAGGAGGCAATGCGCACCGGCTACAGCTCCAATCTCATCAGTCATAGCTTCGCGGTGACAGCACGCGAAGTCGGAATCACCACCGACCTCACGAGGCCCTTCTTCGCCTCGATGCGCTCGGATCTGAGTCCCATCGTCCATACCCCCGAAACCCTGCAGGACTATATTTACGGTTCTGCCGAGGTTGTCGGTCTCATGTGCGTGCGCGCGTTCCTCTCCGGCCGTTATGTACCTGCCGCTGAAATGGACATGCTCGACGGCGGTGCCCGGCGCCTGGGTGCGGCCTTCCAAAAAGTAAACTTCCTGCGCGATCTCGCACAGGACACGAACACCCTGGACCGGCGCTACCTGCCAGCCCTGAGCATTAGCGACCTGAATGAAGCTGCGAAAGATGCCGTCCTGCGCGATATCTACAATGATTTGGACGCCGCACTGCCTGCGATAGCCAAGCTTCCACGCAGCAGCAGATATGCCGTTGCGGCGGCGCAGTCCCTGTTCAGGGAGCTGGCGGACCGGATCGCCCGGACGCCCGCGGCGACTCTGGCCGAAGAAAGGATCCGGGTGCCCAATCCGAGGAAGCTCCGTTTGACGGCCCTGACATTACTTACACAGCAAGTATCGGTGTGGCCGCGTTCTCGGAAAAGAACCGCATGAGCGCCGGCGGCTACGGCGCTCCCGAGGACGGGGCTGGCGGCGGGACCGGCAAGCGCGTCACGATCATTGGTGCCGGCGTCGCGGGACTGGCCGCCGCGGCCCTCCTGTCGAAAGCCGGCTACAGCGTTACCGTGCTGGAAAAACAACCTGCACCGGGCGGCAGGGCAGGCAGTTGGGAGCACGCTGGCTTCCGATTCGATACCGGCCCGTCCTGGTATTTGATGCCGGACGTCTTCGACCATTTCTTCGCACTGCTCGGCACCTCAACGACGCAGCAACTGGATCTGCTCACGTTGGATCCGGCGTACCGCGTCTTCTTCCAGGACGAACAGGAATCCGTCGATCTACGTCACGGCAAGGAACGAAACGCAGCCACGTTCGAGGAGTTGGAGCCCGGGGCAGGAGCCGCTCTGGAACGCTATCTGGAGTCCGCCAAGAAGACCTACGACCTGGCAAAGAAGTACTTCCTGTACACCAGCTTCGCCTCCTTCCGCCCGCTGCTGACAACCGAGGTACTGCGGAACCTTCCGCAGTTGGCCCGCCTGTTGCTGCAGCCGCTGGACCGGTTCGCCGCCCGCTATGTGAAGGACGGCCGGTTGCAGAAGATCCTGGGCTATCCCGCCGTCTTCCTCGGTTCTGCCCCCAACCTGGCTCCCAGCATGTACCACCTGATGAGCCACCTGGACCTGGCCGGAAGCGTGCTCTATCCGCAAGGCGGATTCACCAGTCTCGTCGATTCGCTCAAGTCGCTGGCGGAACAACATGGTGCCCGGATTATCTGCAACGCCAACGTGGCGGAAATCCTCACAACACCCGGTGGAGGAGGCAGAGGCGGCCGCAAGGAACAGGTACGCGGTGTGCGCTACGTCGACGCCGATGGAACCGTTCAAGCATCGGCGTCGGAGATCGTGGTGTCGGCCGCCGACCTGCACCACACCGAGACGCGACTGTTGCCGGAGAAACTGCGCACTTATCCCGCCCGCTACTGGAAAAAGCGCGTGCCGGGGCCGGGCGCCCTTTTGTTGCTGCTGGGGGTGGAGGGCAAGCTCCCCGAGTTGCTGCATCATAATTTGCTCTTCACCACAGACTGGACGAAAAACTTCAAGAGCATCTTCGGCCGGGAGCCTGCCATCCCGGATCCTGCGTCGCTGTATGTCTGCAAGCCCAGTGCGTCCGATTCCACCGTGGCGCCAGCTGGCAATGAGAACCTGTTTGTCCTGGTTCCTATCCCGGCGGACACCTCGCTTGGCTCCGGCGGCATCGATGGTCATGGTGACTCCCAGCTGGAGCAGCTGGCCGATGTTGTCATCGAGCAGATCTCGGAATGGACAGGCGTTAAGGATCTACGACGCCGGATCACCGTCCGCAGGAGTATCGGCCCCGAAGATTTCGTCACCAACTTCAACGCCTGGAACGGTACGGCTCTCGGGCCCGCCCATACGCTGCGGCAAAGCGCATTTCTCCGCGGACGTAATATGAGTTCCAAAGTACGCGGACTGTATTACTGCGGTGGTTCGACGATTCCAGGAGTGGGTCTGCCTATGTGTTTGATCAGTGCGGAGATACTCCTGAAAAGACTGACCGGGGACACCAGCACCACGGCCCTGCCCGAACCGGCAGCACCCGCAGGAAGCAGCAGCGGTTCCGGTGGGGAAAAAGCGGCGCGGCCATGATGGGCATAACGTATCTGGCGGTGATTCTATTTTCGCTGGCCGGGATGGTGATCCTCGATGCCCGGCTCAAGTTGTTCTTTTGGCTGGCACCCGTGCGCGCTGCGGTGGTGACGGCGGCCGGCCTGGTTTTCTTTACCAGTTGGGATCTTGCCGGTATATCGCTGGGCATCTTCTTCCGCGGCGAAAGCGCGTTCATGACCGGCATCGAGGTTGCGCCCGAGCTGCCCCTCGAGGAGCTCTTCTTCCTGACGTTCCTCAGCTACCTGACCATGAATCTGTTCCAACTTGTGCACCGGAGATTGGCCACCGGACGGTTACAGCCGGACATGGAGGCGGCCCACCGATGACGTACTGGCTGCTCAATCTTGGCTTCACGCTCGTTGCTGCCACCGTGGCGGCGTCGTACATTCTCTCGGTCCGGCGCCGGGGCGGGCGAACCATCAAATCCTGGGGCATCGCGGTGGCCGTGACTCTCGTATTGCTGTGTGTGTTGACGGCCGTGTTCGATAATCTGATGATCGCAGCCGGTTTCTTCAGCTACAGCAGCGAGCAGATTTCCGGCTGGAGAATTGGAGCCGCGCCGGTGGAAGATTTCCTCTACGTCCTGGCCGCAGCCCTGCTGCTGCCCGCACTCTGGCAACTAATGGCAGCCAAGCCGGGGAGCCGCCGTCGTGAATGAACCCACGAGCGCGAAGACAAAGGGCACAGGCAGGCCGCTGCTGGCGGAACTGTTCGTCACGTCGCGCCCGGTCTCCTGGGTCAACACCGCGTTCCCGTTCGCCGCCGCCTACATCCTGACAACCGGCACCGTCGACTGGCGCTTCATCCTCGGAACGTTGTACTTCCTGATCCCCTACAACTTCGCCATGTACGGCATCAACGACGTGTTCGACTACGAATCGGACATCCTCAACCCGCGCAAGGGCGGCACCGAAGGGGCCGTCCTCGACCGCCGCCTGCATCGCACGACGTTGCTGTCAGTGCTGGCCACCAACGTTCCATTCCTGGCCTACCTCACCATCACAGGCACATGGAGTTCGACGGCGGTGCTCGCCTTGAGCGTCTTCGCCGTCGTCGCCTACAGCGCTCCCGGTCTGCGGTTCAAGGAACGGCCGTTCATCGATTCTGCCACCTCAAGTTTCCACTTTGTCAGCCCTGCCCTCTTCGGCCTCGCCTATGCGGGAGCAACCTACACACCCGCGCTGATTGGTGTTCTCGCCGCCTTTTTCCTCTGGGGAATGGCCAGTCACGCCTTCGGCGCCGTGCAGGACATCGTCTCCGACAGGGCCGGAAAAGTCGGGTCCGTAGGCACTGTTTTGGGAGCAAAAACCACCGTCTGGTTGTCCTTCGCCGCCTACGGCCTGGCCGGGATCCTGATGCTTCCCACCGGATGGCCGGCCGCTTTGGCTGCCTTGCTGGTGCTCCCCTACATGGCCAATGTGTGGCCGTTCAGGTCAGTCAGTGATAAAGAATCGGGACGCGCTCATGCCGGTTGGCAGCGGTTTCTCTGGCTCAACTACCTCACCGGTTTCCTCGTTACAATGCTGCTCATTTGGTATGCGTCCGTCCGGTAGTTTTCCCGAGGCCCAGCCGCCGTGCCCAGCGGTTGCACGGAAGGTTTTCGGTTCCATGGGCGCCAAGCGTATGGAGAGCCCGCCGAACCCGACGACGGCGGTTTCCACGGCCCACCAAGGCACGTGGCGAGATTCCCACCTGCAGCGAGCGCTGGAACCGGATCCGGAACCGCAGCCCCAGATGCATGCTCAAGCACATATCGTCATGCATCCCGACATCGTTCCGGTGCACCTCGGACCGGACCGCTTCCCAGCAGCTGCGGCGGATTGCCATATTGGAACCGAACAACGGGATTCCGGCCAGTGCCGAACCGACTGCGGCGAAGTATCCGTAGACGTAGACCACATTCCACAGCCAGGACCAGGGACGCCTCAGCTCGTAGAAGGTTCCCGGGCCGGTCAGCGCTCCCAGGGCTGGATCCTCGTGGAAGGCAGTCGCGATCTGCTGGACCCACGAAGCAGGCAGCAGCGAATCCGCATCGCAACGGGCAATGACGTCGCCGCTGGCGTGGTCGTATCCGGCCGATGCAGCGGCGGCGATGCCGGGAACGGTCTCGCTGATCAGGTTCGCTCCGTGACGGCGCGCAACACCGGCGCTGCCGTCCGTACTTCCGTTGTCGACAACGATGATCTCCCTCGGCGGATGCGTCTGAGCGGCCAACGATTTCAGGCATGCCTCAAGCGGGCCTGCATCGTTCAGGCAGGGAACCACGACGGATACCGAAGGCAGCATATTTCCGAGCCTACAGAGGTAGGTTAACTACATGCTGCAAGCCGTCGTCCGCAGGCCCGCCACCGTTGGAGAATCAGCGGCCGACGGCGTCAGGGTCGTGGGCGTCTTGAGTTTCCTTGCTGCCATCTTGTGGTTGAGCCTGGTGGATGCCGCCGTGTTGCTGCTGGTGTTGCTCGGCCTGCTGATCGCCCGTTCCCTCCGGCTTAGACCGTCGGCTGACATCGCCACAGGCGTCATTCTGCTCGCGGCCGCCTGGAGCAGCATTACCAATGTGTATGAGGCGATCGAGTGGTGGGATTTCCTCATACATGCCGCCACAACCGGTGTGCTCGCCGGGACTTCGCACCTGCTTGTTCTGCGTACCGCAGGGACTGCTTCAATCACGCCGGCTCAATCCATCCGGCAAGGTGCCATCACAGGACGTGGTGCTGCCGTGTATCTCATCACCGCCCAAGGCCTCGCACTCAGCGTCTTGTGGGAGTTCGGTGAATGGTGGGGCTATACCTACATCGATGCCGCCATCAATGTGGGCTACCGGGATACGCTCGGCGATCTTGTGGCGGGAGGACTCGGCGCCATTGTCTGCGGAGCGATATTCGCCTGGAGTTCAACGTCCACCCGGCGTGTTCAAGCCGACCGGAACCGCACTGCAGCCTGAACCGGGGCATGATCCGAGGGCCAAACGCCGTCGTAGGTGTTGATGTTGATGCCGGCGCGCTCGGTGGCGATCGATGAACCAGCTAGAATCCAGTCAATACGCTTTGCATCATTGCGCGGCGGCCGGTAATTGGGAAAGGTTCCCCAGTGTGCTGTGAGCCGATCCTTTGCGGTGCGCCAGGCATCGGAAAGGGCGCCGCTGGAGACCAGCAAGCGGTGGAGGCGTGAATCTACATCCACGTTGAAATCTCCCACGAGGATGACCGGCAATTCGGCCGCCAGGACGTCGTCCAGGATCGCTGCGCCGGATCTGACCCTGGACTTGAGCGAAATATGGTCCAGATGCGTATTGAGCGCAACGAATTCGTGACCCGTCTCCAGATCCCGGAAGGTGGCAGATACCAGGATGCGGGGAATCCGGTTTCCCCAACTGGTGGAGCCGGGCACTTTCGGTGTGGCCGAGAGTGCCTGTTGATCCCAGCGCAACAGTTCCAAGCGGTTGGAGTCGAAGAAAATAGGACAGTGTTCCCCGCTGCCATCACTTTTCCTGCCATGGCCCACTGAATCGAAGCTCGAGGGAAGAACCGAAGCGAGGAATTGCATCTGGATGGGCATGGCTTCCTGCAGACCAAGCAGTGTCGGCTGTTCGGCTGTCATTAACCGCCGGACCGCCCCTTGCCTGTAGGTCCACGCGTCCGGACTGCGCTTGTTCAAATGCGGCATCGGGCGCCGGATATTGAACGTCATCAAGTGCAGCTCCGGTGCCATGCACGGACCGAGCAGCGGCGTATCCGTCATCTGCCCAGTCTAAGTGGGAGGAACAGGATCCGGGCCAGGTTGGCGGTTTAGCCCTGGGTGTCAGCTACCTCCCGCGGCGCGAAGCCTCAGCCGTCATCGCCGTCATCGCCGGAAGAGTCGCCGTCGCCCCCGGGTAGAGGAGCGGGTGCGGCACTTCCCGGCTCAGGCGAGGGTTCGGGAGACTCGACTACGGGCGGAACGACCGGCTCCGTTTCCGGTGGCAATGAAGGTTCAGGTTCAGGCGGTGGCGGCGTGGTTGATGGCGGCGGGGCTGGAGGTGGCGATTCACCGCCCCCTGGCGTTCCCGACGGTGTCGGGGTCGGGGCCACTGGCGTACCCGGCGGGGTACCGGGTGCCGGAGTACCGCCGGGAGCGGGCGCGGGAACGAACCCGGAGCCCGGCGCTGGTGCCGGCGCGGGAGCTGGCGCCGGTGCGGGTGCCGGGGCGGGTGCCGGGGCAGGAGCCGGGGCAGGCGCTACATCTGGTACCGAAGGCGCCGGGTGGTCCGACCCATTGTCCGAATCGTTGTGCGAGTCCTGGGAAGAACTATCTTTCTGCTCTGCCTTGATTTTTGCTTCAAGATCGGCGCGCACCACCGTGATGGTGGCCGTAATGTCGTCGCTGCGTTCGGCATCGAGCAAACCATTTGCCGCAGCAAATTCCACCAGATCGGTCAATGTCACGAGGGCCTTCATGGCTTTGCCGTACTCGCCATCGGCGGCGTGCCCGGTAATCGTCAGGACCTTGCTTTGCAGCTCCTTGGCGGTTTTCGTGTTGTAATCCGCCGGGACCGAACATCCGGTGAGCAGGCCGAGGCCCAGCAGCGCCGCGGCTGCGCCGGACAGTAGCTTATTGGTCTTTATCATGGCGGCGCATTATCGAGTTTTCTGAAGCATCTCCGGTGGCGGAGAGTTCAGCGGCGAGTTGGTAGTAGTGCTGCAGAGTTTCGGGGCCGGGGTCCTGATCGACAATCCGCGAATACGCCTCGTCGCTGAGTACGGCGGGACCGTTGTTGAGGGCGGTGTTGATCCTGCTGGGTCCTTGTTCGCTGACGTCGCCGGCGTTGGAAACAGAAACGATGGCGGAATGCTTACCTGCCCGCCGGCTAAGGGCGGTGCGGACCCATGACGCAATCCCGGAAAGTGGCCCTGAGGCTTGTTTGGTCCGGGTGGAAACGGGTGACCGCAGATTGGAATCCAAGAAAATTTCTCCATGCTGAAAAGAGCGTTTGGCCCTTGCTCAACCATTGTCTACGTTACGCAGGTCTGTCTCGGCAAAGCAAGCATCGCCGTCGTAATGACGAATTGCGAACGCACCGCCCCTGACAGGTATGCATGGAACGGCGGCGCGCCACTCTTTTTTGTCTAGTGTGCGAGGCCGTACCTGTGTTCGGGGCGTCCGGTGTTCCCGTAGCGGAGCTGGATGTCGACGGCGCCGTCGTCGACCAGTGCGGACAGATACCGCTGCGCGGTGGCCCGGGAGACGCCGACCTGCTTGGCGACGGCGATGGTGGAATACTGCTCGCCCGGCTGAAGCGCCTCCAAGACGGCGGTTTCGGTGGCGGAACGCGCACGGCTCGGGCCGGCCGGGGTCGAGGGACTGAGCGACCGGATGGCGCGTTCGATCGTGTCTTGGTCGACGGTCTGGTCTCCGGCCAGCATGCGCCGGTAGCGCGCGTAGGCACGCAACCGTTGCGTCAGCTGATCGGCGGCGAAAGGTTTAATCAGGTAGCCGATCGCGCCCCGCCGCAGGGCCTGGCGCACTGAAGCAGCCTCCGCCGCGGCGCTGAGGATGAGGACGTCGGTGTCCAGGGTCCGCAGCAGGTCCAGGCCGTAGGCGTCCGGAAGGTAGACATCCAGCAGAACAAGATCGGGATGCTGGCTTTCGACGGAGCGCAGGGCCTGTTCGGCGGTTCCGGCAGGACTCAGGGCCTTGAAACCGGGAACCGAATCCACATAGGCCGCATGGAGCTTCGCGACGTGGAAGTCGTCGTCGACAATCAGTACGTGCAGATCCTCACTCATTCAACCCCTCCAGCCGGCTCTTCTACCGAAATTGTGTGTCGCGGAGCCGGCCTCGGTTCCACCGTACCGGGCAGCCGCGCGCAGAACACCGCACCGGGCCCAGCTGAGCTTCCGTTTTCGGCCAACCAAACATCGCCACCGCGGTCCCGGGCGATCTGCCTGCATAGCGGCAGCCCCAGCCCTTGCCCGTGCGCATCCAGCGGTGTCGCGGCCGCAGTGGAATAACCTTCGGTGAAGATCTGCGCGCCGCCGGGTGTGCCGTCACCGGAGTCCGCCACCACCACGTGAAGAACACCGTCGCCGCCGGTCAGCTCATCCAGCAGTTCGACCTCCACCCAGCGGTCGGTATTGCTGCCGTGCACCGCCGCATGCACTGCGTTGTCGATGAGGTTTCCGATCACCGTGGTGACGTCGTGGGCGTCCGAGATCCGCCCGCGCACCAGGGTTTCCGGCCCGATCCGCAGGTGCACTCCGCGTTCGGCCGCCTCCACACTCTTCGCCCCAATGAACGCGCGCAGATACGGATCATCGAGCAGTTCCGCCTGCTCCACCGGATACTTCAATGGTCCGGTGGCGAGCAGTCCGCCCACGTATTCCTCCGCCTCGCGGTAATCGCCAATGCCCAGCAGGCCGGACACCGTGTGGAGCCGGTTGGCGAACTCGTGCCGCTGGGCGCGCAACGCCGTCGTCATCGCGCTGACCGCCTGCAACTGCCGCGTCAGGGACTGCAGCTGGGTGCGGTCGCGCAGCATGATGACGGTGCCGAGGTCCGGGCCGTGGCCCCGGCGCTGCACTGCCCGCGCGTTCATGATCAGCACCCGCGAGCTGATCACCTCTTCGATCGACGGCGATTCCGGCATCGCCTGCTCCACCAGCTTTGATAACGACGGCGGCAGTCCGGCTTCGTCCAGAAGGCACCCAACGACGTCGTCCCCGGGCCTTAATCCGAGCAGCCGGCGAGCTTCCGCGTTGACCACCGTGATCCGCCGGTCGGCCGAAATGCCGATTACGCCTTCGTCCACCCCGCGCAGCACCGCTTCCTGGTCCTGCGCCAATGCAGTGATTTCCTCCGGTTCGAGCCCGAGCGTGAGCCGGCGCAGCCGCCTGCCCAGCAACCAGGAACCAACGACACCGAGCGCCAGGGCGGAGACCGCGGTCAGGGCGATCGGGACGATGTCTTTACGCAGGTTGTTCAGAATATCTGCGATGGCGAAACCGACGCTGACCTCGCCCACCACCAGCGATTCGGATCCCGGCGCGTAGATCGGTACCTTCGCGCGGGCCGACAGGCCGAGCGTGCCCCGCTCAACATTGGTCACCTCGAGGCCGTTGAGCGCCGCCGTCGGGTCAGTGCTGACCCGGTGACCCAGCCGCTCCGGGTTGGGGTGCGTGAGCCGGATGCCCTCGTCATCGGTAGTCACCACGAACAAGGCCCCGGTGCGGGCGCGGATATCCTTCGCCAGCGGCACCAGCGGCCCGTTCTCCAACTGGCTTTGCGGCAGCTCCGCGGCATTGGCCTCCGTCATCCGGGCGGCTCCGGAACGCACCTTGTCGTAAGTGGCGACGGTCCGGGCGACGGATAACGCCCGAAGTTCGGCTTCCATGCCGAGGCGCTGGTACGTCAGCCACCCGTGCACGGACGCGGTTACCAGCACGACGAGAGCGACGACGGCGAGCTGCAGCAGCAGAATCTGGCTGGCGAAGTTCAGCCCCGGAAGGCGCATTCGCCAAAGATTCCGGGGCGGTTGCACGAACCGCTCCGGCGGAGGCGCGGCGGCAGGCCCGGTCCGGGTCGAACTGTTTGTATCCCGCAGGTTCATGGCGCCTCCTCCCCGGCAAAAACTCTGTGATCAAAATGAGCAGAACTCAAACAATAAGCATTATGCGACGAAAATTGAAACAAGCACCAACAGTGATCCGGGCCACTATATCGTCAGTAGCGCAGGTCACAGCAATGGCCTCCCAGAACAACACCCGCACCTTCATCGAAGAGGATGGTCAGAAATGAGAATTTCCAGGAACGTTTCCAGAAAACGCCGTTTGGCGCAGTGGGGCGCACCGCTTGCGGCAGGGCTGCTGGTGCTGACGGGCTGTGGCGGAAGCGGCGGAGGAGGCGGTGAAGGTGGCGGCGATGCGGCTGCCGAATATCCCACCGAGGCCATTCAAGTTATGGCTCCGGCCGATCCCGGCGGCGGCTACGACATGACCGCACGCTCCATCGCACGGTCGCTGGACGAGGGTGGTGTGATCGAGACCGGCTCCGACGTCTACAACGTGCCCGGCGGCTCCGGCACCATTGGCTTGACCCAGTTCGTCGGCGAAAACGCCGGCGACCCGCACCAGCTGATGGTGATCGGCAAGATCCTGGTCGGCGCCATCGAGCAGACCGACTCGCAGGTCGACCTTGATGACACGACGCCGATCGCCCGCTTGACGGCCGAATATGACGCCATCGCGGTGCCGGCTGATTCGAAGTACAAGAACCTCAAGCAGTTGATGGAGGACTTCAAGGCGGATCCGGGCAGCATTGCCTGGGGCGGCGGGTCCGTCGGCGGTGTGGACCAGATCCTGATCGCCAAGATGGCTGAGGCTGTCGGCATCGAACCATCCAAGATCAACTACATCCCCTACTCCGGTGGTGGCGAGCTGACTCCAGCCATCCTGTCCGGCGACGTCGACGCGGCCGCATCCGGGCTCGCGGAGTTCGCTGACCAGATCGCCGCCGGGGAGATGCGCCTGCTGGCCGTCTCCAGCGAGGAGCCGATCGAAGGCGTGGACGCTCCGACCATCATCGAGGCAGGCTACGACGTTTCCATTGCCAACTGGCGCGGCGTCGTCGCACCGCCGGAGATCACCGACGAGCAGCGTGCCGCCGTCGTCTCCATGATCGAGGAAATGCACGACACCGAAGAATGGCAGCAGGTCCTTGAGGCGAACAACTGGGAGGACTACCTGCTGACCGGTGAGGAGTTCTCCGAGTACATCGATCAGGAAGACAAGGACATCACCAAGACCCTGAAGGACCTGGGGATCGTCGAGTGATCGACAGCAACATCGACTCCGCGCAGCTCTCACGGGGCAAGCTCGGAACCAGGATCGCCGCCGCCGTCATAATTCTTGGCGCGGCGGTGGTCCTGTTCGACGCGTTCCGCATTGCTTCCGAGGGTGGTTTCGGGCCGCAGCAGCCCGGCTTCTTCCCTGTCATCGTCGGCATCGGCCTGATGGGTTTCGGGATCGCTTTCCTGGTCCGCACCACCCTGAAGCCGGATTACGACCTTCGGGAACAGGCCGCCGAGGAGCACGCCGACACGCACTGGCGAACACTGTGGACGGTGATCGTTGGCCTGGTGATCTACGCCTACGTGCTCGAACCGATCGGCTACATTCCGGCTACCGCAATCTTCTTTGTGGCCATCGCCTGGGTGGGCGGGAGCCGTAAATGGATCCGCGACATCATCGTCGCTGTACTCTTCTCCGTCGCTGTCTACTTCTTCTTCACCGAGGTGCTCGGCGTGCGGTTGCCAGCCGGACTAATGGAAATGGTGTTGTAACAACGTATGGATGTTTTATCCGATCTGGCGGGTGGCTTTGCCAACGCCTTCGAGCTGCAGTATTTGATCTACGCCGCCGTCGGCGTCACTATTGGCACCTTCGTCGGCGTCCTGCCCGGCATCGGCCCGGCCCTGGCGCTGGCGCTGCTGCTGCCGCTGACCTATGGTTTCGACCCGACCGGCGCACTGATCATCTTCGCCGGTATTTACTACGGCTCCCTCTACGGCGGCGCCATCACCTCCATCCTGCTCAACACCCCCGGTGAAGCAGGGTCGGTTGCGACGGCGATAGACGGGCATCCGATGGCGAAGGCCGGCCGTGCCGGTCCCGCATTGGCGACGGCGGTGATGGGCTCCTTCTTCGCAGGCATCATCTCGACGCTCGGGTTGACGTTCCTCGCGCCCCTTGTGGCGAACCTGGCCAAGTCCTTCCAGGCCACCGATTACTTTGCCCTGATGGTGCTCGCCTTCGTTTCTGTCACCGCTTTGGTGGGGACTTCCATCATCCGCGGCATGATCAGCCTCTTCGCCGGCCTGTTTATCGGCCTGATCGGGCTCGACTTCCTTACCGGACAGCAGCGCTTCACCTTCGGCGCACCCGAGCTGCTCGGCGGAGTCGACATCGTCATTGTCGTGATCGGTCTCTTCGCCATTGGCGAGGCGCTCTACGGACTGGCCCGGCTGCAGTTCGCCAAGGAGGAAAAGGTCGAATTCTCCGGCCGGATCTGGTTGAACAAGGCAGAACGCAAGCGCGTCTGGAAACCATGGATCCGCGGCGGCCTGCTCGGCTTCACCTTCGGCTCGATGCCCACCGGTGGTTCGGAAGTTCCGACCTTCCTTTCCTACAACCTGGAGAAGCGGCTCTCGAAGCACAAGGACGAGTTCGGCAAGGGCGCCATCGAAGGTATCGCCGGACCGGAAGCGGCCAACAACGCCTCCTTCTCGGGTGTCCTGGTGCCGCTGCTGACTCTCGGAATTCCGACGTCGGCCACGGCAGCCATCATCCTGTCCGCCTTCCAGATCTACAACATCCAGCCGGGGCCGCAACTCTTCGAGACCTCTCCCGACCTGGTCTGGACGCTGATTGCGTCGCTGTTCATCGGCAACGTGATGCTGCTGGTGATCAACCTGCCGCTGGTGAAACTCTGGATCAAGATCCTCGAGATCCCGAAGCAGCTGCTCTACACCGGCATCCTGGTGTTCGGCATTCTCGGTGTGTATTCGATTTCGGGCAGTCTGGTCGAGGTACTGATTGTCTGCGCGATCGGTGTCGCCGGCTTTTTCATGCGGGTCTACGACTTCCCGGTTGCCCCGGCCATCCTGGGTGCCATTCTGGGCCCAATGATGGAAACCCAACTGCGCCGGGCGCTCTCGATCAGCCAGGGCGACTTCTCGGTGTTCTTCACCCGGCCGCTGACCGTGGGGCTCCTGCTGGTGGCAGTCGCCATCCTGGTACTGCCGTCGCTGATGCCGAAGATCCTCCCTAAGCGCAACGACGCCGACAAAGTCGGGGCCGAGTAGCAAAGAAGGGAGGAAAGCTCGCGTGAACGGTGAGGTAGCGGTAGTCGGTGCCGGAATCGTCGGATTATCGACGGCGTACGCCCTCAAGCAGCGCGGTGTCGACATCACTCTGTATGACGCTGCTCCTCCCGGCAGCGGCCAGTCCGCCGGGCAATCGAGGATCTTCCGGCACGCCCACAACGATCCGCGGCTCGTGGACTTTGTCCGGACCAGCCGGGGGCTGTGGCGACAGTGGGAACAGGACTGGGGTATCGAGCTGATATCGCCCGACGGCGCCGTGGCGATCGGCCAAACTGTGGGGAACAAGCTGGAGACCTTGGCGAAGTTCGACAACATCCCCGCGCGGATCCTCGACCCGCTGGAGCTCCATGACGTCCTCCCGATCCTTGCCGATTATTCGGATCCTGCCATGTTCGACGTCGACGGCGGCGCGATCCGGACGCTTTCGGCAATCGGTGCGTTATCCAGCCGGCTGCAGGAAAAGCTGGTCACCGATCACGTGCTCTCCGTCCGCCGGACTGCAACAGGAAAGATGGAGCTGCGTACCGGTACCCGCTGCGACGTGTTCGACCATATTGTATTGTGCGCTGGCCGCGGAACAGCAGCCTTGGCCAGGGGCGCCGGAATGACCATCCCGGTGAACCTCGCCGCACATGTGCGCGCCACCTTTGAGCTACGTGAGAATGTTCCTGCGGGACTGCCCACGTTTCAGGACGGCAGCGGGGCGTTCGGCGAAACCGGCATCTACGCCGCGCCCAATCCGGACAACCGGTACTACTCCGTGGGCCTGAGCGAGACTGTCAATGTGCTCGACGACGGCAGCCTGGCCGATCCTTTCGCCCTCGCCGAACTGGCTGACCGGACTGCCGCCTATGTAGAACGGGCACTGCCCGGGCTCGACCCGCATCCCGTCGACTATGTGCACTGCTGGGTCACCTTGCTTCCCTGGGGCGAAGACGGCGTCGGCGCCTGGTCGCAGGACGGCCTGACGGCGGTGGCCGGGCACAATCTGTTCAAGCAGGCGCCGGCCCTTGGCGAAGCACTCGCCGCGGCCGCCACAGGCAACGGACTCCCCGAAGCTCTCAAACCGGAATCCCAACTCGGGCGCTGATCAGCGTTTCGGCAATTGTCCGCCTCTACCGCCGTGAGCTCTACCGCGCGAGGAATTCCGCCAGCACTGCCCGCGTTGCACGCACTATCCCCGAAAACTTCAATTGGAAGGACCAACCCATGAACGCTCTCTACACCGCCTCGGCAATCTCCACCGGCGACGGACGTACAGGACGGTCCCGGACCAGCGACGGAGTGTTGGACGTGGAGTTGGCCGTTCCCGCGGAAATGGGCGGTGCGGGCGGAGGAACCAACCCGGAGCAACTCTTCGCCGCCGGTTACGCAGCTTGCTTCCACAGCGCGTTGAAGGCCAGCGCCCGCCAGCAGCAGCTTTCCATCAGCGATTCGGCGGTAACAGCCGATGTGCACTTCTTGAATAACGACGACGACGGCTATGGCTTGGCGGTCGACATCGCCGTCGAAATGGCCGGCGTGGATCAGGAAACGGCTGAAGGCCTCACCGCAGCCGCACACAAGATATGCCCCTACTCCAACGCTACGCAGGGCAATATCGAGGTGTCGGTGGAAACGACCGTCGCGTAGTAAAACGAATCACGAGAGAAGGAGAAACACTATGGCTAACATTCTGATGGTCGTCTCGGCCGCAGATTCGCTCACCATGAAGGATGGCAGCGAGCATCCGACCGGTTACTGGGCCGAGGAGCTCGTCGCATCCCACCGCGAACTCCGCAACGCGGGTCACACCGTGGATATCGCCACTCCGGGCGGAGTAAAGCCGACCGTGGACCAGGTCAGCCTGGACCCGGGAGCGGCGGGCAGCGAGGAAAAGGCCAACGACTTCCGGGAGTACATCGCCGGAATCGATGATGAATTGTCTTCTCCCCTCAAACTTGCCGATGTTGCGGCAGCCGATTATGCCGCCGTCGTAATTCCCGGTGGACACGGCCCGATGGCTGATCTCTTCGAGGACACGGACCTGGGACGGATCCTGATTGAAACCGATCAGGCCGGTAAGATCATCGCCCCGTTCTGCCATGGTCCCGCGGCCCTCCTCAGCGCCGTCGGCGCCGATGGTAAGTTCCGCTTCGAAGGCCGTCAGGTCACGGTCTTCACCAATGAGGAAGAACTGGGCGGCGGCACCGGCGAAAACACGCCGTGGCTGGTGGAGACTGCGCTGCGGAACAAGGGCGCCGTCGTCGAAGTCGGTCCCAACTGGTCGAGCTATGTGGTCCGCGACGGAAACCTGATCAGCGGCCAGAATCCGCAGTCCAGTGAGGATGTCGCCAAGGAAGTTATTGGCGCGCTGACCGAGTAAAGCCGGTGCCGAGTACCGGTGTCACAGGCGATTTGAGCCTCAGCAAAAAAATCTCAAATCGATACCAATCCGGTAACGGGGCGCGTCCCGAAGCACTAATGTCCTCTACCCCAACAGGAAATTATGGAGGCAACATTATGCAGAACACGTTTACCAAGTCCCTCGCCGTCACCGCCGTCAGCGGTCTGATGCTCGTCGGAGGCGCCGGCATGGCCAGCGCCAGCACCGGAGATTCCACCAACACCAACTTGGATGGGGTCACCACTGAGGTGTCCGACAACCGCGTCGACGACAGCGGCAACCTGTCGCTGGGCGGCATCCTCAACGATGCGGTCGACACCGGTGACATCGCGAGCAACAACAACGTGCTCAGCGGAATCGACGCCGACGTCTCCGACAACCTCAACGGCATCGCCAGCGGAAACGACGCTGACGTGACTGCCAACCCTGATGTGGACAGCAACGTTGACGCCGATTCAGACGCCGGCAGCAATGTCGACGCCGACACCTCGGCCGACAGCACCACGGACAACGCCTACTACGGCGGATCCGACAACGAGGGCCTGCTGGGCGGACTGCTCTAGCCCAACCCTCAAGGAACTGTGTGGCACCCATCCCAGCCGGGGCGGGTGCCACACCCATGTCCGGGTCAAAATTTCAGTCTCCGCCGCCGCGGTTCCATTGCGGCGCCGTGTCTTTACTGCTAGGCCTTAACCATGCGCCTCGTTCCAGAACGAGCACGCCTTCAGTACAGGCAAGGGTGAGCGAAGGGACCCGCAACAATGACTCATAATGAACCCCCGGTGGAAGAAGTCGACGAGAACGAACTCGAGGTCGATAAGCCGAAAGATTGGGCCGCGGGTATTCCGGGCGTTTATTACTCGATGCAGCCTGCCGTAAAGCATATGGGCGTCGAGCGGACGGCGAAAACGCTCCTCTCGCTGAACCAGAAAGACGGCTTTGACTGCATGAGCTGCGCGTGGCCGGATCCCGGTCACCGCAAAACCTTCGAGTTCTGCGAAAACGGGGCGAAGGCAGTCACCTGGGAAGCCACGCCCGTCGTCATCTCTTCTGATTTTTGGGCGGAGCATTCCGTCACCGACCTGCTGGAGCACTCCGAGTATTGGCTGGGCATGCAGGGACGCCTCACTGAGCCGGTCTACAAGCCTGCCGGCGAGGACCACTACCGGCCAGTCAGCTGGGAAGAGGCGTTCTCGGTTATCGCCAAGAAGTTGAACAGTCTGGACTCCCCCGACGAGGCCGCCTTCTACACCAGCGGCCGCACCTCGAACGAGGCCGCCTTCGCCTACCAGCTGTTCGTGCGCGCCTACGGCACCAACAACCTGCCGGACTGCTCCAACATGTGCCACGAGTCCTCCGGCTGGGCGATGGGCCAGACCATCGGCATCGGCAAGGCCACGGTCACTTACAAAGACTTCGAAATGGCCGACCTGATCATCATCATGGGCCAGAACCCCGGCACCAACCACCCGCGGATGCTTACCGCCCTGGAGGATGCGAAGCATAAAGGCGCCCAGATCGTCGCCGTGAATCCGATGCCGGAAGCCGGTCTGAAGCGGTACAAGAACCCGCAGCGCGTCAGTGGCGTCGTCGGGAGCGGCACCGAGATGGCCGATCAGTTCCTGCAGATCCGGCTCAGCGGCGACATGGCGCTGATGCAGGCGCTGTCCAAGCGCGTGCTCGACGCCGAGGCGAAGAAACCGGGATCGGTCCTGGACCACGCATTCCTCGAGCGGCACTGCCAGGGCCTGGACGAGTTGCGCGCGCACCTCGCCGATCTCGATGAGCAGGCCGTGCTGGAAGCGACGGGTCTGCGCGCCGAGGAAATCGACGAGCTCGCCAACCGCTACATGAAGGCCGAGAAGGTCATCATCTGCTGGGCGATGGGACTGACGCAGCAGACCAAGGGTGTCGCCACCATCAAGGAGATCATCAACCTCCTGCTGCTGCGCGGCAACATCGGCAAACCCGGCGCCGGCGCCTCCCCCATCCGCGGCCACAGCAACGTGCAGGGCGACCGCACCATGGGAATCTGGGAGCAAATGCCTCCGGCCTTCCTGGACTCGATCGAGAAAGAATTCGGCTTCAATCCGCCGCGTGCCCACGGAACCGATGCGGTCCAGACCATTGAGAAACTGCGCGACGGCGAGATCAAGTTCTTCATGGCCGTCGGCGGAAACCTGGTGGCCGCCGTCTCGGACACGAACGCGACCGAGGCCGCCATGAAGAGTGCCGACATGACGGTCCAGGTCTCGACCAAACTGAACCGGTCCCACGCCGTGATCGGCGAGGAAGCGCTGATCCTGCCCACCATGGGCCGCACTGAAATCGACATCCAGGCGGCCGGCGAGCAGTTCGTTTCGGTGGAGGATACGGTCTGCGCCGTGCATCCGTCCTGGGGCAAGGTGGAGCCGGTCGCGCCAAACCTGCTCTCGGAAGTCTCCATCGTCACCCGTCTCGCACGCGCTGTTCTGGGCGACAAGGTAAACGTTGACTGGGCCGGCTTCGAACGGAACTACGATGTCATCCGCGAGCACATCTCCCATGTGGTCGGCGGCTGCGAGAGCTACAACGAGAAGATCCGCCAGGAGGGTGGATTCGTCCTGCCGAACGGCCCACGGGACTCACGGACGTTCAACACCCCCACCGGCAAGGCGATGCTGACGGTGAACGAACTGCAGCATGTCGAACGCCCGTCCGGAACCCTGATCCTGCAGACGCTGCGTTCGCATGACCAGTTCAACACCACCATCTACGGGCACAACGACCGCTACCGGGGCATCAGGAACGGCCGCCATGTGGTCTTTGTGAATCCGGAAGATCTGACCGAGCTCGGCATCAAGGACGGCCAGCTGGTGGATGTCCACGGAGAGTACGACGACGGCGCTGACAGGGTGCTGCGCAAGTTCCGTGTCGTTTCGTACCCGACTGCGCGTGGTTGCGCAGCCGCGTACTATCCGGAAGCGAATGTGCTGGTGCCACTCGGTCATCTGGCCGAAGGCAGCAATACCCCGGTTTCCAAGGCGGTCATTGTCCGGCTTGAACCAAGTCCCGAAGCAGAGAGCGACACCACGATGCCGGAGGATGCCGCAGCAGCGGCGCCGGCACCGGCCTAAGACCGGAAAGCGCGGCCGCGGCTTCAAGAATCCGGAGCCGTAACCGCGCTTTCTGCTGTCTTGATCTGTTGACTTATTGAGCGGTGCCCGTCCAGCCATCGCGGTCCGGTCCGCCCGCCGCTCCACCTTCGACCAGGTCCAGAACGACGTCGGCCGCCGACCGTGCCGCCTCGTCCCCGGACTTCCTGCCGTTTCTGGCCGCCATCCCGGCTGCATACCCCATCGCGAAGGTGCTGATCGGACCTGCCGACTTGGTCACGCCCTGGGATGATTTCTCCGCCACCTCGAGGATCTTCGCCTGATCCATCTTCAGGTCAAGAAGCTGCAGTGCCTGCGTGATCCGCATGCTCCATTCGATCAACGTGCGTTCTTCGTCGTCGCTGTAGGTCATCACTTTTCCTTCAATATGGGGAACTGGGACGGGCTTCCTCTCAAGGGATAGCACCACCGGCCGCATTGCACAATGGACGAGCCCGTCCGCCCGCCCCGGCAGTCAAAGAATCACGTTTCCCTACGGGTGAACGCCGCAGCGCGGACCACCGCATCATCCTCAAGCCCGGCGCCCAGCGCACCACCCACCGTGGCCAGCGCCGTGGTGAGCAAGGCAAGTTTTATGTATTCCAAGATTCCGACCGGGCCGCCAACGACGCCGGCAAACACCCCGGCGTCGACCAGCAGCAGCCCCGCCAACAGAGACAGAAAGAACAAAGCAGCATAAAAGGTCAACATCCCAATTACCACTGTCGTCGTCGTGGCCAGGTTAAAGAGGATCACCTGCTCGCGCTCCTCCCGGCGCCGCGGACGTTCCCACAGGCCAGCCCCCACAACAAGGGTCGCACTCACCGCACCAACTGCCAGCAGACCTAGAGTTGTCAGCCGGAACGTGCCGTATGCCGTCGCCAGTAACCATAGGTCGGAGGTCACCAGCGCAATCACCGCCGTCGCGGCCGCAGCCGTGAGTGCCCGGGACAGGCTCACCGCCAGCAACCATGGACGGTTCGCCCTGATCAGCCCCAGCAAAAGATGGAAGTTTCCGCCGATCACCCGGGCCGTGAACTGGGCCGCATTTTCCTCTGCGTGGGCGTCCAGGTCTGCGGACCTCTCCTGCGCGGTCCGCGCCAGTTCCACCTGGCTGGCAGCATCATCCGGGTCGTATCCCAGCAAAGTTCCGATCAGCCGCACGGTCGTCTCGCGCACCTTCTCACGTACGCGGACGGCACCAAGAGCCGGTACGGAGACGAGACCGACACCGTGGACGGGGCTGACTTCTGTGAGCACCGTCTTCTTGTGGTGTTTCAGCAGGAAGTCGGTCAGTACGACCACCAAATCCCAATCCTCGTCGAGCATCCTGTCGCGGGCCGCCTCCAGCAGCTCAAGCTGATCAACCGGCGGATCGAACAGTCTGTCTTCGACCACCACGACCTGCCAATCCACTCCCGGCATCCGGTTACGGAGATGGTTCGGGAAACCTTCAGTGATTTCCTTGCGAACAGTAGGGGCAAGTTGTGGGGAGACTACGACGCCGAGGATCAGTTTCGGGATGGGTGCGCCATTATCATCGGTACTGGCGGCAGGCGACGCGGAGCTCTCATCAGACATAGATACGTATCCTAGCGAACCTGGCGTACCTGGACGCCGTTGCTTCGAACAGATTCACCGTGTGTCTTCTGCAGCCGCTTGACGCCGCCTATCGGCCAGCAATTCATCGACCAGATTGGTTCCTTGCAGTTTCGCGCGGACCAGATCTTTCATGTGGTCACGAGTAAGTGCCTCTGCTGTCTCCGTTTGCGTCGAAGGCGAAAGAAATTCCAGCCGGTTGCCGTTGTTGTCCCACAAGTAGAACCGGCGCATTCCCGGGAAGTTGTTGTCCCAGTCCGGTTCATATCCATGACTTTCCACCCGCAGTGCAAGCGCATCGATATCTCGGACGAGGATCCCAGGATGCGCCTTCTTCTGCGGTCGAAAATCTTCCTCCACCCCAAGGTGAATCTCCAAACCGTCAGCCCGAACCCATAGTCCGCCCCGAGCCGCGAGAATCGGTGGCTTCTGGACTTCCGTCAAACCTAAAACACCGACATAGAAGTTGCGGCTCTCCTCCTCGCCGCCTGGCGGCAACGCCAACTGAACGTGATGCGGACCCAACCCCAACTCTGTTTGATGAGGTTCTGACTCATATGGTTCGACCGACATCGGCATGCAAATCCCCTGACCATGTGGCAGTTTCGGTTCATTTCAATCTACCTGTTGATATGCAAGCAGCTACTTGCATATAGTGGATCCATGGTCGATGTCTTCCGAGCTCTCGACGATGAGACGAGGCGCATCGTTCTCGACGAGTTGTCAGCGCGCGACGGCCAGACTCTGTTCGAGATCTGTTCCACCCTCGCGATGAGGCATGGCCTCAGCCTGACGCGTCAGGCCATCTCTCAACACCTCGGCGTGCTCGAGTCGGCCGGCCTCGTCGTGACGGAGCGACGCGGACGTTCCAAATTCCACTACTTCAACCCCGAGCCACTCGCCGTGATCACCGGGCGATGGCCCACCAGAAAGAGGACCGAACAATGAAGATTGCCCTGACGAGCGTATTCGTTAACGACCAGCGAGCAGCCCTCGCCTTCTACACCGAGGTGCTCGGCTTCACGAAACGCCACGACGTCCCTCTTGGTGAAAACTCCTGGCTCACCGTCGTTTCTCCCGAATCGCCTGACGGGCCGGAGCTGTTACTGGAGCCGTCGGACCACCCCGCCGTGAAGCCATATCGGGATGCTCTTGTCGAGGACGGCATACCACTCGCCCAATTCGCCGTCGAAAACCTCGAGGCCGAGCACGCCAGGCTGACGAGCAAAGGTGTGGTGTTCACTCAGCCGCCGACCGACATTGGCGTTGCTGTCGTCGCCGTCCTCGATGACACGTGCGGAAATCTCATTCAGCTCATTCAAGAGAAGCCGGAAGGCAACGACGTCGACGCCCGTTAATGCCTACTGCACCGGCGCCAGGACCTGGCTGACTGAGAATACGGCGCCCTGGGGATCCATGAGGACCGCGTTGATAAACTCCGGCGTTGCTGTCGGCGGCATTAAAACCTGGCCTCGGAGCTCGCGAGTCTTTGTTGCTGTTGCATCTGTGTCAGCGACCCGAAGATTTACGCCCCAATGCGGCGGTGTTTTGACTGGATCACTGCCGCCATCGATGCTGGTCATGACAGCGACGACATCCTCGGGAATGTCATGGCCGGGTTTGCCGCCGGCGTAGCCGGGCAAACGGAGAAAGGACACAGCTGAGCCGGACCCTCTCAGCTCCGCCTCCCACCCGAAGATGTCGCGGTAGAACTTACCTGCCGCGGCAGTGTCGGGTGTGTGCAGGGAGCTCATCATCCACATTCCGGGTTCATTGAGCAGTTCGGCGCCCGCTGTGCCGCTGCTATCGAGAAGTCCGAAAGCGGCGCCGGTCGGATCCATGAGCATCGCCCACTGGCCACCTGGCTCAGCCAGCGGTCCCAGCAACAATCTTCCGCCGGCACCGACCGCACCCTCGATGGCCTTCCCGATGTCCATAGTGCGGACGGAGGTACTCCACATCGGTGGAATAGGTTGATCGTCAGGTGCCGAAACCGACTTGATCCCGGCCACCTTCTGCCCGTTAAGCATGGCAGTGAAGTACTCGTCCTTCTGGCCGTTCAACTCTGCGCCCGCGTCACGGAACTCCCAACCGAATAATGGTCCGTAGAAATCCATGGCGGCTCGAGGATCAGGCTGTATTGTCTCCACCCAACAGGGCACCCCACTGGGATATCGGCTTCGCAGACTCATGATGCGCCTTTCCTCGGCTGACGCTGTTTGTGCTACTAGCATCTCAGAACTTTCCAGTAACAAGACCAGCCCAGACTGATAGGTTCGAATCCATGACGCACCCGGACGTAGTTATCAGGCCACCAGCCGAACAGGACGCTCGACGCCTGGCTGAGGTCCATATTGCGGCGTGGCGCGCTGCCTACCGGGGCGTGATGACAGATGAGTTTCTTGACGGATTGGACGCTGAGCGCAAGACCGAAATTTGGCTGAGTCGCATAATCGAGCCGCTAGAAGGGTTCGTGTGTCTCGTCGCTGACGCAGGTGGTGAAGTTGCCGGGTTTGTCATTGTTGGTCCGCCGGACGGGGATGCCGAGCCGGGCACCGGGAAACATTATGCGATAAACCTGCATCCAGACTTTTGGGCTCAGGGAATTGGAACTGCGCTGATCAAAGCGGCGGAAGATCAATTGGTTCAGCTTGGCTACAGCCGGGCTTTCTTATGGGTTGAACAAAACAACGATCGTGCCATCCGGTTCTACACCAGTCGTGGTTGGGAACATGATGGCGGAATCCAAAAAGACACGAGTTTCGACCCACCGGTGATGGAAAATCGCCACAGCCGGACTCTCCTCCGTTGAGAAACGAATTTTGAGGAGCGATGACAGTCGTCTTCCATTTCGATTCTCGACGCATGACAAGGATAGTTCTGTCCCCGCAGTCGTTACCCCGCAAAAGTGTTGTTGTAGTGCCATTGGAAATGTGCGGCAGTTCTACTGTTGTATCGTAGGCATTTGTTACCCGTAATAGCATCGAGAAGTGAGTCGAGTTCCGTGGAATCCGAATGTGATGTCCGTACAATCTCACCGGCTTCATTCACGGAAATCATGCCACGTTCATAGAAACTGTCACAGCCGACTAGGCAGATCAGCATCGCTACTGAAGTGAAGTCTTTCCGCTCGCTCTCCGTGCATGCCCACCGTGGCTTGATATGTCCAGCGACGAGCAAGTCATCCGGTAGCTCGCGATGGCATATCGCACATTGCGCGGCAGCCTCATTTAGTAAAACCGATCGCAGGTAGCGTTGCTCTAATCTCCTCTTGGCCAGACCGATCCTGTCAGTTTCAGTCAGTCCTATTCCGGAGAATGGTTCAAGATATTCATCTGCTGCTACTTCCGGGAGTGCAGAGATCTGCATGCCGGCCAGTCGAAGAAGTACTTCGGCGGAGCTCACTGGCAGAGGTGACAGGTATTGCCCCCGTTTCAATCCCCCGTTTTTATTTAGCGGACCGGCTCCACCAAACTCGATGAACGGCATGTCTGTGCGCCGATCGATCTGAAGGTTGGTCTTGAGTGGGCGCACCAAGACTAAGTATCCTTCATCATTTTCCGATCCAGTCTGATAGTCCTTATACGCCTCGGGCCGATACACAACAGTCGGTTCCGACACGACCTCGCTGACTGCCCTGATGTATCGTTCCTGGCAATGAAAAACGATGTCACCGGGTTTTGTGCTGGCTAATGCCGCGGAACCCGGACGACGTTTTCCTTGAGAATCAAAAAAGTTTGTCCATGGCGTTCCCTCCACCCGCCCGTAGTTGTCAGACTGTGTCGCCCACCAAAACTGCCTCACATCATGGCCCTTTCACCCAGCTCTTAACGCACCTCTACAAATTCACGATTCGGCGAGGATATCGCTACTGGCTAGGGCGTGACCAGCGGCATTCCGGCGTGTCCGGCGTCGTCGTACTTTGCGTCGATGTGGACCACCTCTTTGCCCGCGCGCTGCAGCAGACTGGCGCCGATACCGGCCCGGTAGCCCGAAGCGCAATGCACCCACAGCCGGCCCGGCGGAACGTCGCCCATCCGTGAAAGCAGGTCGTGGACGGGAATGTTGATGGCATCTCGAATGTGGGACGCTTCAAATTCGTCGGTGCGCCGCACGTCGAAGATAATCTCGTCGCCAGTGCTGCCGCGCGGTACCTCGCCCCAGCCGACCTGCCGGTAGCTGGTGGTTGGCGCTTTCGCCGCCCATTCGTGGGGCCCGATGCCCGTGGTCGCGTCGGGTGAATCAATGCCGATCCGGGACAGATCACGGATAGCGTTCGCCACGTCCTCATGTGAACCAAGCAGCGTCAGCTTGGTGTTCCACGGCAGTACCCAGCCCAGATAGCCCGTGAAGCTGGCACCGTGGCCGTATTCGAAGCTGACCGAACCGTCCAGGTGGTTCCCGGCGAAAGCCACCCGGTTGCGCAGATCGACGACCCACTCCCCGTCCTCGAGGCGGCGGGCGAGTTCACCGGCGTCGACCGATTCGGGCACCGTCAGATCCGCGGGCCCGGGGCCGTCGCTGTTCATCGGACTCATGTGCGCGTAGTAAGCGGGATAGGCGGTCAGGTTGGCGATCAGTTCAGACACGAAATGGTCCTCATCAGGGTCCGTCAGCGCGTGATTGCTCCGGGCCTGCTCCCCAATAGTGGACGTATCCGCACCGGAGGAAGGTCCGCTTGAGCAGAAAGAACCGAACCCGTGCGTCGGATACAACGGAGCGTCGTCGGAGGCCTCCGCAACGAGCCGTCGGGCCGACGCGTACTGGTCCCGGGTCAGCGTCTCAGTATCGTCGGGACCGAGCAAGTCCGTTCGGCCGACCGATCCGTACAGCAGGCTACCGCCGGAGAAAACCGCTTGCTCATTGCCGTCGCTGACAATGTAGGACAAGTGATTGTGGGTGTGCCCGGGCGTGGCCAAGGCCTTCACCGCCAGCGTCCCGATCTGGAACGTCTCGCCGTCGATGACGGGCGTCCGTTCATAGCTAACCTGATCTGCGGCGTTGACCAGGTAGGCCGCGCCATGCTCCTTGGCCAGCATCAGCCCGCCAGTGAGGTAGTCGTTGTGAATGTGCGTTTCGGCCACATGGGTAATCTTCACCCCCGCGTCCCGCACGGCGGCTTCGAGCCGGTCGGTATCGCGTTGCGGGTCAATCACCAGGGCATTCGTGCCGTCATGCACCAGGTAACTGTGGTCCCCCAACTGCGGGGTATCGATGGTAATGACTTCCATGCCGCCTCCGGTTTCAGCTTCTCCCGGATTGCCCGCTGATTCAAGCCTTCGGTCGAAGTGGAATCAGCCAATTTCCAATTACTACATCCCTACTTCCCCAGCCCGGCCTCACGCAGCGCTTGCGCCATGGCGCTTTCCGGTTGCTGTGGCTTCGGAGGGCGCCGGTCCGACGGCGGCCGCTGGCCCGGCGTCGGACGCTTCGATTCATTGCGTGGTTGTCCGCGGTTGGAATTCCCACCCTGGCGAGGCTGCCGGCCTTCGCTCTGCTTGCCGTTCGTGCTTTCACTTTTCCCATCGCCCGTTCCTGCCCTGCCCGGCGCTGGAGCATCGTCCTCCAACCGCAGGGTCAGCGAGATCCGCTTGCGGTCCGGATCGGCCTCGAGCACCTTCACCCGCACCACCTGCCCGGAGCGGACGACGTCATGCGGGTCCTGCACAAACTTGTTGGACATCGCCGAAATGTGCACCAGTCCGTCCTGGTGCACACCGACGTCCACGAAGGCACCGAACGCGGCGACGTTACTGACCGTGCCCTCCAGGATCATGCCGGGCCGCAGGTCGGAAATCTTCTCGATCCCCTCGGCGAACGACGCGGTGCTGAACTCCGGACGCGGGTCGCGGCCCGGCTTTTCCAGCTCAGCCAGAATGTCCCGCACGGTCGGCAGACCGAAAGTTTCGTCCACAAAGTCCTGCGGTGACAAGGCGGCGAGCGCACCCGTGCCGCGGACGGCGTCGGCCTTCTTTGCGCCGGCAGCCGTCAGGATGCGCCGCGCCACACCGTAGGCTTCTGGGTGCACGCTGGAGGCATCGAGCGCCTCCGCTCCCCCGCTGATCCGCAGGAATCCGGCACACTGCTCAAACGCCTTCGCCCCGAGCCGCGGCACCTTCTTCAGGTCTGAACGCTTGCCGAACCGGCCGTGCTCATCGCGGTGCGCCACAATATTCTCGCTCAGCAGCGGCCCGACGCCGGCCACCCGGGACAGCAGCGCCGGCGACGCAGTATTCACATCCACGCCGACGGAGTTCACGCAGTCCTCGATCACCGCGCCAAGGGACCGCTCCAGCTTCACCGGCGTCACATCGTGCTGGTACTGCCCGACGCCGATCGCCTTCGGATCGATCTTGACCAGTTCGGCCAGCGGATCCTGCAGCCGCCGCGCGATCGAGACCGCGCCGCGCAGCGACACGTCCATCCCGGGCAGTTCGGCCGAGGCGAGAGCCGACGCGGAGTAGACTGACGCGCCGGCTTCGGAAACCACCAGCTTGTCGATCTTCCGGTCCGGCAGGGACTTAATCAGTTCGGCGGCCAGCTTGTCAGTTTCGCGGCTCGCGGTGCCGTTGCCGATGGCGACGAGTTCGACATCGTACTTCTTCACCAGGGCGCCGAGGCTGGCGAGGGACTCATTCCACTTGTTCGCCGGCGCGTGCGGGTAGATGGTGTCGGTCGCGACGGCCTTGCCGGTTCCACCGACGACGGCGACCTTCACCCCGGTGCGCAGACCCGGGTCCAGCCCGAGCGTGGTGCGGTTCCCGGCCGGCGCGGCGAGGAGCACATCGCGCAGGTTCGCGGCGAAGACCTTGACGGCATCCTCTTCGGCATTCTGGACCAGGCGGACACGCAGATCCGTGACGAGACGCGCCAGGACCCGGGTGCGCCAGGCGAGCTGTGCACTCTGCAGAAGCCAGGCGTCGGCGGGACGTCCCCGGTCGGCGATTCCCAGCGAATGCGCGACGGCGTTCTCGTACCGTTTGCGGGCGGCGTCCAGAGCGTCTTTGTCCGCCGAGTCGGCCTCGGTGATGGCGAGCTCCAGCACCTCCTCCTTCTCTCCGCGCCACAACGCGAGGACCCGGTGCGACGGCAGCGAATGCGGCGGCTGTGCGAAGTCGAAATAGTCCTTGAACTTCTGCCCCTCGGCCTCCTTGCCCTTGCGGACCTGCGCGCGCAGCCGGCCGGTCTTCCACAACCGCTCCCGCAGCTCGGTGACCAGCTCAACGTCCTGCCCGGCGCGTTCGACGACGATGGACCGTGCTCCGGCGAGCGCATCTTCCGCGGTGGCAATGGAGTGCTCCGGGTTCAGGTACTTCACCGCTTCGGCTTCCGGATTCAGGTTGGGGTTTTGCAGCAGGCCGTCGGCGAGCGGCTCCAGACCGGCTTCGCGGGCAATCTGCGCCTTGGTCCGCCGCTTGGACTTATACGGAAGGTAGAGGTCCTCGAGCCGGGACTTGGTGTCGGCCTCCGTCACGGCTTTCTTCAGCTCATCGGTCAGCTTTCCCTGTTCGGCAATTGATTCCAGCACCGTCGCGCGGCGTTCCTCCAGCTCACGCAGATACCGCAGCCGCTCCTCGAGCTCACGGAGCTGGGTGTCGTCCAACGTCCCGGTGACCTCCTTGCGGTACCGGGCGATGAACGGCACGGTCGAGCCGCCGTCGAGCAATTCCACGGCAACCTTGACCTGCCAGGTCTGCACCCCCAGCTCAGCGGCAATCTTGGCGTAGATCTTCGCGTTGACGGCTTCCGGGTCGGTGGCGGACGGGGCGGGGGTCATCACAGCTTTACTCACCGGACCAGTTTAGGGTGCCGAAGCTGGGTGCGGGCACGTGGCCAAACCCGGCTTTCCATGCCCGAAATGGTTGTGCGGTTCGCCTCAGGAGTATTTCATCCCGATTTCGCCCCATTCGTGCTGCGAAACGGCCCGTTGTACTCCTCAGCGGAACGACGTCGGCCCGCCTCGACAGTTCACGCCGCCCGGCTCTGCACATAGTGTATGGATCATGACTAGTGACGCGGCGGACGGCCCCGACGCAAACCATCAGCGTCCCGGCGGCGTAACGGATGCAACGGTCGAAGCGCTCGGCAAGCTATCCGAAGCCTTCGAGGCGGTGGAGCACGCGCGCGGTTATCTGTACGGTTTCCACCGGCTGACGGGCACGGCGGACTTGGCCCTTGGAGAAGCGGTTGAGATGCTCCGCAAGGCAGGCCACACCGAGGTGGCAGAGCGGTTGGACCGGGAGATCGTGGGCCGGAACGTCATCGAGGGTCGGTGGACGTTCCAGATTATCGAGGACTACGACGACGGCTACTACGCGGAATTCAAGGCAGCGGAAAAGCGCGCCCGCGAGGAACTCGCTGATGGCAAACGCCATCTCTACGAAGCGGATATGAAGGAAGACCGCCGCACCCATGGGCGGCGGAATCACGAGGCGCTGCCGCCTGAAGGCCGGTAAGTATCGACGTCTGCAAGGGTAGCGCCATGGGTAACGACGCCGGCACCACCCCATCGCGCCCCAGCTCGCCAGTTCCCGTCCCGCCGGACGACTGGTTCGTCCTGCTCAACAGGATCGACGTCGAGGTGCGGCAGCTTCAGCAGAACCGCGCAAGGTGGGAAGAGTTGACCAGCACAGATCAACCGGCGGGCAAACCAGCCGAATGGGTCGGCGGGCTATACATCCGTACGCAGATGCTCGGCATCCGGCGCATGATCGACGGTGACCGGCGGGCAGGATCCTTCAAGCGGCTTCTGCACAAGATGACGGAAGCTACGCCGCGGCTTGCGCGCAGCTGGTTCCTTGAGAACGTTCCAGCAAAACGGGCCGTCGAGGCAGACGCGGTCTTCACGCGCCTCGCCGACCCATGGAAATCCGGCCACCTCGACTCGACCGTTACACGCGAGGACCTTCGAGCCCTGGAGACCGCCTGCACAGGCATCAAACGCTACGTGGATCAACACGTGACCCACGCTCAGCTGGACTCCGACGCCGGACTTCCCACCGCCGTCGAAGTTGACGCTGCGCTGAACATGCTTTCGGAACTGCTGGAGAAGTACTCGCTGCTCCTGAACCGTCCGGCTTAGTCGGGTCGCCGAGCCCACGCAACTGCTCGCATGGTTCGCCCGAGGAGTATTCCAGCCCGATTTCGGCCCGTTTTTGCAGGAAAACCGCCTGTTCTACTCCCCAGCCGAACGTTGATCCGCTCGTTGACCATCCCACGCCTGAGAAATGACGTTGAGATCCACCACGCCTAAGCGGAAACTGCCAGACTGTCAGCGTTCAACGCCCCGGGTGTCGGCATGCCGTAGGCGTCGGCGATCAGCTCGGTGGAGCGGTACTGCGCCTCGAGCGAGTGCGCCACCGGCAAGAGCATGATCTCGTCGGCCTTGGCTTGGTCCTGCAGCCGGCCGATTTCCGCAGTCACCTGTTCGGGGGTGCCGTGCATGATGCGGTCGGTCCAGCTGTCGAGGATTTCGCGTTCCTGGAGGCTCGGATCGTAGGATTCGACGGCCTCCGGGGTCGGAACGAGATAGGACCTGCCCTGCATCATCCGCAGCATGCTGAACGCGAAGGTGCGGGCCTGGCGGCGGGCCTCGTGCCCGTCCTCGCAGGCCATGGTGCCAATGCTGATGGCCGCATACGGTTCCGACAAAACATCCGAGGGGCGGAAGGACCGCCGGTACAGCTCGAGTGCAGGAGCAGCGTTCTCGCCGCCGAACTGGTGGGCGAACGCGTACGGGCGGCCCAGCTGGCCGGCGAGCTGGGCGGAGAAGCCCGAGGAGCCGAGCAACCATACCGACGGGCCGGCCGGCATTTCGGCGACCCCATGTTCCCGGTTCTGCCACGGTCCGGGCACCGCATGAACGGACCTGTATGGGTGGCCGTCGGGGAAGTCGTCGTTGAGGAAGCCAAGCAGTTCCTGTACCTGCTGCGGGAAGTCTTCGCCGGACCCGTGATCGCGTCGCAGGGCCGCGGCGGTCTGGTGGTCGGTGCCGGGAGCCCTGCCCAGGCCCAGGTCGATCCGACCCGGGGCGAGAGCATCGAGCATGCCAAACTGTTCCGCGATCACCAACGGAGCGTGGTTGGGCAGCATGACACCGCCGGAGCCGAGCCGGATCCGCTCGGTATGAGCGCTTAGCCGAGCCAATATGACCGCCGGGGACGACGTCGAGACACTGGGCATGGAGTGGTGCTCGGCCACCCAGAAGCGGGTGAATCCGCGCCGGTCAGCCAGTTCGGCCAACCGGATCATTGAGGCAAGGGAGTCGGATGCCGTGTATCCAGTGCCAGTCATTGCGCTGTCGACGATGGACAGCGGCGCGGGGGCTGAGCCGAAGCGGGTTCCGGGGGTCATGGGGTTACCGGTCTTTCTCTTGGGTGACAGTTAGTTCAGCTGCAGGCGGTCGGAGATTCCGGCTGCCTCGAACGCGGCTACGAGCTCCTCACGGCCCTCAGTGAAGTGCTTCCAACTATCCACGTGAGCCGGCACCACGCGTCGGGCACCGAGGATTCCGGCCACTTCCGCAGCTCGTGTTCCGTCGACGGTGAGCAGCGCGCCGTCGAACATTGGGGTGCGGACGGCGCCGGCGAAGATGACCGCGGTGTCGACCGTGCCGAAGCGGTCGGCGATTTCGCGCACGACGTCAACCGAAGCGTTGTCGCCGCTGACGTAGACGGTTGGCAGGTCTTCGGCGGTGAGCATGAAACCGATGACCTCGCCCACAAACGGTTCGCTGCCTTCGGGGCCATGCAGGGCGGGCATGCCGGTTACCGTGACGTTGCCACCTCCCGGGCGGTCAAGCTCGACCGAATCCCAGGGGGCCAAGGCGCGGGCATTGCCAGCGAGCCGGCCGGCTCCGCTGGGTGTCGTCAGCGTAAGGGGCACATCTGCCAGGAACGCGCGCCCGGAAGAGTCGAGGTTATCGGCGTGTTCGTCGTGGGACAGCAGGACGGCATCCACCGTACCCAGGTCCGCCGGGTCGATGGACGATGGAGCAGTCTTCGAAAGCGTAAGGTCACCCAGCTGATAATCGCCAGGACCATCAAAGGTGGGGTCAGTCAAGAAACGCAGACCGCCGTACTCGATGAGTGCGGTGGGACCGCCGAACACGCGGACGGGGACCTGCTCGTTTGCGGCATTAATATTGGACACGGAAGATACCTCACGGAAACTAGACTGTTTATACATGAGATAGTCTAAGTGTTTCTCACGTGAAAAGACAACCTGTACCATGAGAGGTATGACCGGTTACCCTCTGCCCCCAGCTCCTGGTACTGCTGAGCATGTATCGCTGGACTTCGCGAACAGCGCCGTAGCCCTGCCCGGCGCCCGGATCATCGACGTACTGGATACCCCCGCCGACGCAACCGAATGGCTCATTGAACGGGATCTCGCCCCTGCCGATGCGCAGCTGTGGGATGTGTGCGTGAACCGTCTGCATAAACTCCGCACCCACACTCGCGCACTGCTCGCGGCCCGCGCGGATGATCAGGCGCCTGGAGAGACCGACCTGCAGGCCGTGAACGAGGCCATGACCAAGGTCCCAAGCGCCTCGCTGCTGCACTGGAGCGACGGCGAAGGCCTACAACGCGTAGCGGAACATCCGGCAACGCAGGTTGTCGAACATGCCATGGCAGGTCTCGCCGCGGACCTTGCCGACCTTTTGACCGGACCCGACGCCGGCATTCTCTCCGCATGCAGCGCACCGTCCTGCAATCGCTACATGCTGCGCACCCACGCGCGGCGACACTGGTGCTCGACCCGTTGCGGCGACCGCGTGCGCGCCGCACGAGCCTATGCCCGCCGAAACACCGCCCCGCGAAGCAAGGAGACGGCTGCGGCGAACTGACTCCCTTGGCAACTCTTCACCGGTGCGCGTGGTCTTCGCCGATCCTGAGGGAAAACGAGTTGTGCATTCTCCGCAGTGACTCGGAAATCCGTCGATCAGCCGGTATCCAGAAGGCCAGCTTGCGACAGCTTCATGCAAGAGTGGCAACATGAGATTCTTGGCAATTCTGCTGGCTGCTGTAGGAGCCTCGTGGTTAGTCACCTTCACCGGCGAAGCCATATGGGAGGAAGATTTTCCAACCGGACTCGTCGGTGGTGCAGCAGCAGGTCTGGCCGCGGTAGTAGCCCTTCGCATTTTGGACCGTTGGGATGACAATCGGCTCAAGGAAGATCGGAACCGGCGCAATGAGGGGTAACGGAATCAAGCTACGGTCCCTTAGCCATTCGCGCAGGACCATGTCCAAGTCCGAGCTGACCCGCCCCATTGTCCGGGTCCGACGGCGGCTGTATTCTGGCGCTGGACCCGCCGCCTGGTCGGCACTCGTCTGAAAGGCATCCGAAATGACGATTCCAGAGCCACCACCAGAACCGAATCCGGACCCCACGCAACCGGCACCTGGCGAGCCACCGGCACCACCACCAGAACCGGGGCCGTTCCCCGGCCCCGGGGAGCCGCCCAGACCGGGACCCGAACCCGAGCCGAAGCCCGAGCGTTAGTCTTCCCATACCGGCCCACTCAGTGCTTGTGTGTGAGGCCACAGGCGGCGCTGGAGGATAAGCAATAATCGAGGCATGGCCAACTCCCCCTCCGGAGACTCAATGATCCGCCGGCTGATGCGGATCATCTCGTCGTTCGACCATGGTAAACCCGCCATGAGCGTCGCCCTACTGGCCAAACGCGCCGATATCCCACTGGCCACCACACATCGGCTGGTCAACGAACTGGTGGACGAAGGCGTGCTCCGCCGTGAACCGGGCGGCCAAATCCGGCTCGGCTTGCGGCTGTGGGAATTGGCCAGCCGCAGCTCGGAAGTGCTGTCACTGAGGCAGGCAGCGATGCCTTTCATGGAAGACGTCCAGGCGGTCATCCGCCAGCACACCCAGCTCGCCATACTGCAGGACGACGAGGTGCTGTTCGTCGAGCGGCTCTCCAGCAGGGATTCGGTCGTCAACGAGGCGAAGGTGGCAGGCAGATTGCCGGTCCACGTCTCGTCGTCGGGCATGGTCCTGCTGGCCCATTCACCGCCGCCGGTGCAGGAAGCGTACCTGAAGCGGAACGCCGAAGCGGTCGACGCCGGACAGTTGCGCCGCGACCTGGCCGGTGTCCGCCAGTCCGGATATGCGGCGCTGGCGGGTTATGTCGTCGCCGACACCAGCGGGATCGCAGTCCCTGTACTGGGGCGGGGGCAGGAAGTTATCGCGGCCCTCGGAGTCGTCGTCGCTGCCGGAGAAGAAAACATTCCGGCCACCGTACCGGCGTTGATGACGGCGGCCCGTGGCATCGCCCGCGCCGTCGCGTGAGAATAGTGAAGAGAAGTACGACGGCGACGGTTGGCTTTCGCATTCAATGAGAATGCCGCTCGCGCGGGCTTGTGCTTGTCCTCACACTGATGGAGTAAGGCTCGTAATTCTTAGAGGAGAACCCGCTGGTGGAACGCAGAATCGTCAAGACGCAGGTCGGCATCGTCGGTGCAGGTCCGGCCGGGCTCATGCTCTCCCACCTGCTCTACACCTCGGGGATCGACTCGACCGTGGTTGAAGTGCGCAGCCACGAGACCATTCGAACCACCCAACGGGCCGGCATCCTCGAACACGGCAGCGTCAATATGCTCGTTGACTCGGGCGTCTCGGATCGCGTGCTGCGCGAGGGCCACCGGCATGACGGCATTGAGCTTCGTTTCAATGGACAGAACCACCGCATTGACTTCCACAATCTGGTCGGCGAATCCGTATGGCTCTACCCGCAGAATGAGGTATTTGTGGACCTCTCAGAAGCACGTGACCGCACCGGCGGCGACGTCCGCTACAGCTCATCGGACACCAGCGTGCTGGATTTGGAAACCGACACCCCCAAGGTCCGCTTCACCGACGCCGACGGGCAGCCCTGGGAACTTCACTGCGAGGTGGTTGTCGGTTCGGACGGCTCCGGAGGTATCTGCAAGAAGAGCATCCCGGCCGAACACCGCAAGGACTACTTCATCCAGTACCCCTTTGCCTGGTTCGGCATCCTCGCCGAAGCACCGCCCAGCGCACCCGAACTCATCTACGCACACTCCGACCGCGGGTTCGCTCTGATCAGTCAGCGCACGGAGAAGATCCAGCGCATGTACTTCCAGTGCGATCCCAACGAGGATGCCTCCAAGTGGACGGAGGAGATGATCTGGGAGGAACTGCAAAGCCGCATGGAGGGCCAGGACGGTTTCCAGCTCAAGACTGGCCGGATCTTCGAACAGATGGTGCTGCCCTTCCGCAGTTACGTCTGCGAACCCATGCGTTACGGCAACATGTTCCTCGCTGGCGACGCCTCCCACACCGTCCCGCCCACCGGCGCCAAAGGGCTGAACCTGGCCCTGGCGGACGTGAAGGTCCTGCACGAGGGGCTGGAGTCGTACTTCAATTCCAAGAACGCTGAGCTGCTCAATGCTTACAGTGACCGGGCGTTGCAACGAGTCTGGAAGGCACAGAACTTCTCCTACTGGATGACCAGCATGCTGCACCAACACCCGGACAGCTCTCCGTTCGAGAACAAGCGCCAGCTCGGCGAGCTGTCCTCCGTCGTCTCATCCCGCGCCGGCTCCAGCTACCTAGCCGAGGCCTACACCGGCTGGCCCCTGAAGTAGACCCTCCGGCGAAGCGGCGCCGCTTGGTTTCGTCCCAGCAAGTTTTACTGCTTGGACGAACGACCAGCTGCGTAACACGTGGACGAATTTTGGTTCTATCCACTCTTCCGATGAAATGGATGGGGAAGTTCGGTCTCACAACAACAGGGAATCCATGGTCAGGTACAGCATCGACACCGCTGCGGTGTCCGGCATTGTTGCTGGCGTTGATGGTGAGCTCTCCGAGGCGGAAAGCGCTGACCGGACGGCTCAAGCGGCATTCGATACCGTGGAATCAGCCTTGCGGCCAGCACCGTCCGTGAGTCATTTACCGGATTCGCCACTTCGGTGGTAATGGCCGATGTGAAGGCGGCCATGTTCGGCGCGGCCAACGCCATCGGCGCCACCCGCGAGGCGACAACCGCTTACGCGTCCGGCGATGCGCAGATGGCCACTGCCGCGTCCAGGCAGCCTCCCACAGCAGTGCCTCGGAGACAACGATGGCGCCCTCTTCAGCCACTGTGCGGTGGCAGTGAGTATGGCGGTCGATGTCTCCGCCACGGCCAACCTTCCCGATGGTTCCGCGATTAGTGACGCCGCCGCTGGATTGGCCAAATGGGGCGACGGGCTCGCCGACACGTTCGAAGCCGCCCGTGGCCAATGGAACCAGCTGACCGGCTTGTACCAGGCCCCGGAGCAGGAAATCGTACTCTCGGCACTGGACCGCGCGGAACAGATCGCCACCGCGGTTCGCGACACCACAGCCACCGCGGCCAAAGCACTGCAGGTCTTCGCCACCGAGGTGAGCAGCATCCAAGCCGCCCACACCCAGCTGGCCGCTGACGCCGCAGCATTGCAGGCAGAGGCCGACGACGACGGCGGTCTTGGCCTCCGTCCGGCGCAGGAAGATCTGAGATTCAACGTCGCGGAGCGGGAGTTACAGGACCGGGCTGACCGGCTGGCCGAACGCTACCGCACCATCCAGGACGATTGTTCCAGGACCCTCGGCGCGTTCGAGCGCTCCTCAACCGATGTGCCCCTCCACTATTCGAACGAAGTAGACGGCGGCGGCGAGGCATTCGAAGTCGCCGGCGGGACGGCACTATTCCACCGTCTGCAGACCGGGGCGGGAACGGATCCGGCGGCCGGTTTCGATAAATACCTGGCCTTCCTCGCCGGGCTAAGCGCAAGTCAGTTGGACCGCTTCGTCGCCAGCAACCCGGCAGCCGCCTTGACCACGCCATTGCGGGCGGCCGGACACGATCCCATAGCAAACCGGACATGGTGGAACGATCTGAACCAAGACGCCAGGGAACGACTGAGCCAGCAACTGCCCTCACTGGTAGGTAACCTCGAAGGCATCGACTACGACACCCGCTCCGCAGCCAACGCCACCGCCCTGGCCCTCGCCGTCAGCCACCCCTTCACCACTAAGAAACAACGGAACGCGCACAAGAGCATCGAACGAAGTATCCAGTCTTCGGACAAAGGCCGCGGACAGCGAAGTCTGATCTCATTTGACGCCTCTGATCCGCCACTGGCCGCCGTAGCCATCGGAGATGTGGATACAGCCAACTATGTAACCTTCAATGTGCCTGGCATGGGTTCGCACACGGGCGATATGACCGGCTGGACGGAGGCGTCGCAGAATATCTACGACGAACAAACCAGGATCGCCCCCGGCTTGGATCAGGCCGTAGTGGCGTGGGTTGGCTATGAGCCACCGGAAATGTTCGCGTGGGGCAAGTATGACGTTTTCGCTATGGAGCATGCCGAAACCGGGGCGAAGCGCCTGTCGGCGGCTCTCGACGGTTTCCACACCGCCCGCACCGCGAACGGGGATATGCCCTTCACATCCGTTACCGCGCATTCCTACGGGACCACGACGGCGGCCAACGCGTTGGCCAGAACGAGCTTCCAACTTGATACCGCTGTGTTCTACGGCTCGGCCGGCATCGACCCCGACCTCGTCCCCAAAGCCAAGGACATGCACGTAACCACCAACCCGGATGGGGACCCCGAGGTATATGCCACACAAGCGGCTGGAGAAACCATCGCACCGTTGGGGATCGCCGGATCCCACCTGCTCAGTGATGACAACCGGATCAGCCCAACCGACGGCCACTTTGGGGCAAAGGTCTTCAGCTCCGAGGGCGCCAATGGGCTGGCCCCAACCACCGGACACAGCGTCATCGGGGAAGGCGAGAATCTCGTCTTCTGGCACACTGACGAAGGCGGCGGATACCTCGATGATAATACCCAAAGCCTATTCAGCATCGGCAGGATTATCACTGGGCAGGCCGAAGAGGTCAAGACCACCGAAGCGGACGTGACCCACCGGATTAATGAAGAAATCCTAGAGAGCGGTCTACGCTATGTCGACTGAACGGCGACACACCCACCGTGACCGATCGACGTGGGTGTTTGGCGCTCTTGCGGTGATACTGATGCTTGCCCTTGGGTTGACCGCGTGTGGGCTGGGAACGAAGGAGTACACCGTGGGAAACAAACCACCGACGACGGTCGTCAAGAATATGCATGACGTAACCAGCCAAATCGTGGAAATTCACGGCGGCGACTGGACCTACAACGACGGAACAACACCGTGGAAAAAGGAAGCCACCGAAGGCTACAACTCCCAAACTACTTGTCCGGAGGAAGATGCCTCCCGATTCGAAGTCTCCCTGGTTGGACCACCCGTGGACAGCCCCGAAGATGCCGTCGCCAAGGTCAAAACCCATTTCAAAGACGAGGACTTCACCGTCACCAACCGATTCAGCGGGACAGTCAAGAACGGCAAAGTGATCGTCTTCTCCATGGGTACTGATGACGGTACAGCGTTCGTATATCAACCTGGAACGCGCGCCAGCGGACTGCTCGTTAAGAGCGAGTGTTCGACCCACTCGGACATGGACCAAACCACCAAATAGTCACGCGCATGTTTATGCCCGGTCACCGCCGCCTGCCCAGCACCCTTGGCGCCGCGATGGTGACATTGCTCGCCCTCATTCTGGCCGCTTGCGGGCCATCTTCGAAGGAGGACGCTGTGAGTAACAAGCCACCGACCGAACTGGTCACCGAATTCCACAAGCTGGCCGGCCAACTCGTGGACCTCCACGGCGGTCAATGGACCTACGGCGACGGAACAACCATATGGGAGAAGGACCGAACCGACGGGTACAACGCCCAACCGTGCCAGATGGAAGGGCGCCCAAAAGTTCCGCTTGGCGATTGTTGGCCCGCCCGTGGACAGCCCCGAAGACGCGGTCGCCAAGATCAACCGGGCTAATTATCGAGAGCGAGTGCTCGACCCATCCCGAGATCGACAAAACCACCAAGTAACTTGCCCATGCCCAGCCAAAACCGGAAACGAAACCGCCCCCAACGCGGCCGTGCATCACGTTCAGCAGCCGTCGCCCTGCTGCTGGCGTTCATGCTGGCTCTTGCCGGGTGTGGCATCAATGCAAAGGAGCGGCCCGTGGACTTGAAACCGCCGGAACAACTATTGCAGGACATGCTCGGAATCAGTCAGACCTTTATCGACCTGCACGGTGGCCAATGGAAATATGGGATTGGCCAGCCTTGGGACCCGGAGCGGACGAAAGGCTATCGGGGAACCTCCTGCGCCACCGATCCAGACTCTCTGCAATACAAAATGTCCGTCGACGGCCCGCCAGTCAATGACCCTGAAGCCGCGATGGCGAACATCAAGGAGTATTTCACCAAACGTGACTTCCGAGTCAGCAACCGGTTCAAATCGGAATTTAAAGGAGACTGGTACATCGTCTTTTCCATGATCAACGACGAGGGCGCCTCCTTCGTCTACCAACCCGGCACCCATGGCACCCAGATCGTCGTCGAAAGCGGATGCTCCACCGACCCAACCATGAACGACGTCACCGAATAAGCCTTGCACCCATGTACCCAAAGCATTGAACGCCTGTCCGCTCGGTGACTTCCCGGCACAAGCCATCAAGTAGTCCTCGCTGTACGTCGCTAGCCGTTGGCTTCCAGAGCTTGTCGCTGCGGGACGAGATTGACGGATGCGACGGCGGCGAGCGCTCGGGCCATCGCACTGCCCGGTCCGGTGAAGAGGTAATCGTGGACGCGGGCACCGCAGACGCGGAGGGTTTCCTCGAAAGTGAGTGAGTCCCGTCAATGATCGCGCAGATCTCTTCGATATCGACCGACCCACGACGCCGGCGGAACCGCGGATGAGGCGGTTGCCCTGGCCCACAACACTGAGTTCGGGCTGGGCGGGATCGCCAGAAATATAACCCGATCCCCCGCAGGGTGGCCGGCTGACCCAGCCGCCGGCTCTCGGCCTTTGTGGTAGCGCAAAAGTTGGCCGTCACTTACATCTGTCCATGCGTCTTTCGTCAAGTAAAATGTAAGACATGAAGACCATCTTGACGATCAGCAGCAAGGGACAGTTGACTCTCCCCTCGGCTGTGCGCAAGAGTATGGGTCTGAAGAAGGGCGACCGCCTCGAGGCATCGTTCGATGAGGACCAGCAACGGATCACCATCACACCCATTGCCCCAATTGCCGAACTCAGCGCGCGCGTTTCAAGCTATGCCAAACGCTCCAAGCCGGTGACTGACGTTGATTCCTATTACCAGGCGCATCGAACCGAAGAACCCGCTCCGTGACAGTCTCCGGCTCATTGGATGCGAATATCCTGCTGCGCCTGCTCTTGGACGATGTGCCCCACCAGCATGCAGCGGCCATGAAGTTGCTGGCGGAGGGCGGCGAGTTCGCTGTCTCCGACACTGCCTTGATTGAGGTGAACTTTGTTTTGGGCCGCGCCTATGGACTTACCCGTCATCAGCAGGACGAGGCCATCATGGGACTGCTGCAGCAACCGCAAATCATCGGAAGCATCGATGTGTTCGCCGTTGCATTTGACCTCTATTGCGCCCATCCAAAACTATCCTTCGAGGACTGCTATCTCGTTTCCCAAACCGCTGCGAAGGGCAACGAACCACTTTGGACGTTTGATAAGAAGCTGGCAAGCCAAACGCGGGCACAACTGCTCGGCTCCAGAGCATGACCGAACACTGCTGGAAGATCAGCAAGACCTGCCAACATCCCACATCTACGGCCTTCATCCGGTTGAAAGGACATCAACATGGAACATCTCGAGAGCGCCCGTCTGACCCGGGACACCATCGTCTCCCTGGGCGGCGCCTTCATGACCTCACCTCAGCTGGCAGCTGAGGAATCCAAGCTCGGCCAGCAAAAACACAGTTTGTATTTCCGCGGACGTTCAGCGGTACTTGGCGATCCTCCAGCCGTCGTGATCACAGCCGTCTTCGGCCTATTTCCCGAAAGTCTGGTCACCTTGATGCTGGAGCGCTCAGACCTGCCTGCAGACGAAGCCATCCAGGCAT
Source organism: Arthrobacter monumenti (assembly GCF_054511255.1). NCBI lineage: Bacteria > Bacillati > Actinomycetota > Actinomycetes > Micrococcales > Micrococcaceae > Arthrobacter > Arthrobacter monumenti. The sequence goes on along the minus strand of NZ_JBTNCY010000004.1, from coordinate 261,087 downwards.
ACAGTCGTAGCTGTGCCGCGTGGGGAAGCGCGAAATTGGAATCCGTGGAGGCACCCGGGGAAGCTGCGGATCTGCTTCTCCGGATTGTCGACCACGCTGATCTCACGGCGCTCCCGCTCGCCGCCGGTTGGCGCATGCAGCAACGCCCCGACGACGACGTCGAGCGCCTCGCCCACGCCCTGATGCTGGCCCGCGAGATTCGCGGAGGATTCCACTTTGCGGCGTTACGGACCTGCGGCCTTGGCGTCGCCGAAGCCACGGTCGCCCATCCCCACGGTGGCCGCGAGCGTCTGCTTCGTACCGGATGGCGCCCCGATGACGCAGACGAAGTGATCAGGAAGGCCGAATCCCGCTCCGACCTAAGACATCGCTGGCAAGAGGCCGAGGATCTCACTGATGAAATGTTTGCCGAAACGATGAAGGTCCTCGATCAAACGGAGACGATCCGTCTCACGGACTTGTTAGTCGGGTACCGGGCTCAGTTACAAAGCTGATCAGAGATGCGCTCTTGACACTTATGGAAATGGCGTCGAGGGCTACCGACGCCCGTTCTAGAACTGGATCCCGCGGGACAGACCGCCGTCGACCAGGAAGTTCGCGCCAGTGGTCCGGCTGGACAATGGACTGGCAAGGAACACCACAGTCTGGGCAACCTCCTCAGGTCTTCCCATCCGCGGAGTCAGGTTCAGTGCCAGGGCTTCTTTGAAAGCTTCGGGGTCGCTCTGCTCGATGCTCTGCCAGACCCCGCCATCATGATAAGTATTGCCCGGAGAGACCGTGTTGGCGCGGATACCTTTCTCCGCCAGCTGGAACGCAAGACCCGCCATGTAGGCAATGATGGCGGTCTTCACGGTGCCGTAGGGTCCGGAGGCGAAGTCGACCTCCCGGCCGGAGACGCTTGAGATGCCGATGATAGAGGCGGCCTTGCTCTGTTCAAGATACGGCATTGCGGCCTTGACCAAACGGACTGTGCCCATCAGATCCACCTGGAGGGAAGCCTCCCAGTTCTCGTCCGTATCCGGGATGGCCAACGCACTGACATTGCTGACCACAATGTCGATCCCGCCGAAGTCTTCGGCTGCAGCGGGCACCCAGCCTGCGACGTCGTCGGCGTTCCCCATGTCCATCACGGTCCCGGTTACCCTGCCGCCGCTGTCCGCCAATGCCGCTTCCGTTGCCTTAACCTCGTCGGCGTCCCGGGCGCAGAAACCCACGTTGGCCCCTTCCGCCGCGAACGTCTCCACGATCGCCCGTCCGATGCCCTTGGTGCCTCCAGTGACCAAAGCCGTCAACCCACCGAGCTGTAGATCCATATCCGTCTCCTATAGTCGGGCTGCGCGGTTCCGCAGCTCAGCGTGCATGCCGTCAAATGCCTGTGCCGCGGGAAATAGTGACTTCGCTGCTTTCACCACCACGCTGTAGTTGGCATCCACGGCATTGGCTACGGGCGCCAGGGCTGTCTGCGTGAGCAACTGGTAGGCGTCCATCGGATGCAGGCCGAAAAGGTCTCCAAACCATCGGATCAACTCCACCTGCCCGATACGCCAGGAATCTTCCATCGGACGCGAGGAACCGACCACCATCCAATGCCGGTCAGTCTCCAGCCGCGGCCAAGCCGGCGCTCCACCCTTGATCAGCTCCACAATGATGGTTGACGTCATAGCACCTTCGACGGCGGTGCCACAGGCTTCGCCCTCGCCCTGCCGATAGTGCCCATCACCGATGGAAAAGAGCGCACCCTCAACGTTCACTCCGAGGTAGACGGTAGTGCCGGCCTTGACCTCCGGAGAGTCCATATTGCCGCCAAACCGCTCGGGCACCAGGGACGAACGGACCTCGCCTCCGGGCGGTGCGACGCCGATGGTGCCCAGCATCGGTTCCAAGGGAAGAGCCACCTCGAAATCACCAAACCGTGCCTGGAAACCTACAGTCTGCCGTTCCGTATCCAGGTGATAGATCCAAGTCGTATCGGGCAGGGATTCCTGCAGGAATACGGTCCGGTCGGTGCTGGTCAGTCCGCCGAAGAAGGGAATGGTCGCCGAAGCGCCCCAATTACGGGCCGGAGTCAGATCCACGATATGAACCGCCAGCGTATCCCCCGGCTCCGCACCCTCCACAAAAAACGGTCCGGTCTGCGGGTTAACGAAGCGAAGGTCCACCTTCTCGGACGAAATGTCCTCAACGGACGTGAGGGCGTGGTTGAAGGCGTCCTCGGACCACAGCTTGAGCACGGTCCCGGGCCGGACAGTCATCACTGGCGCTGCGCCGCCGAAGGTATAGGCCAACTGCTCCCGTGTGGGTGTGAATTCTACGAGCCCCATGAATGGATGCTATGCGGGTGGCAGGTTGCTGACAAGGGAGAGTCCGATCGGCCCTGTGTCCGTGCTCTAGCCTTTCTAAGCCGGAAGGGTCTGCGAACGGTAGCGTAGAGATCCTGCGAACGGTAGCGTAACCAGTTACGTGCGGGAGATTCTCCTCTTCCGCCTCCGTCTCGGCCGGGCATAAACCATCAGCTCCCCACTGGCGCGGACACCAGGATTTCTTATCACCGTGACCAATGAGAACAACGAAAACGAAAATGGGGGAATTTCGATGACAATGGACGGCGCACAGACGGGCTCATCGGCGGATTCCGTGCCGCCCTTGCCTCGCGGCCAGTTAAGCGACCGGATACCGGGACAATCGGTCATGCACCAACTGCTGCTGGCCCATTTGCAGGACACACCAAGGTCGAGAATCAGTCGCATCTTTGGTGCGCGCCTGTTGGGAGCGGACAGTCTTTCCTGGTACTGGGGCGCACTGGGAGAAGTCGCGGTAGGCGGTGTGCTCGATCGATTGGGACCGGAATGGACAGTCCTGCACGCTGTCCCCGTCGGCCGGGGGAATTCGGATATCGATCACGTGGTCATCGGACCAACTGGTGTCTTCACGCTCAACTCCAAGAGCCATACGGGTCAAGCGGTCTGGAGCGCGAAGAACATCCTTATGATCGCCGGGAAGAAGCAGCGCCATATCTACAACGCGGAATTCGAGGCGAACCGTGCCGCTAAACTGCTGTCCTCGGCATTCGGCCGGCCTGTCTACGTCAATGGTGCAGTCGTCATCGTCGGCGCCAAGAGCGTCACCGTCAAAGAAAATCATCCCCGGATTGCGGTCGTCACCCAGCATCAACTGCTGCGTTGGCTGACACGACGGCCCACAGTGCTCAATCCGCACCAGATCGAAGCGATTTCCGCAGCCGCCGTCCAGCCTCGCACTTGGCACCAGAATCCGGCTTTGGGCAACACCTCCGCTATCGCAGCGGACTTCGCCACGCTGAAAGGCCTGATAGACCAAGCCCGACGACGACGGATCAGCTGGTTCCTCGGCACAGTGGCCGCAGTGGTTGGTACGGCGTCGGGTATTCTTCCAATTTGATTGGTGAGCTGGCGGACTCTATCGAGAACCCATGCAAAGCATGACCGTGTGCCACCTGCAGTGCGAAGATTGAGTGCAAGATGCAAATGAACTAGCGCCTGCGCGCAGCCCGATCAACCCGGTCCCCGAATACTTGGGCAAGCAAATCCGTTACCGGAACCTCCAGGGACTGGCTCCGCGCTACGTTCGCTGCCTTCTCAAGATCCTTGTGCCAGGGCCGGTGGGACGGTTCAACGCCTGCGTCGTCATATGCTTGAGCAGTCTCATCGAAGAATCCCCAGTTTCGAGCTGCCCAGCAGTCAGCAGTACCCCCTGACAATGCCTCAAGCAATACCGTCCGGTCAACGTCATAAGAATCGGCAAGAGCAACGGCTTCCTGCAAGGCAGCCTGGGCACCGAAAAATACCATTTGATTGGCCAGTTTTGCACTCTGGCCGGCACCGATGCCGCCCAATAGGAAGACCTGTCCGAGTTCCTCAAGAAGGTGCCGACATTGGTCTATGTGCTCGTCGTCGCCACCCACCATCAGTGCCAGTTCTCCCATAAGGGCGCGCTCCGCACCGCCACTGACCGGTGCGTCCACCAGTGAGCAGCCGATGTCTCGGAGTGGAACGGCCACCTCTCGAACGGCATCCGGTCCGATAGTTGCCATCATTACGACGACATCGGGCGGGGAATCTGCGGATGTAATCCCCTCGGGACCGGAAATGACATTTGCCGCTTGATCGGCAGTACTCACCAGGACGAGGACTACATCCGCTTGCTCCGCCAGATTGCGCACAGAAGAAGCCGGCCTCACCCCTTCGGCTGCAGCGAGATTCGCCGCGTTGATGTCGAACCCGTGCACCGCCACGTCCGCCTCTACCAGCCTTCGCGCTACGGCAAGTCCAAGATTTCCCAGGCCCACGACCCCTACCCGAAGGTCAGACGCGCTCATCGATTCTCCATGAGAGGGTTGGCGAAGTCATCCAGATTGAAGTGCATCAGTCCTCCAAAAAAATTGTGCTTCCTCAACTACTTGTTCACGGGACCAGGCATCCAGGACCCGGAATAGGGAACGGCCCCTCACGGCGCAACTGATCCGTTTGGGGCCGTTCCGCATTGGTTCTTCTCAGTTGGCAGCTCTGGACACTTTCGGAAGGGTACTGCCCAAGCGATCAGCGGATTGGTTCGACTTCCGCATCCGGTATACCGAATACACCGAGAGCGCGGCGACCACCAGCGACATCGGCGGAAATACAAACACTCCGACGACGCTGAGGACCATTCCACCTAACGCTATGTAGCGCCATCCGCGGGCATTGCGATGATGCTCGTGCTGCGCCTCCAACATTTCACCGGATGAGGGAGCACTCTTCGGTCTGCGTGCCGCAGCCCTTGGGAACCCAAGTCCGACGACGAGGAATACCAACGAAAGCACCGCTAAAACACTTGCTATTACGTACGACTGTTCTGTGAAATTCACTGACGCAAGCAACATCAGACAGACCGATGCAAAAATGGAACCGGGTCGCATGCTGGCCTCCTTAGGCGAATAGTTCCCAGATCGAAATAAGACCCAGGACGATGAGCAACAAACCTGACAGGATGACCCACCAGCGGCTTGCCGTGGAGAGTCGGAGCTGCTTGGGGACTACCCGGTGCTCGGCATAGACGACAGCCAGGCAGAAAACCCCTGACATGAAGAGGCCACCTAATATGGACGCCGGTGTAACGATAACGATAAACGAAGCGCCTGACCACACCAAGAGTAGTGCCACAATCAGCATGTACGAATACATGTAGGGGCGAACCGCACGCTGGCCGGCTAGCCGGATCCTCTTCGAAACCGGCGCAAGGCTCTCGTAAACGGTGTGGCTGTACATTTCCCAAAACGCATACAGGGAACCAAAGAATGCGAAGAACACGCCAACGTAATAGAGGTAGGCGAACCCGGGAGCTATATCAGACAGGAAACCAGCCTGATACGTCAATGTATCGTTCCCGGAGGGTACGGTTTGATTCTCGAACAACAGATTAGCGCCATTGATCATAAACATCATCGCAAAGAGGACAATTGCCGAGAAGTTGAGAATAAGATCGCCGAGCGGCGCGCGCGCCCATGCACGCGACTTCTCGACCTCATCGGGAGATGTTGCGATTGGAAGCTGCTGTCCCTTATCAATGTTCGAATATATCTCGCTGAGATCCTTCACGTCGCGGTGTCCCAGCAGGCCCCACTTCTTCTCCCGCATCATCCCTGCGTAGGCAATGTAGTCGTAGGTGCCGCCGCCGACTGCGCCGAGATAGGTGCCGATTTCCAACCAGATGGAGCGATCGGCGATCTCCGGGTAGTCAATGTTGAGCCATCCTGCGTACTCCGGGACATTTGGAACCAGTCCACCGAGAGCACCGAACCAATCAGGCTGCAGGACGATCACGCTAATGGCGACGGCCAGAAGCATGAACGACACAATTAACGTTTGAGCTTTCTCGAGGAATTTGTATCCACCGACCCACGCAAGGACAAAGGAAACGACAATCAGTACAGTCGCCCATACTTGTCCATTCCCAATAGTGGCGCTGCCAATAAGGTCGCCGATGGCTAATCCGAGCCCACTCACCCAGGAGGGCACCACCAGGATAGAGGCGAGCCCGAATACCAGCGGAAACCATCCCTTTGGACCGGGGAAAACGGTCGCCCATCGCGTCATCGGATGCTCGCCCGTGACTACGGTGTAGCGGTTCATTGAATAAGCAAGCGCCGCTTTACTAATTGCGGCGACGATAAAGACCCAGATCAGTCCGTAGGCGAATATCGCTCCGCCACGGGCTGCGAAAATCATTTCGCCGCTTCCGATATTCGCTGAGGCAAGGATGGCACCTGGCCCCAGGAAGGCGGCCGCGGTCACGATCGTTAGGCGTCGCCTAAGTCTCGCCGGCGGTTCCGGATAAGTTAGTTCCAGTGTCGATTTTTCGTTCTGGGTCATTGCGTTCCCTTTCGTGAGACGACCGCAGCGTCGAGGTGTGTCCCCGAAATTTGGATGTGGCATGAATCTTGGGCAAGTCCGTGACTGCTGGGTGTTCCACTCCCCCGGGCCTTGCTATGCATGAAATGCATCAGTTCCCTCCAGTTCTTTTAGTGCCAGTTAAGATCAGTTGACTCGAGCTGCCGCGTCGCGTTCCAGCTGGTGAAGCTTTTCAACGCGGCGACGACAATCGGCGTCTGTAGAGAATTCAGCTTTGAGGAATTCAACGAGCACCTGCTCAATAACCGCTGGACCAATCAGCCAGGCGCCAAGGCATAAGACGTTGACGTCGTCGTGCTCCACGCCCTGCCGGGCCGAGTAGGTTTCGTGGGCGATGGTGGCCCTGATTCCGGGAATCTTATTCGCCGCAATGCTGGCTCCGACCCCGGTGCCGCAGACCAGTATCCCGCGGTCGGCCTCGCCTTTGAGGATCGGTGTCGCCACATCTTGGGTGATATCCGGGAAATCGACGGGTGCCTCGCTGAACGTGCCTACGTCGACAACCGAATGTCCAAGGCTTTCCAGAATCTGTCGAGCTTTGGATTTCAGGGGAAATCCGGCGTGGTCAGCGCCCAATGTCAGTCGCATGTGTTTCCTTTCTCGTGCCGGCAGTGGCCGGTCGGGGCGATGCTCCTGCATCGCCTTCGTATGGGGTGAAGCGGCCGACCAGTTCCTGTCGCCGCGGTATGGAAGGTTGTGCCCCTGGCTTTGTCACCGCAAGGGATCCGGCCCGGATGGCAAGCGCCGTCGCATCTTCCATTGAGTCGCCGTTCAGCAGAGCGGAGGCAAGGTATCCGACGAACGTGTCTCCGGCAGCGGTGGTATCCACTGCGTGCACCGACGGACTCGGAAGCGTGATCACCGTGCCGCCGCCGGTATAGCCTGCTCCATCCGCGCCCAAGGTCACGATGACTGTGAGGCCATGCCGTACTGCCAGTTCACTGGCAGTGCGGAGCGGGTCGGCATCTGCTGGTTTTCCAGCAATCTGCAGACACTCGTGCTCATTGACAACAAGGACGTCGACGTCGGCCAGCATCAGATCCTCAGCAGCAGGCGCGGCATTGAGCACCACTCGGGCGCCCTTTGCCTTTGCCTTCCGGGCGGCAGCGCGGACAACCCCAAGAGGCAGCTCAAGTTGCATGAGCAGCAGGTCAGAGGGAGTCAGGTCTTCGCATGCCTGTTCAGCATCCTTTACCGTCACCTCGTGATTGGCGCCGGGGATCAGCGTAATGACGTTTTCGCCATCACGCTGCACCAGGATCAACGCCCGTCCTGTAGCCCCTTGAACCGACCTCAATGAGCACGTGATCCCTTCCCGCTCGAGGCATTCCTGCAGGAATCTTCCTGAGGAATCCTCTCCAACGGCGCCGACCATGCGCACGGTAGCTCCTGCCCGAACCGCTGCGACCGCCTGGTTAGCACCCTTGCCGCCCGGATGCACCTCATAGTGGAGGGCTGTCACGGTCTCTCCGTGGGCGGGTAGTTTGTGCACGTTGGCTACCTCGTCCACATTGAGGCTGCCGAGCACCAGTACGACGCCGCTCATAACTGACGTCCCGGCCGCTGCGCCGCCCGCGCGGTTGTTCCCCGGGTAACCACGCTCACCGGAAGGGTCCGCGAGCGGCCGTTGGTTCCGGCATCGTCATCCAGAAGGAGCTCCGCTGCCACGCGGCCGAGTTCAGTGATCTGCTGCCTCACAGTAGTCAGCCCAGGTCGAACGTAGGAGGCGAGATGGATGTCGTCGAACCCCACGACGCTGACGTCATCGGGGACATGCAAACGGTGTTCATCAAGGGCACGCATTGCTCCGATCGCTGCAAGGTCATCAACAGCAAAAATTGCGGTGAAGTGGACATCCCGGTTCAGTAGCCTGAGGACTGCTTGGTAGCCGGCGTCTTCAGTAAAGTCAGCTGCGACCACCAGATCGTCGTCCACGGGCAGATCAGCGGCTGCCAATGCCTGGCGGTATCCGTCGAGCCGATCGCGGGCTACTCCAACCCGCTGCTCTCCAGCTACATGGACAATTCGCTCGTGGCCTAGTGCGATGAGGTGCTCGGTGGCCAACCGGCCGCCTGCCAGGTGGTCGCTCGCGACCCAGGTGCAGTCTGGTGTATTGAGCTTTCGGTCAAGCGCGACGAACCGCAAGCCGCCAAGCTCTTGCACGAGAGCATTATCGTCGAGGCAATCATCAACAATCACGATTCCTGCTACGTGACGGGACCGCATCTGCCTAAGGGCTTTTGCGGTGCCTGCGGGTTCTCCATTAGTCGGCGCGAGTAGCAGCACATGACCATGCTTGTCGGCCACTTCCTGAATGCCGCGCACCAGTTCGGGGAAGAATGGATTGGTGATATCAGGAACGAGAACTCCCACCGTCGAGCTCGTTCCCTCTTTGAGCTGCCGAGCGACCTCGTTTGGTTGGTAACCGAGTTCGTTCGCAACTTGGCGCACTTTTGCCCGGGTCGCAGAGGCAATCCGCCCGGTGCCATTCAGCGCTCGTGAGGCGGTGGTGACGGAAACGTTCGCTGATTCCGCGACTTCCCTGATTCCCATCGATCTCCCATCATCGTGATCTATGCCACTTGCGCTAACGTTTGCGCTAACTGTTGCAAAAATCGTAGGACGTGTCAACCCATCTAGTTCGGGCAGTTGAGAGCGAGAAGCCTTCACGAACAATTGCGTTGCCGATGTTGGTCCTATCACCGCGAGCCGGGCTCAACAAGCGGCTGGAACTAGATCGCAAGCTTGGCTGATTCTCAGTCGCTCCACTTGTCAGTATCGCAAGTTTGAACTAGAGTCAGTCAGGTGCAATCGCAAAACGAGGTCCCGAACACAAGCCAGGCCGATAGCCAAGCGGCGCTGCTGACGCGTGTCCGATCCTCCATCCAGGAGTCCGGTCTCGCCCAGCGCGAGGTAGCCCGCTACATCGGCCTGGATGAAACCAAACTCTCCAAGGCACTGAAAGGCACCCGGCGGTTCCGCCCGGACGAGTTGACTCAGCTGGCCGATGCCGCCGGCGTCACGGTGAACTGGTTGTTGTCCGGTTCGGACGAGACGGCGGGAGCTTCAGCGGCTCCGACGGCGAAGATTCTGCCAACGCGTCATCGCGAGGACAGCGAGAAGGCCCGTAAGCGCCGGACGATCATCGAGAAGGCGTGGTGGCTCTTCGCCGAACAGGGTTACTCCTCGGTCCGGATCGCCGATATCGCCAAGGCATGCGGGACCAGCAGCGCCACGGTGCATTACTACTTCCCCACCAAACGGGAGATTTTCGCCGAGGCGCTGCGGTATTCGGTCAAGCTCGCCTTCGACCGCCAGATCGCCGAGCTGCACCTCCACCCCAATCCGGTCGACCGGCTCAAACGGTTGGCGGAACTCCAGCTACCTGCCGGCCAGCGCGGTCGGGCGGAAATGTCGATCTGGCTCCAGACCTGGGCTGAAGCGGCCGTCGATCCGGCCTCTCAGCACAGCCACGCACAGAGCTACCGGCGCTGGGAACAGACCGTTCACAACATCATCGTGGACGGCCAGAAAGCAGGAGTCTTCCTCAGCACCGACGCTGATGTCCTGACCATGGACCTCACCTCGTTGATCGATGGACTGAACGTCAAAGTCCTGACCGGAATGCTGACTTCCGATCAGATGCATGCGCAAATCGAAAGCTTTATAGACCGAAACATCGTCCAGTAACAACCCGAAAGGGAGCACATCATGAACCGCAAGGTCATCGTCACCTGCGCACTCACCGGCGCCGGAGACACCACCGGCAAGAGCGAGAACGTCCCGGTCACGCCCGAGGAAATCGCCGCGGATGCCATCGCCGCTGCCCGCGCCGGCGCCTCCGTCGTCCACATCCACGTGCGCGACGTCGAAACCAAGCAGGGCTCGCGCGATGTCGCGCTGTACCGCGAGGTCGTCCGCCTGGTGAAGGCCAGCGACGTCGACCCGGTCATCAACCTGACCGCCGGCATGGGTGGCGATCTCGTCGTCGACCCGTCCGAACCCACGAAGCAGTTGGAAGGCACCGACCTGATCAGCGGCCGGGACCGGCTCCCGCACGTGGAAGAACTGCGCCCGGAAATCTGCACCATCGACTGCGGCTCGCTCAACTTCGGCGAAGGCAGCAACATCTACGTCAGCACCCCGGACATGCTCCGCGAGGGCGCCGCCCGCATCCAGGAACTCGGCGTGAAGCCGGAAATGGAAATCTTCGACACCGGAAACCTCTGGTTCGCCAACGTGATGGTCGAGGAAGGCCTGATCGATCCGCCGCCGCTGTACCAGCTGTGCATGGGCATCCCCTACGGCGCTCCGGCCGACCCGGGTCTGCTGCAGGCCATGGTCAATATGCTTCCCGACGGCGCCCAGTGGACCTCGTTCTCTATCGGCCGCAACCAGATGCCATGGGTGGCTCAGTCGGTGCTGCTCGGCGGGCACGTGCGCGTCGGCCTCGAGGACAACCTCTACCTCTCCAAGGGCGTCAAGGCCACCAACGCGCAACTGACCGAACGCGCCATCAGCATCGTCAACGACCTCGGTTCCTCCGTGGCCACGCCGGACGAAGCGCGCGACATCCTGCAGATCAACCGGAAGGGCTAGGTTTTGGACTCCATCGCAACAAACGTGCCCGACGTCGGCACGGTCGCGTGCGTAGGCGCCGGCACCATCGGCGGTGGCTGGGCTGCCTACTTCCTCGCCCGCGGCTACCGCGTCAAGGTCTGGGACCCCTCCCCCGACGCCGGCGACAAGCTGCGCCAGTTGATCGACGCCGCCTGGCCGGCGCTGACAAAGCTCGGCCTGGCCGACGGCGCGGATCCGGACAACTTCAGCGTCCACACCGATCTCGCCGAGGCGGTCGAAGGTGCCGGTTTCATCCAGGAGAGCGCCCCCGAGGTCCTCGAACTGAAGCAGGACCTGCTGGCGCAGATCGACGCCGTCGCGGCCCCCGGCGTCGTCATCGCTTCCTCCACCTCCGGCTACAGCATGACCGAAATGGCGACCACCGCGGCCGACCCGTCGCGGCTCGTCGTCGGGCATCCGTTCAACCCGCCGTACCTGATCCCGCTGGTCGAGGTTGTCGGCGGCGAGGCGACGTCCGACGAAGCCGTGAAGTGGGCTTCCGAGTTCTACGACTACATCGGCAAATCCGTCATCACCATGGACCACGAAGTCCCCGGCTTCATCGCCAACCGGCTGCAGGAGGCGCTCTGGCGCGAAGCCTTGCACATGATCGACAACGGCGAGGCCACCGTGGAACAGATCGACCGCTCCATCACCGACGGCCCCGGCCTGCGCTGGCCGATCCACGGCCCGATGACCACCTTCCACCTGGCCGGCGGTCAGGGCGGAATGAAGCACATGCTGCACCACTTCGGCCCGTCGCTGAAGTCCCCCTGGACCCGGCTCGAGGCGCCTGAACTGACGCCGGAACTGAGCGACGCCGTCGTGGCCGGAGTCGACGAGGCCGAGTCGCGCTCCGTCAACGAACTGATCGCCGAGCGGGATGAAGCAATCATCGCCATCCGCGGCGTGATCGATGGCATTAAGGGCCGGCGCTGATGGCTTCCCCCGAACAGGACCTGCGTACCCTCGAGTACCGCTGCAACGTGCTGCCCGAGTGGATCGACTACAACGGCCACATGTCCGAGGCGTTCTACGTGCTCGCGTTCGGTTTCGCCACCGACCAGGTGATGGAATCGCTCGGCATGGGCCCGCAGTACCGCGAAGAGACCGGAAACTCGCTCTACACGGTCGAGGCGCACGTCCGCTACCTGTCCGAGACCGGCGAAGGCGCACCGTTGACCATTACGACGACGGTCGCCGGCGCAGGTGCCAAGAAGCTCCACCTCGCGCACGAAATGCGCATTGGTAAAGCGGATGATGCCGTCACCGGCAGCGCTGATAACGACGGCGCATCCAACGCTGGCACCCTGATCGCCACCGAGGAACTGCTCGCCCTGCACGTGAACTCCACCTCCGGCCGAACCGCTCCTTTCCCGGAGCGGATCGCCGACACCATCGACGGTTACCGGCTCCCGGACACCCTCGAACCCCCGGACTGGATAGGCCGCTCCGTCAGCCTCTAGTCCAGTCTGCGGCCGCTCGCCGCTTCGCATTGCGAAAGGAAACGAGTCAATGCATACCTCAGCACAATCACCCCTCGAACCGAATCCGCCCGGACCGCTGTCCCGCCGGAATGTCCTCGGCGGCGGCATGGCCCTCGGCCTCGGCGCCGTCCTCACCGCCTGCGGCGGCAACACGGCCAGCCAACTGGCCAAGCCCACCGGTGAGCCCCAGCGCGGCGGACACCTCCGTGTCGGTCTGGCCGGCGGCGGCGCCGCAGATACCCTCGACGCGCACATCCCCGTCGGCACCACCGACATCGCCCGGGTGGTCAACCTCTACGAATCCCTGCTCTACCGGGATGAGAACTTCGAACTGAAGCCGCTGCTGGCCACCAAGGTGACGCCGTCGTCGGACGCCATGACCTGGACCGTGGAACTGCGCAAGGGTGTCACGTTCCACGACGGCCGTCCCATGACCGGCCGCGACGTCGCGGCCACCTTCGCCCGGGTCGTCGATCCTGACGCTCCCAAGTCCGGCGCGGCCAGTCTGAAGATCCTGGACAAGGTCAAGGTGATCAATGACCACCGCGTCGAATTCCGGCTCAACACCCCCACCTCGACCTTCGACGACTCACTCGGTCAGTACGCGCTGGGCATCGTGCCCGAAGACTACGACGCGGCCAACCCGGTGGGCACCGGCCCGTTCAAGGTCAAGTCCTTCACAGCCGGGCAGAGCAGCGTCTTCTCCCGCAACGACAACTATTGGCGCGACGGCCAGCCCTATCTGGACGAGCTGTCGATCCTCAACTTCAACGACGACGATGCGCTGATCAACGCCCTGCTCTCCACCCAGGTGGACGCCATCGGCCAGATCCCGCTGGCGCTGCTGGAGGTCCTGAACGCGGACCCGCGCGTGGACATCCTGAACTCCGAAACCGGCATGTGGCTGCCGTTCACCATGCGTGTGGACCGCCCGCCGTTCGACGACGTCCGCGTCCGCCAGGCCTTCCGCCTCGCCGTGGACCGCGAGCAGATGATCGAACAGGTGCTCAGCGGCAACGGCACGGTCGGCAATGACCTCTACGCCATCTACGACCCCGGCTTCGCAGACAACCTCCCCCAGCGCAAGCAAGACCTCGAACGCGCCAAGGAGCTCCTTGCCGAAGCCGGACACCCGGACGGGCTCGACGTCGAACTCGTCACCGCGCCCATCCAGGCCGGCGCCGTGGCCGCCGCGCAGGTCTTTGCCCAGCAGGCCAAGGACGCCGGCATCCGGGTCAAGATCCGCCGGGTGGACACCACCACGTTCTTTGGCGATAACTACCTGCAGTGGGATTTCGCCCAGGACTTCTGGTACACCCGCAACTTCCTGCCGCAGACCAATAACGGTTCGCTGCCGGACTCGCCGTTCAACGAGACGCACTGGGCGCACCCGCGGTTCATCGCCCTGGTCGAAGAGGCCAAGGCCACCATTGACGACGACGCCCGCAACAAACTGATTGCCCAGGCACAGCAAATCGAATACGAAGAAGGCGGCTACATCATCTGGGGCCACCCGAACCAGGCGGACGCCTACCAGCGCTACGTTGCCGGGCTGGTGCCCAATAAGACGGGCCTGGCGCTATCCGGCTACGAATTCCGCCGCGTGTGGATGGGAGGGCAGAACTGATGTTGACCATGATTCTCCGCCGGCTGGCCATCAGCCTGGTCATCCTGCTCGTGGTGTCGATGCTCGTCTTCGTTGCCACCCTACTGCTGCCGGGAGATCCGGCCCAGGCCATCCTCGGCCAGCAGGCCACGCCGGAGCGCCTCGCCGCCCTCCGTGAGCAAATGAACCTCAACGACCCCGTCTGGCAGCGCTACCTGACCTGGCTCGGCGGCCTGTTCGTCGGCGATTTCGGCGTCTCCGCGGCTTCCGGCGGATCCGTTGGCGAACTGCTCGGCGATCGCATCGCCGCCTCACTGGTGCTGATGGGCGCCGCCGCCCTGATCAGCGTGCCAGCCGGCATCGTGGTCGGAACCTACAGCGCCCTGCGCCGCGGCAAGGCCGGCGACCACGCCGCCACCGGCATCTCGCTGGTGCTCGCCGCACTGCCGGAGTTCGTGATCGGCATCGCGCTGGTCACCGTCTTCTCCACCACCGTGTTCTCCGTCCTGCCCTCGGTCACCATGGCCCCGCCGGGCGCCAACGTGTGGAACTTCCCCGCACAGTTGATCCTGCCGGTGTTGACCCTGGTGCTGGTGGTGATGCCGTACATCATCCGGATGATGCGCGCGACCATGATCGAGGTGCTCGATTCCGGGCACGTCGAAATGGCCCGGCTTAAGGGCGTTCCGGAGCGGCAGGTGATCCTGCGGCACGCGCTGCCGCACGCCGTCGCCCCGGTGGCCCAGGTGGTCGCGATCCAGCTGGCCTGGCTGGCCGGCGGCATCGTCGTCGTCGAGTTCCTGTTCCGCTACCCCGGCGTCGGCCAGGCCCTGGTGGACGCGGTGACCAACCGTGACGTGCAGGTGGTTCAGGCGCTGTCCATGCTGATCGCCGTCCTCTACATCGTGGTCAACCTGCTGGCGGACGTCGTCGGCATCCTCACCAATCCGAAGCTGCGTACGGAGGGAGCACGATGAGCACCACAGGATTACAGCCCACGACGCCGGACGAGTCACCGGGCGCCGTCGCCCGGGAAATAGAAACCCCGCCCGGTCTGTTCCGCCGGATGATCCGCCAGCGGCAGGCGAAGATCGGCATGGCGCTGACCGGCGCCGTCGTACTTGTTGCGGTGATCGGTCCGCTGCTGCTGCCCTGGGCCACCGGCTACACCAGCACCGAATTCTCCGGCCGGCCCTTCCAGCCCGACGGCGTCTTCGGCACCGACAACCTGGGCCGCGACATCCTGTCCCGGTTCCTCGACGGCGGACTCCGGCTGCTGATCTACGCCGCACTCGCCACCGGCCTGGGCATGCTTCTCGGCTCGGCCGCCGGCATGCTCGCCGCCTACCAGGGCGGCAGGCTGGACAGCGTCATCATGCGCGGCAACGACGTCTTGCTCGCCCTGCCGCAGCTCGTCTTCGCGCTGCTGGCCATCACCGTGCTCGGCCCGCAGGGCTGGGTGCTGGTCACCGTCATCGGCATCACGCACGCCCCGCGGATCGCCCGGGTCACCCGCTCGGCCGCGTCCGCCGTGATCACCGAGGACTTCGTCCGCGCCGCGGAAATGTATGCCGTCCCACGCTGGAAAATCCTCGCCAAGGACGTGCTGCCCAACATCACCGGCCCGCTGATGGTCGAGCTCGGCCTGCGGATGACCTACTCGATCGCCGCCATCGCCTCGCTGTCCTTCCTGGGCCTGGGGCTGCAGCCGCCGACCGCCGGCTGGGGCCTGATGATCAACGAAAACCGGATCGCCCTGACGGTCCAGCCGTGGGGCGTAATCCTGCCGGTCCTCGCCATCGCGGTCCTGACCGTCGGCAGCAACCTGATCACCGATTCGCTGGCCCGCGCCTCGGCCACCGTGGAGGAGAGCAAGTGAGTACAGAAACAGCAGAACCAACGACGACGGCGCCCGCGGCAGTGCTGCGCGCCGACAACCTGAAGGTGGCCACCCTCGGCGGCAAGGAAATCCTGCACGGCGTCTCCTTCGAGCTCACGCCGGGCAAGATCCTGGCGCTGGTCGGCGAATCCGGCTCCGGCAAAACCACCGCCGGACTCGCGTGCCTGGGCCACTTCCGCACCGGCCTCCAGCACACCGGCGGCTCCATCTTCCTCAGCGCCGGAACCGACCTGCTGGAACTGTCCGACGCCGCCCGGCGCACCCTCCGCGGCGGCTCCGTCTCCTACGTCCCGCAGGACCCGGCCCTGTCGCTGAACCCCGCCATGCGCATCGGCGACCAGATCCTCGAAGTGCTGCGCGTGCACGGCTACGGCAGCACCGACGCCGAACGCCGCGAGCGCCTCGCCGGGGTCCTGACCGACGTCGGCTTGCCCGCCGACACGGACTACCAGCGCCGCTGGCCGCACCAGCTCTCCGGCGGGCAACAGCAGCGCGTCGGCATCGCCATGGCCTTCGCCTGCCGCCCCGAGGTCATGGTCCTGGACGAACCCACCACCGGCCTCGACGTCACCACCCAGGCACTGGTGCTGCAGACCATCCACGGCCTGGCCGAAAAGTACGACGTCGCCGGGCTGTACATCACGCACGACCTCGCCGTCGTCGCCGAAGTGGCCAACGACGTCGCCGTCATGCTCTCCGGCGACGTGGTCGAAGCCGGCTCCGTCAAGGACGTGCTCTACCGCCCGCAGCACGACTACACCCGCCGGCTGCTCAACTCCGTCCCCGACCTGGCCGGCCGCCGCCGCATCGGCGACGTCTCCGCCATCACCGGCGAACACCCCATCGTTGAACCAACTCCGCAGGCCACGCCAACGGCTCAAGAAACATCGCACGACGGCGCCCTGCTCTCCGTCTCGGACCTCCGCCTCGCCTATGGCGACAACCAGGTACTCGACGGCATCGACTTTCAGCTCGCCGAAGGCGAATCCATGATGCTGCTCGGCGAATCCGGCTCCGGCAAAACAACGCTCGCCCGCTGCATCGCCGGCCTCAACGACGCCTACCAAGGCTCCGTCGCGCTCTCCGGCAACACCCTCGAGCGCGGCACCCGCCAGCGCAGCGCGGACGAACGGCACAAGATCCAGTACGTATTCCAGTCACCGTTCTCCTCGCTGAACCCGCGCCGCACCATCGCCGAATCGGTCGAAGTCCCGCTGCAGATGTCCGGCAGGCTGAACGCCAAACAGCGCCGCGCCAAGGTGCAGGAAGCACTCGACCAGGTCCGGCTCGGCGCCTCCTACATGGACCGCCGCCCCGGCCAGCTCTCCGGCGGCGAACGCCAGCGCGCCGCCATCGCCCGCGCCCTGGTCAACGCTCCATCCGTGCTGATCTGCGACGAAGTAACCTCGGCCCTGGACGTGTCCGTGCAGGCCTCCATCATCGACCTGCTCCGCACCCTGCAGGTCGACACCGGCATGGCGATGCTTTTCGTCACGCACAACATCGCCCTCGCCCGGCACATCTCCCAGCGCCTCGCCGTGCTGCAGAAAGGCCGTATCGTCGACCTCGGACCCACCGGCGACGTCTTGGAAAACCCGCAGCACAGCTACACCCGCGAACTGCTGACCAACGTCCCCTCGCTGTAGGCTGTGCCCGGCCGCTTCCGACGTCGGACGCGGCCGGGCTGCCCACACCTCACCCCAACTCGATAAGGAGCACCCGTGAGCACCGACTTCCAGGCGTATAACGACGGCGGCCTCCCCACCGAAGGATTCGAGCGGCTGAGTGAAACCTTCACCAAACACCTGGACCAGTCCCAAGGCGGCATGGCCTTCTGCGTCTACCGCGAAGGCAAGCCCCTCGTGCGCTTCTACGGCGGCAGCACCACCCGCCGCGACTCACCCGACGCCGAAGTAACCGACCCGTGGACCCCTGAAACCATGGCCGTAATGTTCTCCGGCACCAAAGGCCTCGTCGCCACCGTCGCCGCGATCCTCGTGGACCAAGACAAGCTGGACGTCCGACGGCGGGTGGCCCACTACTGGCCCGAGTTCGCCGCCGCCGGCAAACAAGATGTCACGGTCTCCCAACTGCTCAACCACACGGTCGGACTCGTCTACGTCGACCCCGAACCCGAAGGCGAATGGGCCCAACTCGACAACGCCGCCAACGCCGCCGTCCTCGCCGCCCAGGAACCACTCTGGAAACCGGGCTCGAAGGTCGCCTATCACGCCATCACCTACGGCTACCTGATGAACGAACTCTTCGTCCGGACCACCGGCAAAAGCGCCGGACAACTCATCCGCGAACTCATCGCCGAACCCCTCGGACTGGACATCCACCTCGGCCTGCCCAAAGAACTCGAAAACCGCGTCGCCACCATCTTCCGCTCCGACAACTACGCCATCAGCACCTACCTGACCGATCCCGAACGCCGGAGGATTGTCGACCGGATGTATGGCAGCACCCTCATGGGCGAGAAGCTCCGCACCAACGAACCCGAAATGCACCGCGGTGAACTCGCCGCCGGAGGAGGCATCGCCACCGCCGACGCCATGGCCAACCTCTACTCACAACTCGCCGCCGGCGAACTCGTCTCCCCCGAAACCCTGGCGGAGGCAACACGAACCTGGTCCGAAGGCACCGACGCCATCAACGACCGGCCCCTCCGCTTCGGCCTCGGCTACGAACTCACCGACCCCATCGGCACCTACGGCCCCGTCGAACCCGCCTTCGGCCACTCCGGCGCCGGCGGCGGCCTCCACGGCACCTGGCCCACCCACAACATCGGCTTCTCATTCCTCATCAACGAAATGCTCGCCGAAAACCAAGACACCCGAGTCAAAGACTTGCTGGCGAGACTTTCGAACCTTATAGGCTAAGAGGCCTGAATGATGGGTGACGGAAGGTTGTTTCAAGAAGTCCGCTAGCCAGTCAAACTGAAAGACCTGGAACGTCGAAACAGATGATCGAAGCCGCGAGCCGCCAGGGCCATTAGGCGAGGACGAAGCATCAGCTACCCTCCACAACGTTAGGACGGTTGAAAGTTGGCCTGCACTCGGCAACTGCGGTCTGGTCAACGTGGACCTCGACATCGAGCGCCAGGTCCCCACGATCTCGAATCAGCGGAATCGCCGGAGTGTGGATTGTCGACCCACACTGACAGGCTTGAGGTCAAGGACGCTTCGCTCATAATAGCCAAGCCTCACTTTTTGTCGCCATCAACAACCGCGCCGGCAACAAGCACGATGCGTCAATGTAACGCTCTGAATCGCGTTCGCATCCTGTAGATTCATGCCATGGCAGAATTCGAGCAGCGCTCCAACGCATGGGGCCAATTAGAGGCCGACGACGAGACATTGGAATTAGAGAGTGTCCCCCTGGTCCCGGACCAAGGTGAAGACGAAGGCGATCTAGATGAACCGGCGTCCGGTTTCAAGGCTTCAATCGGTGGAAAAGATTGGACCGTGGAAACGCTTGTGTCGCAAATGAGGAAAGGACGGATAGATCTCGAACCATCCTTTCAGCGGCGTAACGCGTGGTTGGCCGCCCGAAAAAGCAAGTTGATAGAGTCAATAATGTTGGGCTTCCCGATTCCGCAAATCGTGCTCGCTGAAAAAAGAAGTCAGCAGGGTCACTATTTCGTATTAGACGGAAAGCAACGATTGTTAGCTCTGCGTCAGTTTTTTGTTGATCCTGACGATCCCCGCGATAAAGATTTTATACCCCTTCGATTAAACGGGCTAGAGGTGCTTTCAGAGCTGAATCGCAAGGATGCCAGCAGTCTCGAAGATCTGAGGCCCGATCTTTTCGCAGCCATCGAAAATCATAGTATAAGGACGGTGGTTCTCGGCAATTGGAACTCCGAACGCCTGCTACTGTCGTTATTTCTTCGCCTAAACACAGGCAGCGTTGCCCTCTCACCTCAGGAACTTCGCCAAGCACTAATTCACGGTGAATTTATTAAATGGCTAGACGCACATTCTGGGGATCTTCCACCCCTTCGCACCTTGTTGAACAACTATCATCCTGATCGTCGGATGGTAGACGCCGAGCTAATGCTCCGTCACCTTTCGTTCACAATGTCGCCCATAAGATACCGAGGAAACTTAAAGCTTTTCCTCGATGATACTTCCCGATACCTCAATAATAACTGGGAAGAAGTCCAGCCAAAAGCGGAAGCAAGTTTGAACGATTTCGCAGAAGCCCTCCAGGCCGGCATGGAAATATTCGGTCCTGAAAAATTTTGTCGTAAATGGTCCGGTCCATCTGAAGGTTCCACGGAAGGTAAGTTTGAGCGACCACTTAACCGTGCACTATTTGACGTGCAAGTTTATTCGTTGAGCATTGAGCACGTACGAAGTGCGGCCCGACGGAGCACTGACCAGATTGTAGAGGCATTTAAGGATGCGTGTGAGAAGGATGAAGTGTTTCTGCGTTCCATCACGGCCACTACGAAGACCGCAGATGCATTCATAACCCGTCATCGCACCTGGGCACGGATACTGAATGAGGCTCTCGGCATTCGTTATGACCTGCCCGCTCCTCTTGGGCGTGAGTAAACAGTGAAATTTTCAGAACAGATAGCGCATCTCGACGAGACGCTACTGACCAATGTGACGATACAGTTTCCTGATGTTCTTTCCGAGCGGGATAGAGCTGTGACGCATGCGTTTTTAGTTCTCGCGCACGCGGTACTTGAAGAGCGGCTGGAAGACATTTTCCAGAAGCATTTTGACCGATTGGCTAGCTGGCTAGGATATAAGACGATCCCTGTGGAAACTGCTCGCCTAGCGTTTGCAGTGTGTGATTGGCTTCCAGAGCGCCTCGTCGTCGGTTACAAACAGCGGGCGCTGCCCCAGTTAATTTCGCAAGGAGCTCGCAAAGAATTTATCAGGTTGCTTTCTTCCAACCACGGTCTTAAATCGTCAAATGTGGAGTCATTATCGAAACTTGTCGGCCTCGATTGGAAAGATTTTGAGGATGCGTTGACAGCCGAGTTAGCTGACCTAGACAATCTCGGCGCTAAGCGTGGGGCGGCCGGTCATCTGTCTCCCTACACCGATAAGGTGACTGCGATAACTGCAAACAACGATCCGGATGAGATTAGGCAATGGGTGCAAGCAGGGCGCAAGGCCGTTGAAGCTGTGGAGCAATATCTCGATGATCTCCTGAGGAGTCAGCAGCCTGCCTCGCTAATAAGTGACTGGGACGGGAATTGAAACGGGCAAGATGATTGCATTCTCCACAAGACTGCGGATTGACGCAGCTATGTTTTATAAGTGTTCAAAAAGTGTTCCGTATACTCAACGGCAGGGCCAGAATGAAATAGCAACCACAGCGAGTCGCTATTAGCTTGTGGAAGGCGGTCGAAGTACTGCGGAAAAGTTCATACATAATTAGGGTGATGAGATCCCACCCTGACTAGCGGTGATATGCCCCAGGCGCAGTTGCTCGGCTCTAGCCTATGAATGAACGGCATCGCACCGACTATCGAGACCCGGCAAGCAAGTACGGCAAGTACGGAAGGAAGATCCGGTGGCCGAAGCTCACAACACGGTTCCCAATTGAATTCCGCGTCACCCTTGCCATCTGGGGGAACATAGCGACCGCATACCGGGTCACTCCGTCCGCGGTTCGCGCATTGCTCGATCGACTTGAACCGCAAAGGACAGTTCCTGCACGTGGTTCCCGTCCGCTGCGTTATCTTCAGGCCCAACACCAAGAACCATGGGGTCCAAGCAGCCTGAACCGCCAAGAGCACACTTATGGTCGCCAGCCAGAGGCAACCGCACATCTACAACGCCGAATTCGGGGCTGACCGGGCAGCAAACTGCTCTGCGACCGTCTTCGGCCGGCCGATCTATGTCAATCGGGCAGCCGTCATCGTCGGCGCCAAGAACGCCACTGTCAAAGAAGTAGATCCGCGGATTGCGGTGGTAACCCAGCATCAACTGCTCCGCTGGCTGACACGACGGCCCACAGCGTTCAGTCCGCAACAGCTCGAAAGGATTACCGCTGGCGGCGTTCAACCTGGCACTTGGCGCAAAACCGGCTCTCCGTGGTTCGTAGAGAAATAGCTACGTGTCGGAGAAAGTGAAGGGCTCGTAGCCCTGCTGGGATGGATGTTATCTACGCATTCATCGACGACAGGAACTACGAGCCTTGTTCGAGCCTACCTGCGCGCGCATTGACGCCGCCACCACCATCTTCAATCTGCCCGACTACCGTGTTATCAGTGCCGAAACGCTTGCCTTCGGCCAGCGCAGGATCTGTGTTGAATCAACGTTTCCGCCGGGCTGCCCGCAATGCGGAGTGATCAGCATCCGCCGGCACTCCCGGCGATGGCAGCGCGTGCGTGACATCCTTGTCGCCGGCGCGACTGAGGTCCTCTGGTCCAAGCGGCGCTGGTTCTGCGATGAGTGGCTGTGTGAGCGCAAGACGTTCACCGAGGCGACGGCGCAGGTGCCGGCCCGGGCGCGCTCCACCCGCCGGCTCCGGGACGCTCTGGTGGAGGCCGTGATCGGCTCCGGCCGTGCCGCCGCTGAAACAGCTGCTGCCTTCGGGGTCTCCTGGTGGCTGGTGCAGCGGGCGCTGGATTCGGCGGTGTTGACGCTGCCGGACGTGGACGCGCTGTCGCCGCGGATGCTGGGCATTGATGAGCACCGGTACCGGTCGGTGCGGTTCTTCCAGAACCCGTCGACGAAGGCGTGGACGCGGTACGAGCCGTGGATGAGCACCATCGTCGATCTTGACACCGGCCAAGTGCTCGGCGTCGTCGATGTGCAGCCACTGGTCGAAAGAGCAGCCCAGCCAGAAACGAACCGGCTCTGGCGCACGGTCTGCCGCTGGAGCAAAGAGATCGAAGTCCTCATCGTCACCGGCGCCACCACCGCGAAGGTCGAGGCGAACAACACCGCCATCAAGAACATCAAACGCACCGGCCGGGGTTTCACCAACGCAGAGAACTACAGAACGCGTATCCTGTTGAGAAGTGCCGCCCGGACGGCGGCATGAACATCATCCCGCGGAAACATTTCTCTACGAACCGCGAAGAGCCGCAAAACCCGGCGTTGGGCAGCACCTCCGCAATCGCATCGGACTTTGCCAAGCTGAAGGGGCTTGATAGACCAAACCCGAGGACGGCGGATCGGCTGGTTATTCGGAGCTCCCTCTGGCGATTAGAGGAATGGGACGCGTTGCCCGCTGAAGGAGTCACTCGTTCTAAACTAAACGAACATCATCCGGCACACTGCAGCACCGGGCAAATAAATCGAAGTATTTGGGAGCTCATTTTGCATGACCAAGTAGGCGGTACCGGGTTGGACGTAGGCTCATTTGACGAGCTCGAAAAGACATACAGGCGTGGTGATCCAATGCGCATGCTCGTGTCCGAGTTTGAATTGAGCGCCGAGCAGATCTGCATCCGGCTCATTGCGTCGGAGTCTACTGACAACGATCTCATAAGGACGCGTGCGGTGCGCGACCGCACGCACCGCACGCACCTGGAGCTTCAAACACATGAAACTATGGTGCGCAGGTTAGTTGACTCCGGCGTTTCCATCGAAGACGTACCCAAGGTCCTGGGAGCAGTCACCGGTAGCATCATCGATAAAGACATGGCAGTCGAGCTGCTACATACCCGGGGCACTCCTGATAGCCCAATACTGGCCGACCGCAACGCCCCAAAGCTCCCGCTGCTCAGCGATAAGCTGAGTCTCCTCTATATCACCGGCAGGCACCATGAGAAAGCAACCGACTATGAGCTGGGGCTAGGTAAAATGTCGCTTTCCGCTGTTAAAGAGCTACGTGGTCTACTTTATGAAGGACTGCCATATCGACGTATGGCAGAAATACTTGCGGTCATCGAGACAACCGCACAAGCAATCCGCGCCGACCGTGAGCTCACGCTGAGTATCCTCGAGTACGAAACCGCCGCGAGAAAGTTTTCTCGCCAAAATGGAAAAGTCAGTATCGATCCCGAGGAGTCTTGGCCGGCTCCTGCTGATCTCCTACGCGTTCGTCTAGGAAATGGTTTCTGGGAGGATGCCCTAAGAGCGGTAGGGCTTGCGTCTCCGCGCATAGATCAAATCTACTCGGAGAACGAATGCTTTCAAGCCCTCGAAGAATTCACTGTCACTTGCCCTGGTGGCGATTTGTTGGCCTATGATCGATGGGTTATCGGCGAAATAGCGTCCTGTGGGGAGCGTCCATCGGCCGTTGCGATATTGCGGCATTACGACTCATGGAACGACGCTATTGAAAGCATTATCCCATCAGATGATGACCAAGATTATGATGCAGAGCCGGACGATCATGAGTTCTATTGGGGGTTCTCCTTTGGAATGGAGGACGTAACCCTCGCAGCCAATGAAGAAAAATCACGCCGCACATCCGAGTAGTGACACAAAACGGAGACAGCGGCTGGTTCCCTTTCTTGCTGGTAGACCGGCAAACGAGGGCGACTGGGTGAGCTGGGCAACACGAAATGTTGTTCGGGCAGTCGACCACTTCGCCATTTTGTCGAAGATTTCCTATCTTTCGTGGCACCTCGATGCTGGCGGTCGCATGTTGGACGGTGTGGTGCTGACTGTCCGGCGGCGTCGGGCGCTCAGCTAAGATCTATAAGCACGCCCGGTTCAATAGGCAGCAAGTGAGAATAGTGAGCAGCATGGATCCTGAATCCGGAATTCTAAGTCTTTTCGCCGGTATTGGTGGCTTTGAGCGCGCCTTCACCCAAGCGGGATTCACAGGTAACGTGGTGGCCTACGAAAACTGGCCATCAGCGCAAGCTGTCCTTCGTATGCGGTTTCCTACTGCCTCCTTATTTGAGGATGTACGTGAACTGCCGCCTAATCTTCACAACGCGGAAATAATCACCGCAGGATTCCCATGCACTGATCTTTCGTCTGCCGGCCGCAGAATCGGAATTGGTGGTGAGGCTTCTGGTCTCATAATTGGGGTATTGCAAGCTATACAGAAGAAGCGGCCAGAATGGGTTCTACTTGAAAATGTGCCAAATATGTTGCGGCTGAATCAGGGAGAAGCAATGACTGAGATTGGCGCGCTATTTAGCAAGGCGGGATACAAGTGGTGCTACCGCACCTTAGATGCGCAGTACTTTGGCGTGGCTCAACGCCGAAAGCGCGTTTTTCTCCTAGCTTCTCGACAGCACGACCCAGCGCGTGTTCTATTCCGGGATTACGCCGAGGAACCGGACATCAAACTCCCTAAAACCACTCGACGAACTAAGGCCCACGGTTTCTACTGGACCGAAGGTAATCGCGGGGTCGGTTGGGGCGATGGAGTCGTCCCCACAATCAAGGGATCCACAACCGCTGGGATCCCCTCAGCTCCGGCCGTCTGGCTGCCCGGCGCTCCCCTAGAGGTGAGATTTCGGACGCCATCCATTGCAGCGTTGGAAAGTCTTCAAGGATTTCGTCCCGGTTGGACGAAGTCAGCACCGGCACGGGATCGATGGAAACTTGTTGGTAACGCGGTTGCTATACCGGCGGCGCAATGGATAGCTGAAGGACTCAAAGGCTACGAATATCTTGAAAGGGTTGAGCTGCCGACTGGAATGGGAGTGGAGCGCGGTTGGGGCAATGCGGGGATTGCTATTAGTGGAGCCGTCCAAAAAATAGTTGTCACTGAGGGTCCACTCACCGGCTCACTTCGAAGAAGTTTCTCGTTGCAGAGGCTCCTTGAGAAAAGAGGATCCAACGCGCTTTCCGTAAAGGCGACCCGTGGTTTTTCAGATAGGCTGCGCAGGAGCAATCTGCGGTACCGAGACGCGTTCATGAAGGATCTCAATGAGTACGCTTCCCTATAAGGTCCGAGTAGCTGCAGTGAAGGTAGTAGTATCAGGGAACTGTTGAAGTCAAAGGCGTTGGGGGCTGAGATGACGGTGGGGGCTACTCGCTCAACTGTGCACGACGAAGTGCCGGAAGTCGGCCAGCTCGTCACAGCCAGGGGCTCAAAATGGATAGTCACCGATGTATCGGCACAAGCTCTGGAGCGGTCAAGCGCCGATGATGGGAAAGCTGAGCTGCAGCACGCGGTGTCGCTCCAATCCATAGAAGAAGAGCACTACGGTCGAGAGATGACCGCCATTTGGCAACTTGAGCCGGGACGCGGTGTCATCCTTGAGCAGGGACTCCCTCTCGCTGTCGACCCGGAACAATTTGACGATCCGACCACTTTCGCCGCGTACGTTGACGCCCTTCGTTGGGGCGCGCTGACGTCCGCAGATGCCCGGACCCTGCAAGCCCCCTTCCGCAGCAGCGCAACTATTGAGGCGTACCAGCTTGATCCGCTCCGCCGCGCACTGGAAGCACCCCGAGCGAACCTCCTACTTGCCGATGATGTCGGTCTCGGCAAAACCGTCGAAGCCGGACTGGTGGTGCAAGAGCTGCTGCTTCGCCACCGCGCCCGGTCCGTCATCATCGTGTGCCCGGCCGGTCTCGTAATCAAGTGGCAAGAAGAGATGCGCGACAAGTTCGGTCTGGGCTTCGAAATCGTCAACTCGAACACCATGCGCGACTTCCGTCGCCGCTTCGGAGTGCACGCGAACCCGTTCATCCTGTTCCCCCGGGTGATTGTCTCCATGTCATGGCTGCCGTCACCGCGGGCCGAGCGCCTCCTTAGGGACGTATATGCCCGCGCCGACGACAAGCGTGTTGCCGACCGCTACGCCTTCGATGTCGTAATCGTCGACGAAGCCCACCACGTTGCCCCGGCTACACCCTCGCGAGGCGGCTATGACAAGAGCCGCTACGCTGTTGACAGCCAGCGCACGGTTTCCGTCCGCGAACTCGCGCGGCGTTGCGAACACCGGCTCTTCCTCAGCGCCACCCCGCACAATGGTTACACCGAATCGTTCACAGCCCTCATGGAGATGGTCGATCCGCAACGCTTCGCCCGTGGCGCCGATCTCGATGGCAAGGCGCTGCGCGAAGTGGCAGTCCGCCGGCTTAAGAAGGACCTGCCTGATGAGGGCTTCAAGCTGCGGGAAGTGCACGCCCTGGTGTTCCAGCCCTCCGACGACGAGTCTGAGGCCTATGACCGGCTGATTGCTTTCGCCAAGAGACGCAACGCGGCCGTGAAAGCGGAAAAGGGCAAGCGCGCCGCCGACCTCGCGACGCTGATCCTGAAGAAGCGCTTTTTCTCCTCGCCCACAGCATTCGCCTCGACGGCAGAAACATATCTCGCCACCCGTTTGCGTGGTGACGACGATATCGACTTGCCCGACTACGACGAAGTGCTCGGTGACGAAGCACCTGATGAAGAAGAAGGCCGCCTTGAGCAGCCAGAGCTTGAGGCACTCCGCTCGGCCCAGCGCGCCCAAGTCCCGCTGACGCCTGAAGACATCACTGATCTTGAATGGCTCATCAACTGGGGATGGCGCTACGCCTCGCTGCCTGACACAAAGCTCCAGGCGCTCATCAATCAGATCCGAGGTCAGTTACTGACTCCGGACGGAACGTGGCTGAACGAACGCCTCGTCATCTTCACCGAGTACGTCGCCACGCTCAACTGGATTCGCGACGTCCTCAATGCCGTTGGCCTTGGAGGCGACCGCCTCGCGGTGATCGAGGGCTCGACCAATGCCGAAGAGCGCGAACTCATCCGAGTGCGTTTCACCGAGAATCCCTCCAAGGACCCCGTGCGGATCCTCATCGCGACTGACGCCGCAGGTGAGGGAATCGATCTGCAAACTCGCTGCCACCGCCTGGTCAGTTTCGACATCCCCTTCAACCCCAACCGCCTTGAGCAACGCATCGGCCGCATTGACCGCTATGGTCAGAACGAGCGCCCGCAGATCTACCACCCGGATCCGGCAGACAAGGCGGTTACCGCCTCGAACTATGCCAGGGACACTGACTATCTTGCCCGGGTTGCCCGCAAAATCTCACGGGTACAGGAAGACCTCGGATCCGCTGGAGACATCATCGATCCTGATATTCAGCGAACCCTCGGCTACGGAGATCTGCGCGCACGCCCCAAGTTAACCAAAGGCTCGGGCGAACAAATCATTCAGACGGCTATGCAGGGCGAGCACACTCTCCGCCGTGAACTAACCACCCTTGCCAGCAGGCTCGAGAGCTCACGTGACCGACTGCACTTGCACGGCCGCAATTTGCGACGCGTCCTTGAAACCGGACTACGTGTATCCGGACAACCGGGGCTTCTTGACGCGGATGACCCATACGAGTTGGCCTCTCTCTACGACCTACCAGCCGGACTCGACCGTACATGGACGCCGGGTCTGGAGGGCCTCCGCACTCGGCTTCGTCCAGATGTAGCGCGCCCCGTCACTTTCGATGGTGAAGAAGCGAAGGGCCGTAGCGACATCGTCTTCGCCCACTTGGGACACCCGCTCATCCAGCGCGCCGCGCGGGAACTGCGTGGCCAAATTTGGACCCGCTCGAACCACATTCATGGCGTCAGCGCCGTGGTAGTCGACGGTCTGGATCAGTCGTTCGTGGCTGGCGTCGCGCGCTTGGTCGTTGTCGGCGACGGCGGCACTCGTCTGCATGAGGAAGTTTTTCTTGCCGGAACCCGGCTTACCCGACGCCAGGAACTCGGCGTCGAACGCTCGGAGGACCTTCTCGTCACGGCCCTGGACGCCGAGAAGCTGACTGCGCCCTCCCCCGGCGTGCTCTCCGGACTCGCCGACCTCTGGAACGCAGATGGCGCCGACGACGGCGGCATTCGCCAGCGCGTGGCCGAGGCCGTCGCCTCCCGGGCTCAGAGGCTTCGCAGCGGGATCGAGCAGGACCTGGTCAAGCGCAAAACCGCCGATCTCGAACGTGTGAACGAGGTTTTCGCCCGGTTCCGTCAGACATTGGCCGGCACCCTTGACAATGCGGAGGCACGCAAACGCGAGCTGGAGGACATGCTGTTCCATGAAGAGCAGCGACAGCGTGAAAAGGACCTGGCAAACATCAGGCGGCGCCTCGACGCCCTCGCCGAGGAGCAACGCGATGAGCGGGACGCCGTGTCCAGACGCTACGCCAATCTGCAACCGCACACATTCGTCGCCGCGGTCGTTTTCGCCCTGAGCCCGGCCGATGCAGAGAGACTGGGGAAGAACGATGGCAATTAAGGACCCTTGGGAGTGGCTGTCTCTCGTCGACGCTGATGGGCCGTTCCTTTCGCGCGCTGCCCTCAAATCGGTGTTCCCCAACGGACTTGACCGCCCGTACAACGCCATCGACGACGTCAACAGCACCTTCGTGTACGAACACACTCTCTGGTCGAAGGCGTGGGCCGCCCGACAAGGCAGGCCAGATCCCGCTAAGGATCTCGCCTGGCGCGACCGCTGGGTCGCCGCAGTCCTGCGCGACCTGCTGCAGTGGGGTGAGCACCTGGACGGGCATCCCGACTCCTCGATCGTCGCCAGTTCGCCTGACGGCGACGTGACCGTACGGCCCTGGGCCGCGCTGGACGCAGGTTCCGGCCCGGCCGCTCTCGTCGTAGTCGTCGACCCCACCGACGATCTCCGGGGAACCGGCACCGACGGGTGGGCCGCTGACGCAATCGACCGAACTGCTGCCCTCCTGCGCGAAACGAGGGTTAGCATCGGGCTTGTCACTGACGGGCGCTGGTGGGCTATCGTCTCTGCTGTCCAAGGCGTCACTACTGCGAGTGGTGTCTTCGATTCGCTCATCTGGCGTGAGGAACGGGACAGCCGGGATGCGTTCCTAGCCCTCGCCGGGCTGGTTTCGCTCGCTGGAGGTGCCGCCGAGAAGCGCTTACCGAAATTGTTCGAGCTCAGTGTCGCCAGCGCCGAGGCAATCACCGAGGCCCTGGGTGATCAGGTCCGTCGCGCGGTCGAACTCGTCCTGCAAGCCATGTCGGAGTCGCACTTGCGTGCGATCGCCAACGGAGAGGAGACCCCGCTCCCCGACGACAGCAAGCAAGTGTACGAAGCCGCCGTTTCCGTGCTGATGCGCGTCGTCTTCCTCCTCTTCGCTGAGGAACGCGCCCTGCTGCCGCAGCACCAGATGTACCGCGACTCTTACGCCATTTCCGGGGTGCGCATCAACTTGGAGCAGTCAGCGCAAAACGGCACCGAAGAAGCACTTGATCACACCTGGGAGACCTGGCACCGTCTACTCGCTGCCAGTACCGCAATTTACTCCGGCGCGACCTTCGAAGACACCCGGATGCCGGCGTACGGCGGGTCGCTATTCGATCCGAATCGTTTCCCATGGCTCCGGACGACGAACGCGCAGGGGCAGCTTGCCGTGCGCGTCTCTGACAGGGTTATGCTGCAAGTTCTCAAAGCCGTGCAGATCGCACATGTAGGCGGGGAAGCCCGCCAGCTGTCGTTCCGCGACCTCGATGTCGAGCAGATTGGCTACGTTTACGAGGGCCTGCTCGGCTATTCCGCCGAGTACACCGACGACGTCGTCGTAGGACTCCAGGGCAAGAGCGGGTATGAGCCTAAGGTCGCTCTGACTGAGCTTTGCGCCATTGCCGAGACCGCCACGGGCGGAGCGGACTTCGCCAAAAAGCTGATCGAGCATCTGGGCAAAGCCCAACCCAACGCGAAGCCCGCTACAGCACGACAAATAGCTAAGGCATTCGATGGGAATGACGAAACAGCAGCCGCCGACGCCCGCACCCGTCTCGGTTTCGTGCTGCTCGATCATACCGAGTTGGTCGATCAGCTCGCGCCGCTGCACGCCCTGATCCGAAGCGACCTTCGTGTATTCCCGTATGTGGTTCCTGAGGGCGGACTCGTGATGACAGAGTCCCCGCAGCGAGCCAACACCGGGACCCATTACACCCCTCGGTCACTGGCCGAGGAGGTGGTACTTCACGCGTTGGAACCGCTCGTATTCTCGCCTGGTCCCCTCGACACCGAGAACCGGGACGACTGGGTCCTGAAGAGCTCCACTGAGATCCTCAACCTCAAGGTCGCGGACATCGCCGTCGGTTCCGGCGCATTTCTTGTCGCTGCGGCACGATACCTCGCCGCACGCCTCATCGAAGCACGCTCAAAGGAAGGGCTGAGCGCAGCCACTAACGAGGACGCCAAGCGGTGGGCTATACGTGAAGTGGTTGCCCGCTGCCTATACGGCGCCGACATCAACGGCATGGCCGTCGAAATGTGCAAGCTGTCACTCTGGCTAGTCTCCATGGATCCGGGCAAACCGTTTTCCTTCGTTGATGACCGCGTATTCCATGGCAACTCGCTACTTGGCCTAACCACTGAACGACAGCTCCGCGCTCAGCACATCGACCCCAACAGCAGTCGTCTCCTTCAGAGGAAGCTCCTGCAACTCGACGTCGATAGGGACTTGGCCCGCTCGGCCCGACTCCGTCGTGAACTCTCAAGCGGCCAGGTCGACGACGCGGACCGGATGCGCTCCACGCGGGCTAAGAGGAAGCTCCTAGAAGAGTCGCAGGACGTTACCGCTCGGCTCCGCAAAGTGGCAGACGCCGTCATCGCTTCGGGGCTGCTCGAAGGGGGGCGACCAGGCCCTGCCCTTGAACGCCGATACGACGATCTCGCTGACGCCCTTTACTCGGCCTACCCGCCAAACGGTGATGAAGGCAACCGAGGCCACATCGAAGCGATACTCGGCGCGGGGCTCACCCCCACAGTTGATACCGGTGAAGCGCGCTGGAAGCCACTGCACTGGGTAATTGAAGCGCCGGATGTGATGGCTGACCACGGCGGCTTCGATGCTGTCATCGGAAATCCGCCATTCTTAGGCGGCCACAAGCTAACCGGGGCACTTGGTACAAATGTACGAAATTGGTTGATATTCATACTGGCTGATGGCCAAACCGGTAGCGCCGACTTGGCGGCCTACTTTATTCGCCGGGTAACCCAACTTTTAACTGGCCACGGGGAATTTGGTTTAATTGCGACTAATTCCGTGGGACAAGGGAAATCCCGCTCTGTCGGCCTCGATCCAACACTCCGTGGAGGTTATTCCCTGCGTCGGGCGATACAGAGTGCAAAGTGGCCTTCGAGGAGTGCAAGTCTCCAATATGCAGCCATCTGGGGCGGCCGAAGGGATCTTACCAAAGGCGTACATCCGGTCTGTGATGGCCGGCCAGTACAGAGCATTTCCAGCTCCTTGGAACCGTCCTCAGGGATGGATGGCGAACCGTATCGCCTCAGAGAGCAGGTGGGCGGCGCATATCGCGGGATCACTTTGCGCGGCGATGGATTCCTTCTAGAAGTCGATGAAGCGCAAACCTTAATTTCAGCCAATCCAAAGCTTGAAGAAATAGTTTTTCCATTCCCAGACGGAAAGACAGATGTTAATGGTTTCCCAGAGTTGCGAGCCTCCCGGTGGGTCATCAATTTTGGCAATCGAACGTATGAGCAAGCCAAGTCCTACGCTGAGGCGTTCGAAATCGTGGAGCGATTGGTGAAACCCGTCCGTCAGCGCAGAAATGCGGACGGAGAATATTCTCTTAGAGATCCACTCCCCGAGAAATGGTGGATTTACGAAGAAAATCGCCCGGCCATGACGAAGGCCCTCAAGGGACTCGATGAGGCAATTGTCATAGTTCAAACCAGTTCGACGATCATTCCGGTTCTTAGGCCGACAACGGAGGTCTTCTCGCAGGCGCTAATTGTGTTTCCGAGTGCGGATCGGGCTCTCCTTGCAGCCCTTTCGAGCCTTATTCATCAGGCCTGGGTAATGCGCTGGGGATCTTCGATGAAGAACGACTTTAGATACACTCCCTCTGACGTATTCGATACCTTTCCGCTCCCGCCGAGAACCACCGCACTACGACAGCGCGGGTCCGCTCTCGACTCGGAACGTAGGGGAATAATGGTTCGTCGTCAGCTCGGGCTCACGGCACTGTACAACCTCGTGAACGACCCCACCGTTACCAGCGATGTCGACGTTGCTCGTATTCGTGAGATTCACGCGGAAATCGACCATTCCATGTTGGATGCCTATGGCTGGACCGACATCCCACTCGACCATGACTTTCACACCTACCGGCAGATGGAGCGTTTCAGTTTGAGCCCAGCCGCGCGCGTCGAGATCCTCGACAGACTGCTTGAGGAGAACCATCGTCGTGCAGGCTTGGAGCCGAAGAGGGGCCGAAAGGTAAACCCCTCGACGGAGCTCGACCTTGATCCGGAGACTGCCCCAGAAGGAGCGATGTTCTAATTGACCGCCCAGACAGTACCCCTCCAATCGGTGAACTCCGGCCAAGTTCGCGACGAGCTCATAGACCTGTTGAAGCGGGATCTCGTCGGGCCGTGGGGCGAGGCTGACGAGACCGTCAACGGCACACCCCGAGCCCGCTACTTAGTCGGAGCACTCGCACCGGTTGCGATCGGCGACGACGACCCACTGCCTCAGGCGAAGGCGCGATCAGAGGTGAACAACCCGGACGACTTCCGCGACTCTGGTGAGGCGGCGGTCCTAGATACAGATGCTGGCCATGACGTCCAAGGCGTTCCGGAGGAAGCCGACGAGGCAATAACTGATGCGGGTGGCGCCGACACAGACGAAGACCGCGGTCCGGAGTCGAAACTTATCGCGCCGTCGTCGATGGGCCTCCGTTTCCAAGTGGGACCCGAGGTGGACAGCCTCGTCTTTACTGCGAAGTGGGGTCAGTACGAGTCCCGCCGGGAAACCGACGAAGAAGGGCGTACCCAGACCTACTACGACCGTTCGGACCATGTTGTACCTCGAATCATCAACATTGCAGACGTCGATTCGGGGCAGACTCATACGCAGGTAATCGTCGAGGGCCACGTCGCTATATCTGTTGAGGTCTTCGACCACGACGGGCTTCGAGTGGTCGAAGCAGCGCTTCAAAACACCAAGGTCACAGGTAAAGAGCTCCCGCCTAAGGTTTGGCTGTTTCAGACCCAGCTGGAAGTTAGCGCCGTCGACGGGGCTGCTGTCTTTCGTCCTACCCGCGACGCACTCGTGCAGGCACGCGACTTCGGTGACCCCGAGGTGCTCCAGCTCGACCTCCTGTACCGCGACCGCCTTGAATTCGCCGTCGGCCGCACAGCCTCCGCCACTTGGATCCTCCCATATCCGAACTCGCGCACCGCGAAGACGGTGAGGACCACTTGGCTGCCCACCGCGGAAGTCCCTCAAACTCTTGCCCCAACCATCCCGAGTGCCGAAATGAGCATGCGGCTACTGATGGAGGCGTCACCTCAACAGCTTGGAAATTACCTGAAGCCATTGATAGACGGGTATGAAACGTGGCTCAGCGAACGATGCGCCGAGGCTAGAGCCCTGCCTCAGCACCTTCAAAAGGTCGCCGAGACAGGGACCATGGACGGTGAGGACGCGCTCAAGCGTCTGCGCGCCGGCCTGGAACTGCTAACGAACACAGACCCCACGGCTCAGGGGAGCGACCGAGCGCGCAAGTCCTTCGCCTTCATGAACCGCACCATGCGCGAGCAGCGAATTCGCTCCCAAGTTGCTGCACTCCGAGCTGCAGACCGCTCTTTGACAGTCAAGGATGCGAGGGCAGCGATCGATGCGAAAGGTGACGTTGCTGCATCGTGGCGAGCCTTCCAGCTCGCCTTCATCTTGATGCAGTTGCCTTCGATCGTGGACCCGACCGTATCTCGGCGGTCCGGTGACCTACCCCGGGCAGAACTGCTGTTCTTCCCAACCGGTGGTGGCAAGACTGAGGCCTACCTGGGGCTTGCGGCATTCACCTTCGGCATCCGCCGACTCCAAGGCATCATCGAGACACCTGGTGGCTTGATCGACGGCCGCGACGGTGTCGCCGTACTGATGCGGTACACGCTCCGTCTGCTCACCTCCCAGCAGTTCTTACGTGCCACCACGCTCATGTGCGCCGCCGAACTGGTCCGGCGCGAAGACCCTGCAACCTGGGGTCAGGAACCGTTCCGCATCGGATTGTGGGTGGGCTCAAGTGTCAGCCCCAAGCGCTTTGCCGAGGCAGAGCAACAGGTTCGTGATGTTCGCAACGATGATGGCAACTCAGCCTATGGGCTCACAGTGCTTCAGTTCAGCAGCTGCCCGTGGTGCGGTACGCCGATCAACCCCAAGGCGGATGTCGTTGCTGTAAAAACGACTCAGCGCATCCAGGTGTACTGCGGAGACAAGCTCGCACGGTGCCCGTTCTCTCAAGGCGGCACCGCCGTGGAGGGGCTTCCCGTGCTAACCGTGGACGACGAAATCTACCGGAATCCACCGACTTTCCTGCTGGCGACCGTCGATAAGTTCGCCCGACTCGCCCGGGAAGGTGAGGCAGCGAGTTTGTTTGGCTACGTGTCTCAGCGGTGCGAACGGCACGGCTACAAACACCCGGACACCATGGCCTCGGTATGTGGAGCCAGCGATCACAATTCAAAGTCGGAGGGCGGCCTTGTCTACCCGAAAGCCACAGTCAAGTCCGTGGAGCGGCTACGCCCGCCAGACCTCATCATCCAAGACGAGCTCCACCTCATCACCGGCGCACTCGGTACCGCAGTGGGGTTGTTCGAGGCAGCGATAGACACGCTTTCGACGTGGGAGTACGGCTCTGCCGAAAACCCTGCGTTGGTAAAGCCCTTGGTCATCGCTTCCACCGCGACCGTACGGAACGCCCGGGACCAGGTGATGAAACTATATGCACGTCAGGTCCAAATCTTCCCGCCCCAGGTCCTATCCGTGACAGACACCTTCTTCTCGAAGGAAGTCGCTGTCAGTGAGAAAGATCCCGGCCGACGCTATGTCGGAGTCTGCGCCCACGGGGCCCGCTTGACCCTTGCTGAGATCCGGGTCAGTGAAATCCTTCTGCTCGCGGGACAGAAGCTGTTTGATGCGCACGGGGCTGCGGCCGAGCCATACGTGACCCTAGTTGACTATTTTTCCGCCACCCGAGAGCTGGCAGGCATGCGCCGATATCTCGAAGACGACATCGTCACCCGCACGAGCAACCCAGACAAAGACTCGGGATACCCGCGGCGTGGATCCAGTGGGCTGCGGATCGGCGAATTGACGTCTCGGATCTCCTCTGCGGATATCTCGAATACTCTGACCAATCTGGGTGTCCCGTTCGACCCCGAAAAGGATGCGACCGAGGCAAAGCGGCAGTACGGTGCGCGGGCAGCAGCAGCTAAAAAAGCCGGCAAAAAGCTTCCTCCAAGAGACATGCCGTATGACGTAGTACTGGCCACCTCCATGCTTCAAGTCGGTGTGGACGTGCCCCGTCTCGGCTTGATGCTCGTCGTTGGCCAACCGAAGAACACCGCCGAGTATATTCAGGCGTCGTCGCGCGTTGGTCGTGAAGCCGCTAAACCCGGCCTCGTGGTAACGCTCGCCAATCGGTCCAGGCCCCGCGATATGGCGCACTACGAGCAGTTTGAGCACTACCACGACACTTTTTATGCCCACGTCGAAGCACTGTCAGTGACCCCCTTCTCCGATGCTGCGTTGGAGCGGGGATTGACCGGAGTGCTGGTATCGGCGGCTCGCGTCGCCGACCAACGGAGTAACTCATCCCTGTCACCCGAAACCGGAGCCGGGACCATCGCTCAGCGGCGGCCCTTCGTCGACACCCTTGTTGATCGGATCGTGGCGCGAATCAGGGTTGCCAGCGGCGGTGACGACACGGTCGCTGACGAGACCAAGAGCAAACTGATCCTGCGTCTCGACAAGTGGACGGATGAGTCGGACAGGTGGTCGGGCGCGTTGACATATCAGAAGGACTCCGTGGGAGGTGGACAGATTGTCGCTCCCCTCCTGGTGAGTCCTGAAACGGTCGTTCCCGACGAAGCCAGCCGTCTGTTTCAGGTGGCCAACTCGATGCGCGAGGTCCAACCTGAGATCAATCTTCTTGTCACACCAATGGTTGGCAAATTAGCGGAACCGCTGAGTGCAGCTGCGCCAAAGTGGATGTTCTCGAAGAAGGATACGAAATGAGTCAAGAGGTAGCGGAAGAGCCAATCGCCGTTGCGGGAGTAGTAGCGAATCCGTTCGCGGAGCTAGAAGCCATCGGCGGGAAGAACCACAGCAGGGTCGGATCGGTGCGACCGAGCGCATTGCTCTACACCTCAGGCATTGGGGCTACCGTTGACATGCCTCACATCGCGGTCATGCCTCAGGGGCTTGACGCATGGGAAATCGCATACTCAAAGCAGGGTGGCGCGCAACTGGTGCTCGTGCCACGACTGCTTGAAGCGGTGCGCAAGGTGCTGCCGCGAGTTGAAGAACTCCGGCAACCCCCATGGCTGCCGGAAAAGACTCACGAGGGCGGCACCCCCATCGGAATCCCGACTCGGGTGTTCCCGCAGTGGCTACGCTGCACCGGCTGCGACCTGCTGGCACCTATTTCGGAATCGCACAAGTTCGAGTTCGTGAACACGAGCAAGCATCGGCCTGACAAGGCGCAGTTCGTGCATAAGTCGTGTAAGGGCAGGCCAACAAAGGGACAGAAGCAGGGGAATTTGGACGCGCGCGACCGTTTGGCTGTGCCCGCCCGTTACTTGATCGCGTGCGTAGACGGGCATCTCGATGAGTTCCCGTATGTCGAGTGGGTGCATGGCGGCGACGGCGAACCCGTGAAGTGCAAGGTGGCCAAGCCCGAGATGCGAATGATGGAATGGCGTTCAAACCTCGGACCGCAGGTGAAGATCTCTTGTGCGGCCTGCGAGGCGTCACGCAATATCGCTGAGTTGACGCGGGCCGGCGGAGAAGAGATGCTCCCAGATTGCCGTGGACGGCATCCACACCTTCCCACATACGCTCCGGCTGATAAGCCGTGTCAGGCGGACGTCAGGCTGATGCTGCTAGGCGCCGCTAACCAGTGGTTCCCAGCATCAGTGAGCGTACTGGTACTCCCGGCACGCAAGCACATTACGACCGCAGACGTGGCAGATACGGTGAAGGGGTTGCCAGCCGTCACCTTCGCAGATGTGCAAACGCTTGATGATCTACCTGGATGGCGAAAGTACGGACCGAAGGATGCTCGGTCGATCTTCGACGGGATCCCAGATGACGCACTGTGGAACGGAATTAAGATCGCTCGGGGCCATGCCACCGCCGCAACCGATACTCCGGCCACTCCATCAGGTTTTGACCCGATCAGCCTGCTGGAACCAGAGTGGGACACTCTCGTTCACCCAGAGGAATTCGAGCGCGAAGACCGAAAGGCCGGCTTCCGTGTGCGCCCAGTGGAGGTGGCGCACACCCTACAGTCAGTTCTTTCACACGTCGTTGCGGTAGAGAGGGTCAAGAAGGCCAACGCGTTTCTCGGTTTCACGCGCATCGATGCCTTGGACCGTGTGGGGGACGCACCCAACCGCATCGCACCGCTCGTCCAGTCCGAAAAGCCCAAGTGGGTACCAGCGACAGAGGACCGCGGCGAAGGGGTATTCCTGCGGTTCGATGAAGATGTAATTCGCACCTGGGAGGACTCGGCGCTCAATTCCGACGTCTGGCGGGCGCACGTCGCAGCACATCAGCGAAACGTAGGTCGTCGACAAAGCCGCACGGCGGAGAAAATCGATGCGGCCGACCGGATGCCGCCGCCGCGGTACTGGGCTCTGCACACCATGTCACATTTGCTTATCCGTGAGATGGCTATGTCGAGCGGCTATGGCTCGGCATCACTTTCCGAGCGTCTCTATGCGTGGCGTGAGACGGAGGATCGGGAAGCAGCCGCAGGCATTCTGATTGCCACGACGTCCCCGGACAGCGAGGGAACGCTCGGAGGGCTGGTCGATCTGGCCAGAACCGAGCGCCTCGAAGTGGTCTTCCGTGACGCGCTGCGGCGCGCGGAACGGTGTTCCTCGGACCCGATTTGTGCACATCGCGTACCCAGCGGCCAGGAGGATTTCCTCCATGGCGCAGCCTGCCACTTCTGCCTGTTCGTGTCTGAGACCTCGTGTGAAAAAGCAAATCGCTTCTTGGATCGTAGATTCGCATTGACGCTGAACGCTGGCGCCGAACATGCGATCAACGGTCTGGTCCAGCCTGTGCTTGCGATGACCGGAGACTAGGCTCTGTGGGAGATCCATTGCTTCAGTTGGCGCAAGCCCTGACCGCCTCACAAGCGACAAGTCTCGCCGCATCTTTGGAAATTGATGGGCGGCTGGATAACGCAGCCTCGCTCCTGCCCCAGCCCTCGCAAGTTACCTCCGGGCTCCTTGGGCAGGCACTGTCATCGCTCGGAAACCCAGGACTCTTGGCATCGGTACTCAGGGGGTATGCCGCCGCGGCGGATCGGGCGCCCGCCCCGTCGCGGGCCGTCTGGAGCGGTCACAGCTTCCCTGGCGACGGCGACCACACGACGGCAGCTGTCGCGCATCTGGTGGACCAAGCGAAGGAAGACGTCCTCGCCTCGACTTACTCAGCATCGATCGGCTCGCCGTTCGTCGAGGCCCTTTGGCGGGCAATCGCCAGAGGTGTCTCCGTCACGCTCGTACTTGAGGCGTCAAAGATGGAAGACACCACCGCGAAGCTCCAAGCAAAGCTCGAAGGAGCACGCTTCCTCAAATACGTCCCTCCTGGAGGGCAATACGGGGTTCAACATTCGAAGGTCGTCATAGTGGACTCCACTCTGGCCCTGGTGACGAGCGCCAACTTCAGCAATGCCGCCGCTCAGGGGAATCTGGAAGCCGGCGTTCTCATCCGTGATCCCCTTTTCGCCTCCAAGCTTAGACAGCGCTTCACCTCCCTGCATAAGGTGGGGGCCCTTGAGCACGTTCCGCCAAGTTCCTCTAAAGCTCACCCCGAACAAGAAACGAGCTCTCCAACCATATGACGTCGTTGATCTCCTGGCTCGACGCCTCCACCGAGGAAAACACAAGAATGCGCGAGCTCGTGAAGCTCTTCGGCACTCCCGAAACCACTGATGACCTTGGAACCGGTCAGCTCCGCGACGCGATCAGCAACAGCCTCTTCCCAGGAACGTCCGTCCTGCACCTCGGCGCGCGGTACATGCTTCTGGTCCCTTGGTCATTCCAGGCGGCCCACCGCTCGACCCGAAATCCGGACGTTCTTCGTGCCCGTGCCGAAGACTTGGAGCGGGATCTCATCGATCGTCTTCGCCAGCTAGGCGAGGAGAGCTTCATCGGGCGGGATGCAGGCAGGAATGTTCAGCAACTGCCGTCTGCAGCGTATTGGTCCGCCCTCCGTCGTTACGGGATCGTCAATCCCGATGTGGACAGGGCCACCATCGGTCAGCTGATGACCGCCGAACTGCGGACCCCGGAGGAAGGTGAAAACGCGTATTTCGTGTGGCTACCGAGTCTTCCGAAAATGCCCCACGATTTCCCGTCAGCCGAGGAGAACGGGCTGCGCCTCACCCACGCCGAAGCACGTTGGCTTCAGGAACGGATCCTAAGCTCCTGCCCGGGAACTATGCTCGCGCACTTGGTTGGGGCGCCGGCCGGCCCCAGCCCCGATGCCCGGTATCCGTGGCTCGAGAACGTGTGCCGTTCCGCGAATGGCGACACATTACGGTGGTTGAACGATGCAGAGATCTTCTCCCTGATCCATAACGGAGCCAACATTCTGTACCAGCACCTACTTGCCGAGCGCTCAGCTATGACGTTCCATGCAGAGTCTGAGAATGTGAACCAGACAGAGTCGCTCTTGGCGGACTGGGAGGATCAACGGGCGGCCAAACAGGAACTCGTCGCCGCGTGGGATGTGGAGGACTTCCTCCGTCGGGCGAAGGACTTGAACCGGGGAATCAGCAGCAGCACGGTCGGTTTCGCAAGGATAATGTTTGATGCCGCCTCCCGCCCACAGCCGCTGACCGACAATCAAGAGATACGCACCGCCGTCGAACATCGGGAAAAGCTCATGAAGAAGGGTAATTCTCGTTTCCGGAACGAACGCAGACTAAGGGTCTGGCAACCTCCCGTCCAGGTGGCCGCCTTAGGCTACCGATGGACCCAAGTCCGCCGCACGATCCTCGATATCCATGTGGGCTTGGAGCGCAAGGAGGTCATCGATGCTTGATCCCGCCAACCGTCAAGCGTTGACACAGCAGCTTCGGCCACCCGTTGGTTTCAGGTTGTCCCACGCAGTAGGAACCACATTTACCCTCGACATGACGAGCGCACTATCCGTGCCACTCAGCTTCGTAGCCGGTTCAGGCGAAGACTTCACGAATCCGGTCGCCGTTCTGAGCGCGCTCCGCAAGGTCTCCGCCCGGGTCGATGTCTTCTGCCAGGCCGGACACATCAAGGCACCTTTCGATGCTTCAGATCTCCTGGCCCTGCTCGAACCAATGGTTCACCAGGTGAGCACGCGGCGAGGCCTCTTTCATCCGAAGGTCTGGGCGCTGGAATTCGAGAACGACGACGAGCGACGCTACCGTTTCCTCTGCAGCAGCCGCAACCTAACACCCGACGCGAGCTGGGATCTGCTCGTACGGTTGGATGGGGAACCGTCAGACGGTGCGGCCGGGAACGGGCCAGACGGCGAACCGCTGGCCAGCTTCATCGCCCGCCTACCGGAATTGTGCACTGTGATGCCCGACGCTGACCGGCTCGCACGAGTGCAGTCCTTTGCGTCCCGGCTGGAATCGGTTCACTGGAACCTGCCGGAAAACATTCGTCAACTGGCGTTCCGTCCGATGGGAATCGGCGACCCGTTGCCGGCGGGATCGATCGTGGCTCATCTTGCTGATCCTGAGAACTCGCCGGCGCTGAACAACAAGACCGGCACCGGCGCCTTCCTCGGCCGCGAGAAACTCGTGATCTCGCCCTTCGTTGACGACAAGCTGATCGGGCGGTTCCAGGACAAGTGGACCAACAGACTGACGGTGTTATCGCGAGCAGACCAGCTCGACCTCCTCAGAACTTCGACCATCGCAGACCCTCGAACATCGTTCAGGGGCTTTGATGAACTCGGTGTACCGGAGAGTGCCTCTACGGCAATGGACGATGGCGATCATCCAGAGACTTTGAGCGTTAGGGATGATCTCACCGGCTTGCATGCCAAGGCATACTTCTGCGACTACGAGCACTACACGTACGCACTTCTCGGCTCCACGAATGCAACCGAGGCGGCATTCACCAAGAATGTGGAGTTCCTTCTCGAAATGCGCGGACCGAAGAAGCGTCTTGGCGTCCAACGCATCATCGAAAGCCTCAAAGATGTACCGTTCGCCGACTACCTGGGCACAGGCGGCGAGACCCGATCCGAGGAAGACGAAGCTGCATTCCGGCTTGAGAACGCACTTCGTCGAGGCGCGGCGCATTCATTCCTTCTCGATGCAGTGACGGACGACGACCAACATCGCACGTACACCGTGACGGTCGCGCATTCCTGGTCATCAGATGACGGACTGCGAGCGCAATTGAGACTGCTCTCGCTGCCCCAGCCAACCGCCGTCGTAGAGCACGGTAGTAAGCACCAGGAGCATCGTTTCCAGGGCATTCCTCTCGCCGATGTGACCCCCTTTCTCGTGCTCACACTGGAGGATCCGGCCGCCAAGCTAGTGAAAAGCACCGTCATTCAAGGCAGCCTTCGGACCGACCCTGCCGGACGGATTGAGGAAATTATCGCCCGACAGCTCGACGATCCGGAGAAACTGCGCCAATTCCTCCTTCTGTTTCTCACGCCCGAAGATTCCCCTCCGGGCAGCGGGATGGGAACAGGGTGGTTTGCGGGTCCGTCCTTCGGTGCCGGGACCGGGGCAGGTCTCTACGAAGCCCTGGTCGGTGCATTGTCGGGCACGGATGCAGCCATGATGTTCGCGGAGCTGGAAGTAGTCATGAATCGCTTGCTGGAGCTCCGCGCCAATGACCCGGAGGTTCAACAATTGCACGCGCTCTGGACAGCCGCCGTGGAAACACTGCGTGAAGAAGGTGCGCATCATGGGGTTTGACTCTGCCCCCGCTCTTGAACGTCTGCGGAGCTTCCAGCGCCGCACTGTCGAGCATGTGTTCCGTCGATTCTATCTCGACGATGAGCCCGCGAACCGGTTCCTTGTCGCGGACGAGACAGGCCTCGGCAAGAGCCTCGTGGCGAGCGGTGTAATCGCGAAAGCGATCGAACGCCTCGATCAGCCAAATTCGGGAGTGAATCGCATCGATATCGTCTATGTGTGCTCCAACGTGGACCTGGCCAAGCAGAATCTGGGCAGGCTGAATGTTACCCGGCAGAAAGACATCATCGAGTCCGGCCGGCTCACGCTACTTCCCACTGAACTCGCCAAGTTGAACGCACCGCCTGGGAAAGGAACTCGCAAACGGGTCAACTTCATTTCCCTCACTCCTGGCACATCGTTTAACGTGACGGGTGCGACCGGCCAGGCGAAGGAACGTGTCGTACTTTTTCGGATATTGTCCCAGCTCGGTCTCATAGATGAAGACCGGCACGACGTCGCCGTCGAGCTATTGCGCGCGACCGCTTACTTCGACAACTTCAACCGAAGTGTCCGCTACATGGAGCAACAGTTCCCGAACGGCTTCGCTGTCTCGGTCAAGAAGCGGTTCCGTACTCTCGCGCACCATAGCGGAAACCTGCCCGGCTTTCGGAAGGCGATGCGAAATGCACAAAAGCTCGGGGTGGACGGGGTGCGGCCGCGGATGGCTGCCATCATTGGTGGGTTACGCGGTGACCTCGCTCAGGCCGGTTTGGACTGTCTTGAGCCGGATCTGATTATCCTCGATGAGTTCCAGCGGTTCCGTGACCTCTTGTACTCTCCCGATGCAGATTCCGACGATATGGATGCAGCCGCGGAGCTTGCCCGCCAGTTCTTGAATTGCGACGGCGCCAAGTTGCTTCTGCTTTCCGCTACGCCTTACAAAGCCCACACGGCGGCACACGAGGAGGAAGGCGACGACCACGCCGCCGACTTCCTGCAGCTCTTGAAGTTCCTCAGCGGAACACGGCCCTGGTACATGGAGCAGTTGATGACGGACCTCGATCTTCGTCGTACGCAGCTTATGAACCAAGCCGCGGACAAAGTCGTCACGGGACGGATTGAGTCGAATTTGAAGCTCTTTATGAGTCGGACTGAACGGCCTCAGCTCGGCGATGACGACATGCTTGAGGTCGTCAAGATGTCTCCCACCGATGTGCGCCCCCGCGATTTATCGAGCTACAAATCATTGTCTGCACTCTTCCGCGCCGCACACGTCGGTAGCCCCATGGAGTACTGGAAGTCAGTGCCCCTGTTTGCTCACTACCTCACCGGTTACAAGATCGGCAGGATGCTGGACGACAAGATTCACTGCGACCACGAAGCTGTGGACCCGTTCCTGCCTGCGCTGACGACGATCAATCCGGATTCGTATCGTCAGTACGGTGCTATCGAAACGGACAATGCGAAGTACCGCGCTGTGGCCGACCACACCGTTGGGAACCGGTGGTGGCAACTGTTGTGGATGCCGCCGTCGTTGCCATATGTCGAACCGTCGGGCCCGTTCGCGGAGGTGGGTAGCGGTGTGACCAAGCAGCTCATCTTTTCGGCATGGAATGCCGCTCCTTCGGCGATCACCGCACTGCTTTCGTACGATGCGGAGCGCCAGGTACTTGAGGGTTCGGAGCTGCATGGCGAGAACACCGCAGAAGCTCGTAAGCGATTTCGTGGCCGCCTGCGTTACAGGGTGCGCGACGACGAACCGATGGCGATGTCAACACTCGCGCTCTTTGTGCCACACGCTGCGCTGGCGGTCATGGGCGACCCGCTCAGTGCCGCCGGGAAGGCCGGCACGCAGGTCTCCGAAGCAACGGTCCTGGATCGAGTGGACGCCGCCGGTGGAAGTCAGGCGAACG
Source organism: Arthrobacter monumenti (assembly GCF_054511255.1). Taxonomy (NCBI): domain Bacteria; kingdom Bacillati; phylum Actinomycetota; class Actinomycetes; order Micrococcales; family Micrococcaceae; genus Arthrobacter; species Arthrobacter monumenti. The sequence goes on along the minus strand of NZ_JBTNCY010000004.1, from coordinate 216,337 downwards.
GGGCGTCCGAGGACGAGGGAAATCGCCTGGGCGCTTGGGCCGCTTACTTTTCGATCTCAGACGGCCTTCCTCAGAACTGGCTCGGAGACGCTCAGCTGGCGGGGAGACAGATTCAGGCGCTGGACGATTTCACTCAACAGCAGGGCAAGTCGCCCGAGGAGATAGATGACGGTGAGGAGAGTGCATCCTCCGAGACCGGGCTCTATATGAGGCACATCGATCGCATGCTTGAAGCAGCATCCGACGCGCCGGCCGGCTGGGACGAGCAATTGGCAGACCTCGCGGCCAACTCCCCCGCAAATTGCGTATATCGGGCACTCATGCGGGTCCTGCCCGCCGACTTCGACGATGCCGAGCTGTGGAAGGCTGCAGTTTATGCCGCCACAGGCTTACGGACGTTGTTCAACCGGCTGGACGTCTCCATGTTGCTCGATGCACTTTATCCCGACGGTGACTACTGGCAGAAGGTCCTCCGATACTGTGCCGCCGGCAATCTGCAGGCGGTACTCGACGAGTACGTTTTTCAGCTTAGGAGCCAGCAAGCGCCTGGTCCTATCAGCGTCGAGCAGCTGTGGGCTCTTGCCGATGACATCCGCAAATCGCTCTCGTTGAAACCCTCACAAATGTTGGCCAAATACCCGGACAAATCCCATGACGACCTGCGGATGGGTGTCCGCTTCGCGGTGCGATACAGCAACACAAAAACCGACGACGGCGACAGCAACCGTATGCCGGACGTCCGCCGTGCGTTCAATAGTCCGTTCTGGCCGTTCGTCCTGGCGTCCACCTCTGTAGGGCAAGAGGGAATCGACTTTCATTGGTGGGCACACTCCGTTATCCACTGGAATGTTCCCGGGAATCCTGTCGACTTTGAACAGCGGGAGGGCCGAGTGCATCGGTATCTCGGACACGCTGTGCGGAAAAACGTCGCGGAGGCTCATGGTGCGGCTGCCTTTCGGCCGGGCATAACGAATCCGTGGGAGGCCCTCTTCGAGGCCGCGGTAGCGCATGTTGCTGATCAGCCCGAGGATCAGGCGAATGGGTTCGCGCCTCATTGGATTCATCGGGGGCAGCACAAGATTCAGCGGCGTCTACTGGATCATCCTCTGAGCCGGGATGTGCCGCGAACAAACCAAATGCTCTCTGGCCTCGCTAAGTATCGGTTGACACTTGGCCAGGCCCGGCAGGATGATCTGCTTGGACTCATCCAGGATGGGGCGAAGCTGAAGCCGCTAGATTTGCGGCCGTATCCAAAAGGGGTTTGACTTTCAGTTCTCCTCGCAGCCTTATGGCATAGCACCTGTTAGTTCGTAGATGTCGGTGACGGTCGCTTTACCGTTTGCCTCTTCGCTCGTCGAGCTGGGTCCGCTACGCTTCTATAATGGATGTGAAGTCGGGCACCGACTGGACCGATTCAGAGGTTGAGGCGGTAATAGACAGCTACTTCGGCATGCTGCGGCGAGAATTGGCAGGCGAAAAATTCAATAAAGCAGCGGAGAATCGCCGGTTGCAGGGGTCCATTGGGCGTTCCAAAGGTTCGATTGAATTCAAACATCAGAACATATCCGCCGTCATCATCGAGGCAAGGGGCATCCCCATCGATGGCTACAAGCCGATGAGTAATGTTCAGGAGCGCCTCCGGTCCGTCGTCTTGGCACGATTCGAAACGGACGGTGCCCTGCGTCAGCAGATGTTTCGGTCGGTCAAAGAGGACGGTGGGAATGTCACTCCTGCGCCGGCTGACTTACAGTTTCATCCCAACCCTCCTGTCATTGACCTAGCTCGGCACCCGCACGTGCGGCCGCGAGTAGGACGCTTTGTGGATTTCCAACAGCTGGAAGCCCAACGACGCGATCTCGGAACGGCAGGAGAACTAGCTATCCTCGCGTACGAGCAGCGAAACTTGAGAGCCGCTGGCTACGGCAAACTCGCGGACCGGGTGGAGCACATTTCCCTCACGCAGGGGGATGGGACTGGCTACGACATCCTTTCGTTCGAACCGTCCGGCAAAGAGAAGTTCATCGAGGTGAAGACAACCAGGAGCATCATGCAGCTTCCGTTCCTGGTGACACGGAACGAGGTGTCATTCTCCGCGGAATCCCAGGACCAATTCCATCTGTATCGCCTATTCCAATTCGGAAAGCCAAAGGTGGGTTTCTACTCTCTGCGTGGGTCGCTCAAAGAGACTGCGCAGCTGGATCCCGTGGTCTATCAAGGTCGGCCGGCTTAGCTGACGGCCGCGGCAGACGAAGATCGGCGACCGACAAGTTTGTCCGGGTACCATGAAGACGCAGTCCAACCGACCTGTTCCGCTCCTCGCTCTGCCGCTCTTCGGCGCCAAAAGTGGCGATGCCGGCCCGATCCGCGGCGAAGTCGTGAGTGCCCTCCTGCGAGTGTCCCTGGTGTCGGCGTCGTACTGGTCCTTCAAGTGCTCACCCCGGAGGATTACCTTGGGTTCAACACCACCCGCTCGGCATTGTCTGCGTTGGTGAAGGCGAACCTCATCACGCACCACCTGCTGTTTGTCGGTTCGGGCTTACCGACGACCACTTCCATGAAATCGTCCACGACGTCCGGCGCGCGTTTCCGGAATTCTCGGCCGGGGAACACGATGTCGCCACCGCGCTCACCTCGGCCGCGGAACGAGCCAGCAGTGGCGGCGCGCGCGAGGGTACGCACAATACTCAAGGAACTCGGCGGACGACGCGATTGACGCTCCCGCTCCCTTGTATTTACCCAGCAGCTAGATAGCGCGGCTGGTCATCGGTCCTACACAAGCAGCACGGTTCCGGTATAACAAGGAGTAGGGGAACAGCCACAGAGGCTAACAATTTGGGGGAATCAGTGCTTTGCATACCAGCTGAACCGGAGTTCGGAGTCGAGCAGATTGCGGAGAAGGCGGTGTGGGAGCGGCTTCGGTTGCGACTGCCTGATGACGTGGTGCTCGCTCACTCGGTTCACGTGCGCAATAGTGGGGTCGAGCACGAGATAGATCTGCTGGTGCTGTGGCCGGGCGTCGGCCTGGCAGCCATCGAGGTTAAAGGTGGGCTGGTCCGCGTTGACAACGCGCAGTGGCAGCAGTCGGACAAGGGTGGCTGGCGGAATATCAAAAGCCCCGTGGCCCAATGTCAATCGTCCAAGCATGCCTTCAAATCCTGGATTGGCGACCAGCTGGGCACTCCGATAACCAGCCGCTTCGCCGACATGGTTTGTTTCCCATATACCGAAGTCCCGCGCGACTGGTCCATGGCCGGATATCCGCGAGAACTCATCCTGGGCGAGGGCGACATCGTCGATCCAGCCGTCGCAATCCGGCGAGCCATCGAAAAGGAAGGCAGCGGGATCAGCCGGCTCACGCCGTCGTACCTGGAACGGATTGCGAGGCGGCTACAAGGCGATTTCGATTCGATAGAGACCGTCAGCGGAAGCACGCGGGAGCTTGAAGACGAACAAGATCACCTAACCGAAGGTCAGTCAGTCCTGCTGTCCGCCACTCGATCACTGACCAGGGTTCGCTACACCGGCGGTGCAGGCAGCGGGAAGACGTGGCTCGCCGTCGAAAAGGCACGGCGACTCTGTAAAGAAGGCAAGAAGGTCGGTCTGATCTGCTACAACAAGGGTCTGGGCCAATACCTCAAGAATCAGATGTCGGGACGAAGGCAGGCCACGCCGAGCTTTACCGGTGAGTTCCACGAGTATGCCAAGTCGCTTGGTGTGGTGGATGGGTCCGGGCAGGAATACTTCGAAATCGGGATGCCGCGTCAGTTGAAGGAATTGGCAGAGGGCCTGCCGCTGGATCGGAAGCTGGATGCCGTCGTCGTCGATGAAGCCCAGGACATAGCGCCCCTTTGGTGGGATTCCTTGGTGGCTTGCCTCAAAGACCCTTCTGTCGGACAGATCCATGCATTCATGGACGACGGGCAGGATGTCTACCGGAGATGGCAGGGCGCAGAAGCGAGCGGCGACTTCAATACACTCACCGATCTCGTGCCGATCCACATTGACGAAAACCTGCGCAATACCCGGAAGATCACAGAAACGTTCAGGTGCTTCACCGACAACTATTTCACGCCCCGGGCGAGCTCGGGTCTTCCCGTCAGGCGGGTTGAATGCCCGACCGATGATGCGCTGGAAGTTGCGAGCGATTGTGTTGACGCTTTGATCAAAGAAGGCTGGGCGAACAATCAGATCGTATTACTCACCACCAGGCACCGCCATCCAATGCACCAGGAACATTTTGAACAAGGCACGCTGGACGAATATTGGCGGGAGTTCCACGCCGATGAGGCCGAGTTTTACGGCCACGTTTTGGGGTTTAAGGGGTTGGAACGTTCCGCCGTCGTTCTGTGCGTGGACGGGTTCAAAGATCCGGACCGTGCCGCTGAACAGCTCTACGTCGGGCTGTCGCGGGCCCGCAGCTTGCTCGTCGTCGTAGGTGACTCCGAACTGCTGGCCGAAGCCGGCGGGAACCAGCTTGCATTGGCACTGTCGCGGACGCAGTCCTGGAGGCCCCTGAGCTAAGCGATACGGTGCTTCACCACCACTGGTGGCGGCACTGGTCGTTTTGGCACTGCCAGGAAGGCACGCCGTATTCAATCTGTCCGGTGGCGGGGTACACCCGCTGCTCCTCCACTACGGCGCAACCAGCGAACACCGTTTCGGCTGGCAGCTCCTCCATCGCGTCCGGGGTCATCATTCCATAGGCGATCGGCCAGGACTCGTGGCCACAGACCGGACACTTGCGCAGTTTCTTCTTTCCCATTGGGCAATCTCCTTTTCTTACAAAAATTAAAAAACTTCCAACTTTTACAAAAAAAATAAAACCCGTGCCGCCAGGTGCCGCTCTGAAGATGCGAGTCATAGCAGCTGGTCGAAATAGTCTTCATCCCGTGGGTTAGCTGGATCCGGTGGCGTTCGCGCTTCTCTTCAGGCTGCGTTCCGGTTCGATCGATGCGGAGGCGATGCCAAGAGGAGTAATCCAGCACGCTGACATTCGCACCCTTGGCTCCGGTGACGAGACCACTAGCGCCTGTTTTCATGTTCGACGACTGCACCTCAGAAGCGGGACTCCATGCTGGTTGATGGGCGACCACCTGTACTATCGAAACATGCCCTATCAGCCTATCGTTCCTGAGGGCCAGCACCTCGGGACTTCACACTTAGTTGATGGTGCTGTCACAGGCCACCTCTTCGAGGATGGCACGAACGATCTCAAAGGACACGCCGCCTGGCGATGGGTCGACGACCCCGAAGAGGACTACTCGCCGAGTCACGAATACGAAGCGTCGCGTGAACTTACGCCAGAGGAGCGGGAGACGGCCGAGATAATTGCTGCGCTAATCTTGTTAGGCACCGCTCGGGCCGTCGTAGCGGCGACACCGCACGTCAAGCACTGGTGGAAAGAGACGGCCGTTCCGCCCATGAGATCTGCGTGGAAGCGCATTGTGGGACTGCGCAAGGCGAACATTCAGGCCTCTGCCGCCACGTCCTCCTCTGTAACGCGGGTCACGTTCGTAGCCTCCGCAACGGCAATAGAAGTTGCGGAGGCGGAATCCAAAATCGGGATGAGGAGTACTGAGTGGGAGTTGCGTTTTCGTGCGATGCTTGCAGCTGGGGCTTTCAAAGAAGAGCAATGGCGAATACTCTCCAACGCCCGAATTGAGGACGGCGACGCCCTCCCGGATAAGAAGAGCACAACAGAGCAGCTGACATCTAAGCAGTTTGCCGATCGAATTAAACTGATGCTTGAGACGAATCCCTCGTTGCTTGACGAAGAGACGTCAGATGAGTTGATAAGAGTCTTTAGCGCGCGGTCAAGGCAGTCTAATGACCCAGGCATGACGAGGTTGGTGCAGTAACGAAGCGATCGGTTCCTAATCCAACGAATTCGACGTCCAAGACGGACTGTATCTCATAACGAAAGTGCCTCACGTCCTATGCATTCGAGACACCGAGGCTTCGATGCATTCCTCCGACGAGGACGCGATCGCTCGGCCTAGTCGCGTGTGTGGAGGGGACTTGTGGCGCTAGGGCCGGGATGCGGCGCTCCCCGTGTTCCCAGAGCAGAAACCCGGAGGGCGTGAGACCGGCAGGTTCGCATCCGCCAACGGGATTCATGGTCGGCAGTGACCGTCCGGCGCGGAGCGCCAGCCTTGCAGTGCACCGACTACGACGCCGTCGTCTCCCTCTCCAGAGTCGGAACGGCGGAAACCCACGTGCCAGACAAAGACCGTGCCTCATTCTGGCTGATGGAGGAAGTGCGCAAGGTCTTGCCGAATGCGGGGCCCAATGAAAGATTTGTAAGGGCGCTCGCTCAACGGTCCAGTCACGGGCATGCCTGAGTACGCGGACAAGGGGAATAATGGCCAGTCACTCATATCGATCTGTGCACGATGCATTGGCGCAATTGAGCCGTCTCGTTACCGAGTCTCAAGGTACGGACCCGCTCTCCCCGATCAGTATCCTCGTTCCCTCCCACGCCGCGGGGCTGGACGTGACTCGTTACCTCGGCCGCACCCTGAACTCGGGTGCGGGAAGCGTTTCCATCAGGGCCTTCACCCTGAAGGATCTGGCTACGGAACTCGTCAGCACGGATTCAACGGTCCACGGGCGGACGCCTCTTTCGCCTGTCGTCAGACAAGGTGCCGTCAGCAAAGTTCTGGCAGAGCGGGCTGGCATCTTCGAGCATGTGGCAGAACAACCCGCCACTGCCCGCGCCATAGCCAGAACCGCCGTCCTGCTGGACTCCGCAATGCCGTCGTCCGCAACTGAGCTGCCTCCGTTGATGCAGGAGGTTCTCCGCGTCCACAAAACCGCTGGAGCAGCCCTGAATACCCGGTGGTACGCGGATCACGAGGCCTTCATGCTCGCGAATCAGAACCTCCAAAATCAAGCAGTACGACGACGCCTCGGAACCACCATCGGTTTCATGCTGGGCACCGAACTTCGACCGGACGCCGCAGCATTCAGACAAGGTCTCGAAGCGGCGGGAATGCGACACATCGACGCCGCCGGATCACTCGAGGACGCCGTCACAGTAATCCGGGCCTCCGACGCCGACGATGAAGTGCGTGCTGTCGTCCGCCTGATCATCGAACAGCTCGACGCAGGAACCCCCGGACATCGCATCGGCGTGTTCCACTCCGCGGCCCGCCCCTACAGTGCACTGCTGACCCAACGGCTCACCCAGGCGGGAGTAACCTTCACCGGGCCGACATCCCACCGGCTCAGTGACTCACCATTCGCCCGCGGCCTCCTCCAGTTACTGACCCTGGATCCGGATGAGCCGGACAAGCGGACCATCCTCAACATCCTGGCGGAGGGCACGCTGGTCTGGCGTGACCACGAACTTCCCAGCAGTGCCACGTGCGAAAGGCTGCACACCAATCCTCCCCCGGAGGATACCGACGGCGAGGATGAGGACGACTCCGGATACCGCGTCGGCCAGCGCGAAAAACTGGCGCTCTTCCACGCGTTCGTCGCTGCCCTTGGCTCGCACGTCCAGCGGGTTCTCGACGCTGCTTCCTGGCTCGAGGTGTCCGCCGCTCTCACGACGCTCATCGAAGAGTTCATGGGACCCCGTACCGCAACAGAATTGCCCGAAAAGGCCGAGGAACGCGCCGCTCTGCTGCAAATCGTCGGCGACCTCGGTCAGCTGGAAGGCATCGGCCCGGCCCCACGCCTGCAACTTATTTCCAGCGCGGTCGAGGACGGCATTGCTGCAAAAGGAGGATGGGCAGGCAAGAGCGGCACCGGCGTCGTCATTGGTGGCTACGCAGACGCAGTCGCCCGGGACCTGGATTCCGTGTTCCTACTTGGCGCCGCGGAGGGGCTGGCGCCGACCAGGATCCGGGAGAATCCACTTCTGCCGGATAGCGTCCACGAACTGCTCGACGTCGAACTGCTCAGCGTGGAGCAGCGGGCTCAAGCCAGCAAGGAAAAGTTCTTCGCGGCTCTGGCCTCCGGCGCCCAGCGAACTATTACCAGCCCGCGCGGCGATCTGCGCGGCTCCGGCAACTACCAACTCTCCCGATGGATTACCACCGAAGCAACGGAACTAACGTCCTTTGCTCATGGCATCGAGAACGGCGCTCCGACCCAGGCAGCGCTCCCGCCGACCGCGCAGGAATGGCGGCTCCGCCACCTGCTCACCCGGGGCATCCCTGCACTTCCCGATGACGCCGTTCTGCAACGCGCCGTCGCCGTCACCCGCGACCGCCGCCACGGCGTCTTCTCCCGGTTCAACGGCAACCTCGGTGCCCATGCGGACAGAATCATCGATTCGGAGAAGGCGCTCTCCCCCACCGCCCTCGAAGAATGGGTGAGGAGCCCCTTTACCTACTTCCTAAAACGCATCCTCAGGATCAGCATTTTCGAGGATGTGGAACTGGAGGTGGAGATCAGCCCCCTGCAGCGGGGAAACCTGGTTCATCAGGTGCTGGAGGACTACGTCAACGGGATCCTCGAAGGCCAAGCGCCGTCGTCGGACCCTCTTCTGGAACTTGCCGAAGCTGCTTTTGCCGACGTCGCCAACCCGTCCTGGCTGAGCCATGTGTGGGAGCGGAACCAGGCCATGATCCGCCAGGACCTCCAAAAAGTGTTCGACGCCGATCAAGCCGCGGCCGCCGACGGCTGGAAGTATGTCGCCGCGGAGGCTCCCTTCGGTTTTGCTGAGGGTGATCCGGTAGTCGAGTTGATGCTCGACGACGGTTCCGGTGTGCGGTTCGGCGGGAAAGTGGATCGGATTGACCGGCACGACGACGGCAGCATCCGGGTCATCGACTACAAGACCGGCAAAGCGGACAGTTACCGTGACCTGAAGTCGCATCCCACTGCCAACGGCACCCGTTTCCAGCTTCCCGTATATGGACTGTTCGCGCGGACGCTCGCCGATACGAAGACAGCCGAAATCAGCGCCCAATACTGGTTCATCTCCAAGGCGGGCGGATTTGCCAGCATCGGATATCCCGTCTCTGAGGAGGTCATTGAGCAGCTGCGCGCGGACGCGGGCCTGATTATCGACGCCGTGCGCAAAGGAGTGTTCCCGCCGCGGCCGGAATCCGCCAGGTACACCGCCCGCAACACTGCCCGCGTCACGTTCACATCCCTGATGGGCCAGCTTGCCTTGGATCAGCATTGGCCCCTGCTGAAGAACGCGCCCAAACTTGCACCCTATGCTGAGCTTTTGGAGGCGCAGAAATGAACCCCGACGTACTGGAATTGGCAGACCAGAGCGACCGCACTCTGATCGAGGAAAAGCTCGACGCCAACATCTTTGTTGAAGCGGGTGCGGGCAGCGGCAAGACCCGTGAACTTGTCGAGCGGATCTGCGCCATGGTGGACAACGGTGTGCAGCTCAAAAGTATCGCCGCCATTACCTTCACCGAAAAGGCTGCCGGCGAACTTCGCGAACGTGTGCGACGGCGGCTGGACGACGGCGATCCCTCGGCGCTGCGGGAGCGGGCGTTGAACCAGCTGGATACTGCCCCGATCGGAACCATTCACGCCTTCGCTGCACGAATCATCAGCGAGCACCCCATCGAGGCAGGTGTGCCTCCGCTGATCACCGTAGTGGACGAGCTTCGATCCCAAATCGCGTTCACGCGGCGCTGGGAAGAGGCACGACACAAACTCTTTACCGATTCGTCGCTGGACAGCGCTCTCAGGATTCTGCTTGCCGTAGGCGTCTCGCTGGATCATCTGCAGAACGTCGCCGCCGATCTGGATGCCAACTGGGACAGGCTCGAAAGCCACCCGCCCCGGAGGCGACATATTCCCGCCGTCGACCTTTCACCGCTGCTGCGCCAGACTGCCGAAGTCCTGGAGCAGACGCAGCACTGCACTGATCCGGCCGACAAGCTGCTGACGGCATTCGAGACGATAAAGACCTGGCACGGCCGGTTGTCCGAAGCGGAGACCGGTGAACTCGGCATGGTTCTCGAAATTCTGCAGTCCGTGCCGCAGAAGGGGCTGAAGGGCGGGCAGAAAGGTAACTGGTCCATCGACATTAACGATGTCCGGGACTCCTGCCAGGACGTCGCGGCGAAGGCACTGGAGCTGCGGGACAGTTTCGTTGGCCCAGCGGTGGAGACGGTCACCGCGGCGCTGGCCGAGGTACTCCTCGAGGCGGCACGGGAGCGTCAGCACAGCGGGGAGCTCGAGTACAACGACCTCCTGATTCACGCCCGGGACCTGCTCGTCGGTGAGGAAAAGCGTGCTGTCCATGACGCTCTGCACCAGCGATACCAATGCATCATGCTGGACGAGTTCCAGGATACCGACCCCGTCCAGGCGGAAATCGCCACCCGCATTGCGGCGGCGGCCGTCTGCGGTCCAGATGGATGGGAAGACCTGGAGATCCCTCCCGGCCGCCTGTTCACTGTCGGTGATCCCAAACAATCCATCTACCGGTTCCGCCGCGCCGATATCGCCACCTATCTGGCCGCTCAGCGACGTTTCGACGGTGCCCACGGTGCCCAGCACTCTGAAACCGCGTTCCTGAACACCAACTTCCGCTCCACCGGGAAGCTCCTCGCATGGATCAACGGGACGTTCGGCGAGCTCATCCAGCAAAGCGGCACCCTTCAGCCCGAGTACCACTCGGTGAACCCCGATCCTGCCCGCCCCGAATGGCGGCACGAGCACGGAATGGCTGTTTCCGTCATTGGCCGGGCGGGAGCTGTCCCGGGCGAATCCGGAAAGGTCTCCGCCGAAGACATGCGCCGGCAGGAAGCGGCCGACGTCGCCGCGGCGATCAAAGTCGCAATCGGCCAAGCCGGGGCGCCCGGCTGGCAGAAGCAAGGCAAGCGAACCGATAATTTCGCCAACACCCCGGTTGAACTCAAGGACATTTGTATCCTCCTGCCGACCAGGACGGCATTGGCTGCTCTGGAAGACGCGCTCGACGACGCCGGGATCGAGTACCGGGCAGAAGCATCCTCGCTGGTCTATTCCACTCAGGAAGTGACCGATGTGCTGCTCGCGCTGCGGGCGATCGCCAACACTGCCGACGAAGCCGCTCTCGTCCTGTCGCTGCGTTCCGCGTTGTTCGGTTGCGGCGATGACGAACTTTTGGAGTGGAAGAAGGCCCAGGGCCGCTGGAACATCTTTGCTCCAGCACCCGAGGGGCTGCAGGGATCAACCGTTGCCAGGTCGATGCAGTATCTCGCGCAGCTCTGCCGGGAGATCGGCCGGCTCAATCCCGGCGAGCTCATGGACCGAGTGGTCAGCGACCGTCGCGTCCTTGAAGCCGCGATCGACGCTCCGCGTTACCGCGATGTTTGGCGCAGGCTGCGCTTCGTCGTCGACCAGGCGCGCGCATGGACCGAAGCAACGCACGGAAGCCTGCGCGACTACCTCGTCTGGGCGGGCGCCCAGCAAGAGGAGAACTCGCGTGTCAGGGAGGCGGTGGTTCCCGAGACAGATGTTCAAGCAGTCCGCATCATGACCATCCACGCCTCCAAAGGCCTCGAGTTCCCCATGGTCATCCTCGCCGGCACCGGCTCCAGTCCCAACAACCGGAAAACCGCGGCGCTCTGGGACCAGGACTCGCAGCTGCAAGTGCACTTCATCAGCGATATCCGCTCCACCGGCTACCGTGGCGCCGAGGCTGTCGAAAAGGAATTCAGTGAAGCCGAACGCCGCCGGCTGCTCTACGTCGCCTGCACTCGGGCGGAAAGCCACCTCGTGGTGTCCCACTACGTCAATTCGACGAGCAGCCTGGGCCAACTCTTCAAAGACCACGACGACGCCGTAGCCGCCCCGTCCCTCGAGCTCCCTGAAGAACTGTCGGTACAGCCCAAGGCGCCTGCCGTCGTCGCTCCCGTTGAAACCTTCAGCACATGGCAGCAGCGAAGTGACCTCTGGCAGAAGAATTCAGCGATCGTCTCCACCACATCCGTCACCGCGATCGCGAAGGGCACCGGCGAGCCAGCTCCAATAGGATTCGGCACGGATAGCACCATTCAATTTGTGTCCACGGACGACGACGGCCTCCCCTCCATCGCCCCATTCGGCGGGGAGCATGGCAAGGAATTCGGCACAGCCCTGCACCGGCTTCTCGAACTCAGTGATTTGAGAGAAACTGCGGACTTCGATCTCCTTGCGGAGAACGTTGCGGCTGCGGCTGGACTCAGCGATCCTGCCGGTCTTGCCCAGCGTGCGCGATCTGCTTTGGCCAGCGAGCCGGTACAGCGCGCAGCGGACCGCGAACACTGGCTGGAACTTCCCGTAGTTGCCTCGGCCGGCGATACCACCGTGGAGGGCGTCATCGATCTGATGTACCGGGAGGATGACGGCACGCTAGTGATCGCCGACTTCAAAACCGATATCAGGCCTACGACAGAGACAATGACCGCCTACTGGCGTCAGCTATCCACCTATGCGCAGATGATTCAGCAAATCACCAAGCAGAACGTCAGCGAACTGAACCTGATCTTCTGCCGGGATGCGGGAGCCGAGGTGCTTAGCAAGAAGGCCTCTGCTGTAGGGGCTGAGGCCGTGGGCTACCGATTTATCAAGCAAATCTCCTTGTGATGATGCACGCCAACGGACTTTCAGGGCAGGATCAGTTGCGCCGTCGCTGAACCTGCGTGCCTGCCGCGAGTAGACTGACAGAAATCACATTAAAGTGAGTCGTAGGAACGCTTCATTTAAGTGCGCGTTCAAGTGTGGGTATTAGCCATGCGAGCAATCTTCTCGACAGAGAGGGTGCCGCAATGGCCACCTGCATCAACATCAAATATTCGACGCGATGGAACGCCGCTCTCGCACTTAAGGCGATCAGAAATAAGGGTCGCTCCCGTGCGCTAAAGGTCCCGGTCCGTATCTACACTTGCGAACATTGTGGTGCGTGGCACTTAACCTCGAAGAAGCGCAGTGGAAAGCCCCGTAGGTGGGAATTGCAAGCACATTGACGCCTGGACACAGCATCCATTTTCTGCGAAAACTCAACGATGGACGAGGCCTACGCAGGCAAAGTCAGCCTTGCGATCTCAGGTCCGGAGGTTCACAGTTATTATTCAATAACGGTGCCTGGGAGGAGCATGGATTGTTATGAGCAACATTCTGATTCGGAACAAGGGCGCAGGACCTTGGGAAGAGCCAGCGCCCAGCCGCTTCGAACTGGAGGCCCATTTACAGGAAATCCTGGCGGACCATCCTCAACTAATCCCGGGGGTGGGCCCCGCAGCTAGAACCTGCAAAGAGTTCCGTTCTGATGTCGGACGCACTGATCTGGTCGCCGTTGAAAGCGATGGATCGATCACGCTTGTTGAGTGCAAACTCGCTTCCAATCCACAGATTAGACGCGAGATCATTGGGCAAATGTTCGATTATGCATCCCGCTTCTGGAAAATGAACGCAGTCGAGTTTCAAACGCAATGGGAGGCACGCACCGGGCATCCGCTGGTTGGCGCCGCCGATCAGGACATCCACTTCGAAGAAGACCTGGCCAAAAATCTGACGGCCGGACGATTCAGTATCGTACTCGCTGTCGATGAAATAAGCGCTGGCCTCAAACGGATGGTTGAATACCTCAACTTCATGGCGGGACCAGAAACGTCAATTATCGCAGTCCAGTACACCAGAATGTCTACCGGCGACATAGACATACTCATGCACGAAACTTATGGGGAAGAAATCGCAGAAGCCAAGGCAGAAGTTGCGAAACGCCAACAGCGGACGTGGACCCTTCGCGAATATCAAGACTGGCTGGAGATCAACGATCGTCAAAATTTGGATAAGTTCAACAACCTGATCGCGAAAGCGGATAGCCGTGGCATGACCTTCGCCGGCTCTCCCGTCGGCTTGAAGACCATTCCTTCCGGTGGGCTTAGGATCAATAATGAACAGCTGGGATGGATCGGAACTCTTTACATCTACCACTACGAGGGAGGGCGGACCTCCTTGGAATTTAGCTTCACCAATCAAGAAAACAAGTCAGTGATACAACGGATGAACCCAGCGGTTATCGAGGCGTTTCTCTACTCATTGAACCAGGTCCCGCATTTCCAGAAGGCAGCGGGAATCTTGAAGGATATGAGAGATAGCAATTTCGTCAAGCGCCCCAACATCGCCCTTTCGGATCTGCCTGACTCAGCCATCGATAAGGTTGTTGTAGCACTGGACAAACTAAGGACAGGACCGGTCGTCCCGTAGTCGTACCTTCCTGCCTCAATGGTCAAACGTTTAAGGGAAGCGACGGTAGCAGCGCCTCGATAACTGGAATACTCCAACGAGGATGAAACCCTGAAACGTTCGACTTCAGGGCGCAGTGCTCCCGCAGATGAAGCAACCTTGAGCAGTGACGGCGTCGAACACCAATTTAGTTCTCTGCAGGTACAAGGCCGGTACGCTCACCCGGATGCGCTTCTGACGCCGACGCAGATGAGTACATCGCTCCAGTCGAATGGATCTCAACCGTAGATCAGGATCAAGCGCATTGGCGACTAGGCAGGTTCGCCAACCAAACAGTGCATTGCAAGCTACGCAACCAACTTACAATCGAGGATTTGACCATCTTCGGACTCGAGGAATGAAGAGGGCTGTGGAGCCCGGGCCGGTCTCGATCTACTGCCAGGTTTCGTTAATCGCCGAATCCAAGATACAACCAAAGGACAAAGGCGTCGCGGATCTCAGGGGCTGAAACCTAGTGGCTTTTTGTGCAACGCTCAATCTGGACTCGCTTTGTGAAGAGCAGCCCACTCAGTTGGCAGCGTGCGCCCGGCGAGTAAGCTCCTCCACCAATGACCAAGGCGACCCAGACGCGACTCTCAACTCCAAGTCGCCAGTTCCGAAGTGGCCAATGTTGCTTACATCTCGGCTGAAGTACTCGTGAAGGTCGACCGTTTTGGGATCCAGCTTCAAATAAATCAAAAGATTCTTGGATGTTGGATGGACTTCCACACATGCAAAGTTCTTAAGGCGTCGAAAAGCGAAGTACAGGGACCGTTCGTTCTTGACGACGTCATCTCCTAATGACAGAGCGAAGGTTTCAAACTTTTCATATAGGGACTTGAGATCGTCGTCTGCTTGAGCAAGCAGTTCGGCGACTGTTTTTGACCGACTGGACTTTTTTCCTGTGTCAGGCGAAACCGTCGTTGGTTTCTTCCTCGTGGCTGTTGTCTCGGTCGTGACTGTAGTAACTAGTTCGATGGCCAGCAGGTCAGGACCAAAATCTCGATAGCGCACTAACTCGACATTTCGGTTGATCTGCCTGACGGCATATTCGTCATAGCGGGTAAAGTCGTTTGCTACGCAAATGAGCCGTGGGGCTGACCAATCGATGTTGTCGGCTACATCGGCCCCGATTTTCGAAGCTACCAATATTTGGAATTCACCTTTGTGATCCATGAGCCAGTCAAGATAGAACAAGCCTTGGTTGATGACGTTCTCATTCGTGGTTCTCTTGTACTCGAAAATGACGGGTGAGCCGTTTTCGTCCAGCCCCAGAGAGTCGATCCTTCCTCGGTGAATCTTGCCTGTTGTGTACTCACTGGCTAGAAATCGAACACCGAACGTAGTGTCCATATTCTCTTCGATAAGGGTCTGAAGATTCCGCTCCAGCGCGAGCGTTTGGGACGCTAGTTCTGTGGCTTTGCCACCATCAATTCGGAACAGTTTCAGATCGGGCATGCAAATAACTCTTCCACATCCGACTCAAGAAATGAATGAGTCCTGCTGCTTCTCTGACAACCGCGACTGCTACTCCCTCTATGAGCGCGGTTATGTTGCCGTGGAGCGATGTGAGGAGCCGCCCCGGTGCCGCTGCCCTATGAGGATGACGCAGATGACACTATAATGATTTGTATGATTCGTCATCCAGTGCCTTTGAAGACCCCGCCGGAGCACCCACGCCAAGCTAAAGACATCACCCGGGTCGAAGAGTTGCTGCGCCGCCGGGATGAAAATCTGGTCCGCAGTGCCGCTGCACTCTCCGAAGTCCTCGCCCATGTCGAGGTTGGCATGGAGGCCACACCTGCCGTAGCGCGGTCTCTGCAGGCGACAGAAAACCGGTGGCGGGCCATGGAGCGCGAGTTTGGCATGCTGGACAGCGGCGGCGTCGCGGAGCTTCTCGGGTCGAGTCCGACCAATCGGAACCGGGCTCACGCCTTAGCCAAGGAAGGCAGAATACTGGGCGTGAAGCGCGGGCGGAAAGTTCTCTTCCCCGGCTTCCAGTTCAATCACGAGGCAGGCGAAGTCCGTGAGGTCATTGCTGAACTGGCTGAAATTGGCCGCACCGCGGGATGGGAGGAGCGGCACCTGCTCCAGTGGATGTGCACACCGAACGGATACCTGGATGGTGACCGCCCAGTGGACCACATTGAGGACGCTGACCGTCTGATCAGTGCCGCCCGGTCGGACCTGGCCGAGCGTTGGTAGTCGTCCCCGCTCCCCCGGTTCCCTTCGATCCGGAGAGCGAGGTGCTGCCCGCCGGAATGGTGCTGTATAGAAGCTATGGCAACCGGCGTAAGCCCACCGAATTCAATCCAGGTTTCGGCGAGCCGACCCGTTTCGCCTTTTTCGGGAACCCGCCCGTGCCAGTGCTGTATGCGGCCGAAAATGTGGAGGCAGCCGTCTGCGAAAGCATCCTGCACCATCTTCCGGCCAAAGGCGGTACGTTGTACCCGGCAAAGTACCTGGATCGGATATGCGCCGGACTGGTGACAACACGGGACCTCCGGCTGGCGGCTTTCCACGGCACTGGGCTGCGCCGCTTCGGGCTGGTCCCCGATCAGCTGACATCCTGCAACGCCGCACTGTATTCCAGTACGGTCACTTGGGCGGAAGCCGCTTGGAAGGCTGGATTCGACGGTTGCGTCTGGATGTCGTCGAAGCTTAATTCTTCGCGGGCCTATGTCCTTTTCGGGCAAGCCAATGGCTCCCTGGACATAGATCCAGGGAGCACCCCTATGGAGTTTGCCAACGGGCCGGATCTGGACTGGCTAATCGACTTTTGCAGCTCCATCAAGATCGACGTAGAGGTTCCATAGCCCCTCACTTGCCCAGGATTGTTGGAGACTCTCACATACTGGATGGAATGGTGATTTTCAGTTCGAGAGTACGGGCCTCCGGGGCCAAGGCGAAGTCTGGCCATACGTCGGGGCCGCAGGCGCGGCTTCCCAACCCGTGCTGTGCAGCATCCAAATACAGGTACGTCCGGTCGCTGGCCGGAATTTCATGCGGATGTCCTGCCGAGGCAACTTCCTCTGCGGTATTTCGGCAGAGCGTGAAACCGGGGAACCTACCTGCGGCGTCCCGCTGAGCGGTGATATCCGCCCATGGCTTGTCCTTTTCCGCGAGCTGGAGCCACCGTAGGTCGCTGCGGTGGCCGTTCTCCTGCGGCCGCGCGTAGGGAAAGGTGAGGTCATCGATCGCCGCTTGGAACTGGCCGGTCATGGCAGCGTTCATGCTGTCGGGATAGGACTCGTGCGGCCCACTTCCGAACCAGGTTGCTCCCGAGATCGTTGACGGCAGGTCGAAGCGGACTCCGAGGCGTGGCCACAGGATGTCCCAGCCAGTCGTCGGCATCATTTCAATCTGCAACAGCAGGCTGGCATCGTCAGACCCCGGTTCGTCCAATAACGTCCAGGTGGTCTGCGTCCACACAGCTTGCACGTCCCTGGCGGCGGCGGATCTGGTCCGCATCCGCAACTGCGAGTCCCCCACCTCAACGCTGTCGATACGGTGCTCCAGCCGGTCCAGGCCGGCGGAAAGCCACTGCACTTCCGATGAAGGAGCCGGCTGGCCATGACCGAGACTGGCCCGTGGATCAGTGCGGTGGTAGCTACCGAATGATGACCCGCGATCATTATCGGTTGGAGCCCGCCACAGTTGAAGGCGGGGACCGTTCACCGGGAGACCATTGAGGCGAGTGAGCCGGCCGTCGCGGAATGTCGCAGGACCAAGCGTGAGCTCGCCAACCGCTGGAGTTCGCGACTCCCCCACCGTCGATGAATGTTGCCGCAACTGTCCACGCCCAAACAGCGATTGCCGCGCATAGGCCGAGCGGCCGGTCGTGGAAAGGGAGCGGCTGGACTTGCGGGTGACGTCCTTCTGCGAAGCAGCCACAACGTGTCCGGCACTCCCCCACACGGTGTCTTCGCGCAGTTCGGCGGTGATGGTCAGCCAGCTTTCAGCGTCCTCCGCAGTTTTGAAAGCTGGAAGTTCCACGTTGGAGGTCTCACCCGCAGCCAACTTGCCCGAAGCGATGTCGAGCTCCCCGCCGTCGGCCGTGACGCCGTCGTACTCCAGGTTCCAAGTGAAGATCAGGCCGGAGGTGTCAGCGGTGTGTTGCGCATTGATGACGCGGACAAAGTCGTCGACGAATTCGAACCGGATCGGTTGGACGACGGCCTTGAACTCGTGCAGACCGGGGGTGGGAGTATCGTCGCTGAGTATCAGTCCATCCATGACGAAGTTCCCGTCATGGAGCACCTCGCCAAAGTCCCCGCCGTAGCCGAAATACTCGGTTCCGTCGGCGGTTTTGGTGCGGATACCGTGGTCGCGCCACTCCCAGACGAAGCCGCCGTGCAGCCGTGGATAGCGACGGACGAGTTCCTCGTATTGGTCCAGGGCGCCGGGTCCGTTACCCATGGCGTGGGCGTACTCGCAGAGGATGAAGGGCCTGCTGCGTTGGCGTGCCGATTCCGCGGCATTGCAGCCGAGGAGGAGTTCCGAAGAGCCGTCCTTGCCGATCGATTCCGTCTCCGGCACCGACGAGTACATGCGCGAATAGACGTCGGTGTACTCGCCGGTGTAGTCGCCCTCGTAATGCACCGGCCGGCCGGGATCGCGGGTGTGCGCCCAGCTCGAGGTGGCGGCGAGATTCATGCCGGTGCCGGCTTCATTACCGAGCGACCACATCACGATGCTGGGATGGTTCTTGTCCCGCTCGACCATGCGTTCAATCCGGTCAAGGTACGCGGACCGCCAGGCCGGGTCGTCGCTGGGATTATCGATCCAGCCATTCTTCTCGAAGCCGTGCGTCTCAATATCGCATTCGTCGATCACCCAGAACCCGATCTCGTCGGCCAGATCGAGCAGCCGCGGATGGGGCGGATAGTGGCTGGTGCGGATCGCGTTGACGTTGAACTGTTTCATTCGGTACAGGTCCGCGCGGGCGTGCTCCTCGTCGAAGACACGTCCCCGGTCGGGATGCGCCTCATGCCTGTTCACGCCGTGGAACACCACGCGCCGGCCATTGACCAGGAACTGGTCCCCGATGATCTCGACGGTGCGGAAGCCGAGCCGCAGGTTTACGGTCTCGGCCGCCGTTGTAACGGTGGCTTCGTAGAGCCGCGGGGTTTCCGCGGTCCATGGTTCCACCCGGCGGATGCTGATGTCATCGACGTCGTGCGGCGTTTCCCAGACCTGCTCGATCCCGAGTTCGGGCACGCGCAGAGTGACCGGGTACGCGTCCGCCCCGGCGATGATTTCCGGCGATATGGATCCGCCGCCGTCGAGGTAGCCCGTCCGCAGCCAGGCGTCGTCGATCCCGCCCTCCGGCCTGGCCTCCAACGTGACGTCGCGGAAGATTCCCGGCAGCCACCACTGGTCCTGGTCTTCGAGGTAACTCGCGGCCGACCACTGATGAGCCCGGACGACGATGAGGTTATCCCCGGCGCTCACGTCGTCCGTCACGTCGAATTCCTGCACCAGGCGGCTGCCCTTTCCGACGCCGATCTCCTGGCCATTGATCCAGACCCGGTACGTGGACTCCACGCCGTCGAACCGCAGCACGATTCGTTCCGCACTGGCCCAGTCCCCGGGGAGCGCGAAGCGACGCCGGTAGTCACCGGTGGGATTCTCGTCAGGGACATGCGGCGGGTCGACTGGGAAGGGGTACTGGACGTTGGTGTAGATCGGCCGGCCCCACTTCCCATCCCCCTGCAGCACCCAATGACCAGGAACCTGGATGTGGTCCCAGCTGGAGTCGTCGAAACTTCCCGCCGCGACGTCGTCGGGCATCTCGCCGTCGGGAAGGGTTCCGGTGCTGTGGCTCTGGCCGGGCGCGGCATCCAGCAAGCGGAACCGCCAGTGCCCGTTGAGCGACATCCGGGGTGCGTCTGATCGGAGCGATGACCGGGGTGGCAGGCGTTTGCCGCTGCCGGGTGCCCGATCCGAGAGGTACTGTTCAACCGGCATCGTCATTTGACGGATCCTTCCGTGAGTCCGCCGCGCCAGAAGCGCTGCAGAACGATCATTGCAATTCCAAGTGGGATGACGGACAGCAGGACGCCGCCGGTCGTGAGTTCGTAGAATTCGGGCAGCCGCTCCACCTGGGTGCTCCAGTTCTTGAGGCCCAGGGTGATTGGGTACAGGTTTGAATCGGCGAGCATGACCAGCGGAAGGAAGTAGTTATTCCAGATGCTGACCAGCTGGAACAGGAATACCGTGACCAGTGCAGGGGTCAGTATCCGCAGCCCGACGGTATGGAAAATCCGCAATTCACTTGCTCCATCCAACCGGGCCGCTTCCATCAGCGAGCCGTCCACGGAGGCGTCCGCGTAGATCCGGCACAGGAACAATCCGAACGGCGAAACGAGCGAAGGCAGCAGCACGCTCCAGTAGGTGTTGGCCAGGCCCATCTGGCTGAAGAGCAGGAACAGCGGCAGCGCCGTCGCGGTCCCGGGGACAAGGACACCGCCGAGGACTGTGCCGAAGATCAGGTTCCGGCCGCGGAAGTTGTACTTGGACAGCGCATAGCCGCCCGCCGCCGCAAAGTAGGTGGCACCCAGTGCGCCCACCCCTGCATACAAGACCGAGTTGGCGAACCAGCGGACGAAGACACCGCCGTCGAACGTCAACACCTGCACCACGTTGGTCCAGAGGTTGAAGGTGCTTCCGACCCAGAACCCGTTGCTGGCAAAGAGATCTTCGGTGGTCTTGGTCGCGGCCAGGACAACCCAGTACACGGGAACCAGGAAGTACAGTGCGACGACGACGAGTACCCCGGTGATGAGGATCGTCGCCGCACGGGGCCGGCCGGTTGAGCGTTTCGTTTCGTCCGGCGCGGTTTGGGCCTTGGCGGCCTCGCGGCTGATGACGTTCTGGGTGGCGGTCATACGGACTTCCTATTGGTCAGGCGCAGGAACGCGAACGAGAGCACGAACGCGGCGAGCGCAATCAACACTGCCTGGGCAGCCGCATCGTTGTAGTCGTTGTACGCGAACGCCGTCGTATATGCGCTGAGGTTCGGGGTGTACTGGCTGTCGATCGCAGGCGACGTTGAGGCGAGGACCTGCGGTTCGGCGAAGAGCTGCATGGTCCCGATGATCGAGAAGACGGTGGTCAGCAGCAGCGCCGGGCGGATGAGCGGGACCTGGATTTTCCACGCCACCTGCCAACCGCTCGCGCCGTCCATCTTCGCCGCTTCGTAAATCTCACCGGGGATGGATTTGAGCTGGGCGATGATGATCATCATGTTGTAGCCGGTGTAGGTCCAGGTCACGATGTTGGCGATGGACCACAGCACGGTGGATGGGCCCAGGAAGTCCAATTCAATTCCTACGACGGCGGCCGCATCGATGATCGGACTCAGTCCGGGGACATACAGGAACGACCAGAGGATCGTCGCGATAACGCCGGGAATGCCGTACGGGAGGAAATACGCGGCGCGGAAAAATCCGGGCCAGCGGGCGGAGGCCGATTCCAGCAGGATCGCCAGCACGGTGGCGAGCAGCATCATGATGGGTACCTGGACCAGCCCGAAGAGCACCATCCGCCCGATCGAGGCGAGGAAGCCGGCGTCGGCCAGTACTTGGACATAGTTTTCGAACCAGGCGAATTCGGAGACCACGCCCTGTTCACCGAAGAGACCTTCGCGGCGAACGCTGGTGAAGCTGCTGCCCACGGCCGCGAGGATCGGCAGGATGAACGTGAGCAGGAACAGCAACAGGAAAGGTGCCAGCAACAGCCACGGCGTGCGCTTGAGATTCTTTGTCATGAGTGGTCTGCCTTTCGGATGCTCAGGCCCTTGTTCTTGAACGCGTCCATGATCTTGCCTTCGGCCCCTGCGACGGCGTCGACGAGGGTGCCGCCCGATGCCTGCTTGCGGAACTCGTCGGACAGGATGTTGAACGACTGCTGCGTGAGCGGCCACCAGTTCCAATCCGGATTCTGCTGCTTGGCCGCGGGCGCGAAGACCTCTTCGTTGTAGCTCTGGCCGCCGAAGAATTCTGACGGGCCCAGCCTCGAGGTGCCGATGACGTCGGGAGTTGGCGACCAGCCGATGCCGCTGTGCTCGATCATGGCGTCGATACCCTCCTGGCTGGTCGTCATCCACGTCGCGAATTGCAGCGCCTCGTAGGGATGCTGGCTGTTCGCGAGGACGGCGGCCGTGGATCCACCAATTTGTGTGGACCCATACCCCTGCTTGCCCCATCTGGGCATATCCGCCACCCGCCATTTGCCCTCGGCGCCGCTGACGCCCTGGATCAGTGCGTCGGCCCAGCTGGCACTGGTGATCGAGGCGAGCTTGCCATTCGCGGCGGAGGAGAACCATGCCGGCGAGAAGGGTTCGTACGCCGTCGTCACCAGATCCTTCTTGAGGGCGTTGTCGAAGAAACGGGCGACCCGCATCGTGGCATCACCGGTCATGTCGATGGTCCAGCCGTCGTCGGTGGTCTTCAGCCAGGTTGCTCCGGCTTGGATCGCGTAAGCGGTGAAGATGCTCGGATCCGACAGTGGGAAGCAATCGAGGTACACCTTGGCGCGCCGGAGTTCCGCGGCCAACTGCGCCCAGTCACCCCAGGTTTCGGGCGGTTTCGCTCCCACCTGATCCAGCAGTTCGGTCTGGTAGTAGAAACCGACCGGCCCCGAGTCCTGCGGAATCCCATACACGCCGTCATTGAAACTGACCTGGTTCCACAACGTTGGGTCATAGCGGCCGGCATAGTCGTTGGCGCCGTAGCGGGCCAGATCGACCAGGCCGTTGACCAGGATGAATTCGGGAAGTGTCCGCATCTCGATCTGCGCCAGATCCGGACCACTCTGCGCGGCGAGCGCGGAGAAGATCTTCTGATACCCGCCGTCGTTGCTGGCCGGAATCCACACCGTCTGCACCTGCACATCCGGATTCTTCGCATTCCAGATGTCCGCGACCTTTTGCAGATTCTTCAGCCAGGACCAATAGGTCAGCGTGACCTTCTTGCCCGCCTGCGGAATCGTTGGAGCAGCATTGATCGACGTACTTCCGGGCGTTCCACACCCTGCGATGGAAGCCATGACCGCGGCGCCCAAGCCGTAGCCGAGCAGTTGCCGCCGTGTCACCGGTCCTGTCATAAGTTCACCTCGTTGTGCTGAAAAGAAGAGCAAACACTCACGCATTCCGGCTTGCCCGCCCGGCTTTGCTGTCTATCGCCACCGGGCTGCCGACGTCGTGATGTCAAGCACAGTAACACAAAATTCGAGCGGTCACTCTACTTTCACGTTGCGTTACGGTAGTCTGCTGGACAGGAGCATTTCGGTCGCTTGGGCCGGCAGCGGCCGGTTGGGCCGACACAAAGGAGGGGGTGGCCAGTGGCCACGAAACAGGCGGGACGGAAGCCGGCGGGACGCAGCGGATCGCGCGGACCGTACGCGAAGTCAACGCAAAAACGCGGCGCCATTATCGACGCCGCGCATGAAGTGTTCTCCCAACGCGGCTACCGCGCAGCCTCGCTGAAAAACATCAGCGACGCCGCCGGAATCAGCGAAACCAGCCTCTTTCACTACTTCCCCACCAAGCAGGATCTACTGGTCGCCGTGCTGAATCACCGGGATAAGATCGGCGTCAGAGCCCAGCCCGACGGCGATGCTTACGTCGATCTCTACACTGAGCTTGAGCAACAGGCCAAGTGGAACGAGGACGTTCCCGGCGTGGTGCAGCTGTACTCGGTACTCGTCAGTGAAGCGACCACAGAGGATCATCCCGGCCGGCAGTATTTCGCCGAGCGTTTCGCGGGATTGCGGCAACGCTACGCACAGGAATTCGCCAAGCTACAGGACGAAGGCCGGCTGCGCTCTGGGGCCGACCCGGACATGCTGGCCACATCCCTCGTGGCCCTGTGGGACGGCATCCAGGTGCAATGGCTTCACGACCCATCCAGCGTCGACGTGGCAGCCACGCTTCGCGCCTTTCTCGACCTGGCGATTCTTCCCGATCCGGCCCGCTGACTTCGCTGGGGTTGCCATCACCCAAGCAACTTTGGAGATCAACCTGGCCATCGCTAATCTTCAGGAACCGGGTTCCCCGCCCGGCGACGTATATCTATCGGTATCATCATCAGAATCCGTTTAAACGAATCACTTCTTGCATCTTACGAAACGTTGCTCCGGACGGAGCAAATGCCAATGCAGCAGTACGAAATTCTCGCGTAATTGTGAACAAACTTGAATTGTCCCCGAGTTCCGCGAAACGAGAAAACCGGTCCGAATTTTCCGGAACACGATTTAGCGCTTTCCCCGTTGCCTGCCTCAACTGGACTGCAGAAGAACCACCAGAACGAACAAGTTTGTCTGAGAAAGCGGCGATATTGACCAGACCGTATTGCAACTTGTCGAGTGGGAGGAACCCAGAAACCTGATCACTCACCGCATGGATCGCAAGATTGAGGGCACGCTCGTAGTTTCCAAGCCGTGACTCAACGACGGCCCACTCGACATAGAAGCCTCGCTGGAATTGCATGTGATCCGCAAACTCGGGAAGTCGTTTAGAAATCTCTAAGGCGTATTTTTGCGCGGTCCGTAATTGTCCATTTTCGCGACGGACAGCGATTGCAGTTACTCGAGGCTCCAGTCTGCCCGGCGCACCATCAACTGCGGCAAAACTAGCTGCCAGGGCCTCACCCCCTGATAGTTGACGAGCTATCTTATAGGCACATGCGTAATCTGCACTCGTATAGTCACCTGAATACCTCATTGCGGCGCCCTTGCGAGCTATGTCCACCACAACACTTTCCAACTCTTCATGACCACTTAAAATGTCATAAATAGCATTGGCGATCGATGGATGGCGCACATAGACACGATCTCCAATTTGGGATATGCCAACCTCTCGACCCAAAGGTTCAACTACTAGCCGCACGACGTCTTGGTTCGTGACGTTAGCGAGCACGCCTAATGCAGCAAGGCTAAGACCTGCACCCTGATCAGCTTCCAAGTCCCAAGCTACTTGAGTAACCGCAACAGCACTAAGCAAGTGCTTAAAGCTGATGCCAGCTATTGCCAATCGTGCAATTCGAGCAAGCAAATCGTTAACGCGATCATACAGTCCCTCCCCACCCCATAGATGAAGAATCGACCCAAAAAGCGAACGACCTTGTGAGGATTCACCTGCATCAGAGATCATAGAAGCGACGGCATCTTTGGAATAGTCAGCATAAGACGCTGGAAGCAAGCTGTGGTGCTGCCAAGCCTCGGCAAGTGCTAGGGCATCCCCTTCACTAAACTGTTCAAATTCTAGGACTATTGCATTCTGATTCGACAACTTGTTCTGAACATGTTGAGAACGCAAATACGATGTGTGCATGGACAAGACCCATATAATTCGGCCCCTAGTTCCCTCTTCCAGGGCCAAATGCGATTGATAAACTTGATCAAATACCAAGTCAGCGTCGTCAATAAATAGGATCGATAAGTCACTACTCACCGCAACATACTCGATCCAATCCGGCGTAATCCGTGGAGCAGCGGGATTTCGATTCAATATGTTGGCGTCGGGATGTTCCGTCACGAGTTTCATCGCGACCTGATGCAGTGCCGTGGATTTTCCTTCTCCTGCCGGGCCTGAAATGACTATAAACTTAGAATCACCTGATGAACATGCTTCCTTTACTGTGGATAAGGCATCTATTGCATTATCTAACATAGGCATTTGCTGGGCGGAAGCCCAAGAAGGATGTGCCCCATCCATATATCTCAAGAGAGTGCTCTTTGTGAAAGTATTATCTGTGGAGGAAGGAGCAGCTGACCAACCTAGAGGAACGGTCTTAGATGCTCGTTTAAGGATTCCAACTTCATCAATAACACCCTTCAAGAAGTCTTCAGCGCGGATTTCACAATAGACGTTGATCCCCGCAATTCCGTTAATATCATTCAATAAGGGGTGCGCCTTGATTCCACTTTGAGGCCCATACTGAAGCCACATGATTTCAGTTTCAAGAGAGGAAGTATGGCCATCTTTAATCATTTGAGTTAATGTGCGAGTAAACGAGTCGTCCCACCCTCCATACCCTAAAACTACGAGAATGGACTTGTCCAGTAATCGGGTAATCATGCGCTGGATATCCGGACGCTCTTTTCCAAGTTCGAGAGCCGTACTAAGAGTGGCGGTCTTTTCCCACGACCCGTGCAGATGCACTATTGGCAATGGACCTAAGATTGCATCTATTGGGAAGGCCTGCGTACCGGGCACAGCCAATGGCGTCGATGAAATCTGGTGTAAATTAAATGACGCCTCTGTCAATGAATCGAAATTGGTAGTAATCACCGCACCCTTTTGCTGGTGTGGGATTTGCGAGAACAATTCTCCCAATAATTTTTGAGCTACTGGGAGATTCCAATCGGTGTCTTTAATGGATTCTGGGTCTACACCCGCAGATATCGCGTCCGAATTCAACGCTTGCAGGACGCCTTTTCCAATAGCGGCAGCAAGACCCCGGTCACCTCTTCGGCGTTGAACTTCCCTAGCCGCCGCTTGATATTGGTCCGATTCCGATAACGTTCTCACTCTTTCTTTGAGCTTAGGATCGTTACCGACTTCATTTAAGAATATTGAAACCATAGCCTTGGTGCTCGGCACCTCTGGAGCGCTAAGTCCTGAACCGGTAAGAAAAACGATCTTGCGATCTTCTTCATGTTGAATTGCGTATGACAGGCGGTCTATGGCCTGATCGATATCACTCATGCAAGTTCGTCCTCCCCCAAACCAATATGTCGTGACGTTGATCCTCTCATGCAGTCGCTTCTAATGCGCCTTGTGGGGGCGATACTTATCGTTTCGTTATCATTTTATTTCTTCTTGATGAACCTCAGTGAGCACACTCTCCATCAGACCACCCCTCGCGTGAGGAGTCAGGCATAGTTGCAACCGGCATCCTGCTGCTGGGAGCCTTGTAGCGCTTGCTCCGCGTGTTCTGGATTGTGGCGGCATCAACGAAAGGTGCTTCGGAGTATTTCTCCACCTTCACCATTGCGCCGGGTACACCTTCACCTTTGCGCCGGGTACGTCCCTGTCCGACAACGTTTCCGAATAAGCTGCCAGCTGCGACCGCATCTTTTGGCAGTTGATGCTGAACACAGCCCTCTACGCCGGCGTCGGCGCCCTGATCTCGACCTATGTGTCGGCCCTCCCTGGTTATGTGGTTGCGAAGTTCTCTTTCTGGGCAAGTTGACTGTATTCAAAAAACTGCTGACCGGTGCTGGTTCCTGGAGTCAGCCGGGCGATACCCCAGTACTTCCTGATAGTCGAGTTTAAACTGACCAACACTAATTGTCCCCTGAGGCGAAGCCGCTAGATCCTGACCTGCCCATCCACGCACGTCAACGCATGGCCGCCAACCCAGACGCCGTCGTCGTCCTGGTCGATGAAGACGCGGCCGCGGCGGCCAAGCGCGGTTCCTTGGGATACTACATAGCTGGCAGGCAGCCGCTCTTCCCCGATCAGCCACCCCGCGAGACCGGCATTGAGCGAACCGGTTACCGGATCTTCCGGTACGCCGAGAGAGGGGACAAAGGCGCGGACTTCCACATCCGCCGGACCGTCATCGAAATACTTTCCGATGACGCCCACTTTGAAATCCCCCATCGCAGACATGTCAGGCTCCAGGGCCAGCACCGTCTGCGCTGAATCGAGTTCGACGCCCAACCATCCGGGACCGTTGTCCACCCATGAGGCCCCGAGCACTTGATCGTCGCTGATACCCAGACTGGCCACAACTTGCCTCAGATCCGCCTCCGACGGCGCACCGGAACGCAGCAACGCAGGTGCCGCGAACGCCAGCTTGCCGGAATCCCGCCGAAGAGTGATCAGCCCGAGTCCGCATTCCTGAATCACCACACCCTCCCGTGCCGGCTCCCCGCCCTTCTCCAACCAGGCGTGACAGGTCCCCAGCGTGGGATGACCGGCAAACGGAAGTTCCCCACCGGGGGTGAATATCCGCACCCGGTAATCCGCACCCGGATCGGTAGGCTCCAACAAGAAAGTCGTCTCGGACAGGTTCGTCCAACGAGCGAACTGTGCCATCTGCTCATCAGTCAGGGAATCGGCCCCGTGGACCACGGCCACAGGATTGCCTTTCACCGGCTCGGAAGAGAAGACGTCGACCTGGGAAAACAGAAACTCTCGCATCAGGAAATTCTAAAGGCTCTAGTTATGCAAATATTCACGGTATCGCCGAAGTAGCTTTGCCCTGCGGCGGCCGCTCGTGGCAGTCATGCGGTCCAGTCTTCGATCTGCAGTCCCGGAACCCGCTCGAACTCCCGAATGTCGTTCGTCACGACCGTTAAACCTGCCGACCGGGCATGGCCAGCGATCATGGCATCGTAAGGGCCGATAGGGGTGCCCAGCCGCCGCAGTTCGGCGCGGATTCTGCCCGTGTGGTGCGCCGCTGCTCCGTCGAAGGGAAGAACCTCCAGGCGCGCCGTAAATCCTTCGATGGTTCGCAGATTCGCATCGACGCGTGAGGAGTTTTCCGCTCCGTAAATCAGTTCAGACAGCGCGACCGAGGAAATGCAGAGTCTTCCTTGATGTTCGTTGAACCGCCGACGGAGATCGTCGGGCTTGTTCTTGAGCACAAATATGACGGTGTTCGTATCGAGCATGAACTGAATCATCAAAGCCGCTCGCGGTCTTGCTGCAGTGGTTGCTCGCGCTGAAAATCCTCAGAGACGACAGGTTCGTCAAACCAGCTGTCCCAGACCATATCCACTGGCGTCAGAATCCGGGAATGGCCAACAGCAAAGACCGCTACCTCACTCACCGAAGAGGGTAGTTCCAACGATTTGGGCAGCCTGACCGCCTGCGATTGGTTACTCCTAAACAGCTTCGCCGTCAACATGGCTCCTCCTGCTAATTTCCTGGATATGTCTAGTGTATATCCAACAACTACTTCGCCCGAAACATAGACTTTGCCTACGCATTTCAACCCCGAAAGGTACTACCTCATGCACTACGACAGCTCCCTCGTTGAAGCGCGCATACGCCGGTTCCGGGCCGAACGGATCGAACCGGCCGTGTACCGCCGCACTACGCCGCTCAATGTCACCGCGTGGGAAGTCCCGGACGAGCCGGTGCCCTTCGCGGAAGCGGTAAGCAACTCCTTCCTGCCATTCTCCATAGGGTCGGCCTGGGGCAAACCCTGGGGAACGGTGTGGTTCCACGCCACAGGATCCATCCCTCCGCAGTGGGCAACGGAGGCCGATACGCGCGCCGAACTGGTGGTCGATCTGGGCTTTACGAGTGCACAGTCCGGCTTCCAGGCGGAGGGAACTGTGTACACTCCCACGGGCCGGATTGTTAAAGCCGTTGAGCCGCTCAATCGTGCTGTAACCCTTAATATCAACGACGACGGCGCTGTCGACTTGTACATCGAAGCCGCAGCCAATCCGAATGTCGCCCAGGACTTCGTCTTCACCCCCACCCCTTACGGCGATAAGGCGACGGCAGGCGACGAACAGCTCTACCGCCTCAACCAACTGGACATCGCACTGCTCGACGTCCCGGTATGGGAACTGCAGCAGGATTTCACGGCACTCGTCGGACTGCTGGAGCAGCTGCCGCCGTCGTCCCCGCGCCGTGCCGAAATCCTGCGCGCCCTGGACCGGGTGGTCGATGCCATGGATCCCGATGACGTTTCCGGAACCGCGGCAACCGGCCGGGCAATTCTCGAACCGGTGATGGCCAAGCCGGCGACCGCCAGCGCCCACCGGCTACACGCCGTCGGGCACGCGCACATCGACTCTGCATGGCTCTGGCCGACCCGTGAAACGGTACGCAAAGTGGCACGGACCTTCTCCAACGTTTGCGACCTCATCGACGCCAATCCGAAATTCGTGTTCGCTGCCTCTTCGGCACAACAATACGCATGGCTCAAGGAGTCCTATCCCGAACTTTTCAACCGGGTGAAGGAAAAAGTGGCGTCCGGCAATTTCGTTCCAGTCGGTGGGATGTGGGTTGAGTCCGATACCAACCTTCCCGGCGGAGAGGCCCTGGCCAGGCAGTTCGTCGCAGGAAAGAACTTCTTCCTCCGCGAATTCAGTATCGACTGCGAAGAGGTGTGGCTCCCCGACTCGTTCGGCTACTCGGCAGCCCTCCCCCAGATCGTGGCAGCTGCCGGTGCGAAGTGGTTCCTCACCCAGAAAATATCCTGGAACGAAACCAACGTCATGCCGCACCATACTTTCAACTGGGAAGGGATCGACGGCACACGGATCTTCACCCACTTCCCGCCCGTCGACACCTACAACTCGGACCTTGGCGGGGAAGAACTGGCGCGCGCCGAACGGCAGTACGCGGAAAAGGGAATCGGCACGACCTCCTTGGTCCCGTTCGGTTATGGCGACGGCGGTGGCGGGCCCACCAGGGAAATGCTGGCAGCGGCAAAACGCGTCGAATCCCTCGAGGGCTCGCCGACGGTTACGCTGTCCAGTCCGCGTACGTTCTTCCAGGATGCCGAATCCGAGTACCCCGAACCGCCCGTGTGGTCGGGTGAACTGTACCTTGAGTTCCACCGCGGCACTTATACCTCGCAGGCCCGGACTAAACGGGGAAACCGACGCTCCGAGCATCTCCTCCGCGAAGCCGAGCTTTGGGCGACAACAGCAACGGTGCGCACGGGAGCGGCGTATCCGGCGGAGGCTTTGGAGAAGATCTGGCACACCGTCCTGTTGCAGCAGTTTCATGACATCCTGCCCGGAACGTCAATCGCCTGGGTCCATCAGGAGGCGGAACGGAACTATGCCGACGTCGTTGCCCGGCTGGAGGCAATCATCGATACTGCCGCACGGGCGCTGCTTGGCGACGGCGAGGAGACCGCCAGCCTCAACGCGTCACCTTACGAAGTTTCGGGCGTGCCCGCCATGAGCGGCGCACGCCTGACCACTCCTACCGAAACGTCGAACCGGATTACCGAGGTCGACGACGGTTTCGT
The DNA here is from genome assembly GCF_054511255.1 of Arthrobacter monumenti. Lineage (NCBI taxonomy): Bacteria > Bacillati > Actinomycetota > Actinomycetes > Micrococcales > Micrococcaceae > Arthrobacter > Arthrobacter monumenti. The sequence goes on along the minus strand of NZ_JBTNCY010000004.1, from coordinate 185,207 downwards.
TGCCGACAATGGCAAGGTCCGGATGCGGGTGGACCACGCCGGGCTGATTCGGTCAATCGTGGACCTCGCCGCCGACCGCGAACTCGTACCCGCAGGTGCCGCGGCGAACCTGCTGCAGCTGCACCGGGATACGCCGACGCAATGGGACGCCTGGGACATTGACGAGCACTACCGGCGCAATACCGAAGACCTGTCAGGGGCGGTCAAGCTGGAGGTCGCCCGTGGCGAAGTCCAGGATGCCCTTCGCATCACCCGTGAATTCGGTGCTTCGCGTCTCGTACAGACCCTTCGCCTGGAAGACGACGACCCCACGATCAACATCTCGACGGAGGTTGATTGGCATGAGCAAAAGAAGTTGTTGAAGTTGGCCTTCCCGCTTGATGTCCATGCCGACCGTGCCGCTTCTGAAATCCAATTCGGGCATGTGTATCGCCCCACCCACGCGAACACGTCCTGGGACGCTGCACGGTTCGAAACGTCCGCCCATCGATGGGTCCACGTCGGGGAGGAAGACTACGGCGTCGCCGTGGCCAACGATTCGACGTACGGCCACGACATCACGCGCACGCGTGCTGAAAGCCGCGGCAACACCACAACGGTCCGTCTGTCTCTGCTGAGAGCGCCCAAATTCCCCGATCCACAAGCCGACCAGGGAGAGCACACCATGAACGTTTCCCTGCGCATCGGGGCTTCAATTCCGGACGCAGTCCGCGAAGGCTACCGGATGAATCTACCCGTGCGGACCGTCACCGGAGTCGCCAGCTCCACAGCTGCACCGTTGTTTAGCGTCAGCAATCCAGCCATAGTTGTCGAGGCGGTGAAGATGGCAGAGGACGGAAGCAACGACGTCGTTGTCAGGTTGTACGAAGCCCATGGCACAAGGGCGCGCGGCACCGTGGCGGCTGACTTTCCGGTCGCATCGATCATCGAAACTGATCTGTTGGAGAGGGAGGTTTCCGCCAGTGGGATCACCGCGCATTCCGACGGCGCGGCAAAGCTTGAGCTGCGGCCATTCCAGCTTGTCACGCTGAGGTTCTCGCCCCAGGCCTAAAATGCTAATAGAACCGATGTGACTGGAGGTCCTCCGCTGAGCGCCGTGCCCAAAACCACCGCCCGCCGGGGCACAAACCTGCCCCGGATGGGCGACTTCAACCAAACCGTGGTTTTGGATGCGATACGCCGATCACGCAGTGGACTAAGCAGGGTTGAGCTTGCAGCCGCGACCGGACTCTCCGCCCAGACCCTCTCCAACATCGCCAAGAGACTGCTGGACCAAGCTCTTGTGGTGGAGTCCGGCAAAATCCAATCCGCCAGGGGGAAGCCACGCACCGTTCTCAGTCTGAATCCAACCGCCCGGTATGCCGTTGGAGTACACCTTGATCCGGCGATTACAACGTGTGTCATCCTCGATCTCAGCGGAAAAGTGGTGGCCCGTTCGACGTTCCGCACCCCCACGGCGACCGATCCCGAGGTGACCATCGACGTGATGGTGACAGTCATTACCGACCTGTTGGACCAAACATCAGTGGATCAGGACCGCGTGATTGGGATCGGTGTTGCCTCGCCCGGCCCTGTTGATTGCACACGCGGAATAGTGGTCAATCCGCCCAATCTTCACGGTTGGCAGGATGTGCCCATCCGCGACGCGCTGAGCCGCAAAACTGGTCTTCCTGTCGTTCTTGAAAAAGATGTAGCGGCCGCCGCCGTCGCTGAAATATGGGGTGGCGACTGGAACAGCCGTGAGTACTTCGTCTTCGTTTATCTCAGCACAGGAATCGGCATGGGACTTGTTTCAGGTGAGGGCGTGATTCGCGGCAGCACGCAAAACGCCGGGGAGGTCGGTCATATCGTCGTCGACCCCGATGGACCAGAGTGTGTCTGTGGCCTCCGCGGATGCCTCGCCGTCACCTGCATGCCGGCCAATCTAGTCGATGAGGCGCACGAACTCGGTGTCTTACCTGACCCAGTCGACACGTCAGATCCACTCAGTATCGAGACTGCCTTCATCCTGCTCTGCAAAGCCGCCAACTCCGGCGACGAACTAGCGCGCGCCATCATCGAACGGTCCGCCCGGCGGGTCGCCAAGGCCGCCTCTGTGCTGACCAACGCTCTGGACTTTAACCGTGTCGTCTTCGGAGGTCCATATTGGCCGATGCTTTCCGAGGTCTATCTCGATATCGTTCCCGAAGCGCTCCACGCTCTCACCGTGGAGCATTCAATTCACCCTCTCCAGGTGGACGGTACCGTACTCGGAACCGATGTCGGTGCGGTGGGCGCCGCCTGTACTGTCTTCAACAACGCCATATCACCACAAACGAAACGGCTCTTGCTCAGCAGCTAGAGTCCGATCAGAGGAATGGTTTCGCCGTTAGGATCCTGACCTCGATGAGGCGGCCGTTCGGGGCGGTGTAGCTGACCGTATCGCCTGGTTTCTTGCCGTAGATCGCAGCTCCGAGCGGGCTTCTTTCGCTGAAGACGTCCACGTCGCCATGGTCGGAAATTTCCCTGCTGCCCATCAGGAATCGCTCCCGGTGGCCGGCGATTTCGGCCTCGATCAGCATTCCCGGCTCGACCACGCCGTCGTCGTCGGGGGAATGTACGCGTGAGTTCTTCAATAAGGCGGTCAGTTGGCGGATCCGCGCTTCCACGGAGCCGGGCTCCGCGCCGCTTCGGTTGTTGCGTTCGTCCAGCAGTACATCCAACTCGCCCTTCAGCCGGTCGTACGACTGCTGAGTGAGCCAGGAAATGGGTGCGGTTTGTGGAAGCATTTTCCTCATCCTTCTATGAGCAAGCAGCTGCTGGAATTCACCGGCGGCTTTCAGGCATACAAAAAGCAGAAAAATAAAAAAGGCCAACCGGTGGATCTTCAATTCTATCTGAAAGAAATCGGTTAGCAACTGGGAGAAAAAGTCCAGGACTGGCTTTTTTATTTTAAGTGGGTATGGTTCCTAGTATCTACCTAGGAAAGGCAGTGATCCAGTTGTCAGGCAAATCTCCACAGAACTCCAAGGCCAAAAAGACGGGCAAGACGATCTTGGAAAAGAGAGCCGATAAGCGGGCGAAGGCAGAGTCCAGCGACCTGCAATTCGTGAAGCCCCGCAAGAGCCGTAAGGCGTAAGTCATTGCGCTCAGGCTAATCTGAGCCGAATTCCTGGACGCCCAGCGCCATTCGTCGAAATCACGACGGCGGCGCTGGGCTTCCTGCGTTAAGAACTTTTCCGCTTTTTTGCGGGTTTTCTTACCGACAATGCAAGAAATAAACAAAAACCGTTCGGATTCGGCTTTTCTAATAAATCCGGACCTGTTTATTTATTTCCTGCCCCTGTTAAAACCCCGCCGGAATCTCTGACCAGTCCATCGACCTGACTGTCGGTCAGATACGTCAGCGCTCCAAGAATTTCGGTAAGCCTGCCGCGCTGGTTTTTAGTGAACCGCGTTGGGTCGAGGATGTCACTCACCCACAGCCCGTCCATAGCAAGACGGACCAGGATCCGCATTGCCCTCGACGGTTCCTTCTCGCTGCGCGTCGCGCCATCGAGCCAACGGTTCAGGTATAGCAGGGACTCAGCGAGGTTGGGACGATTGATGGCGGACGACAATAGAGCCGCCTGGTCCCGGTCGCTGTTGGCATACACGTCCGAAAAGACCTTGATATAGGCGCGTTCATCAGCGCCATCGTGAATGGGATCGGCCTCGGCCAGAACCCCGAGCTCGTGAACCAGCTCTATGATGATTGACTCGACATCACGCTCGATCTCATCGATCGGCGCCCCGGGCCTGAACATCGCTCCTCCAGATACTCAAGCGGCACATCCGCACCAATCAAGTCTAGCCAACTCCGCGGCGGAAAGCCCGTTTCAAGCCTTTTACATAGCACCCCTTCCCGCCGCACCGATCGATTGCTACACTTGCTACACCGGTATTCAGGAGGTTACGACGGTGTCTACGATTCCGCATCGACAGCTACGCAATGAAAGCAGCAAGATTCTCCAACGGGTCAAGAATGGCGAGACGGTTGAAGTAACCAACAATGGCGACGTGGCCGCAGTCCTTGTACCGCCGTCGTCATCTCCTTTTGAGCGCAGGCTGCTGGCCGGCCATATCCGGCCCGCCGCGGCCATTGGGGTCGTCGATCTGATCACTGTTGAGCGGGTCCCGTCCCCGGAAAGCACGGCTGAAATACTGGCCGACGTGCGTGGGGACCGATGATTATCTATGTCGATACCTCGACTGCGCTGAAGCTCGCCATCGAAGAGACCGAGTCCGATGCCCTCGCCCAGTACCTCTCCGAAGCGCAACGGCAAGGTGACATCCTCATCGCATCCATGCTGCTTTATACCGAACTCCATTGCGCCGCACAACGCCTTCCTGCACCGCCTCCGGCCGCTTCCATCAACAGCATTCTCCGGACGATCAACCTGGACGATATCGACCGCAGCGATCTGATGCTTGCCGCCGCCATGCCGGGGGCGCTGCGCAGTGCAGACGCCATCCACCTTGCTACTGCGCTTCGTCTGAGCGTCGACCAGTTCGTCGCCTACGACGCAGAACTGCTACAGGCCGCAGAGAAAGCGGGGCTGAACATTGCCAGTCCCTCCTGACTACGCTTATCCCATGGCTGCCGCTGAAATCACGCCCCGCGGTGCCGGACCGGAGCACCTCGACGTCGTCATCGTGGGTGCAGGACTGTCGGGCGTCGGCGCCGCCTACCGGTTGCAGACCGAGTGCCCATCCAAATCCTTCACCCTGCTCGAGGCCCGGGACACGATCGGCGGCACCTGGGACCTCTTCCGCTACCCCGGCATCCGCTCGGACTCCGACATGTTCACCCTCGGCTACCCGTTCCGCCCCTGGACCGGTGCCAAATCAATGGCCGACGGCGCGACCATCCTGTCCTACATCCGCGACACCGCCTCCGACGCCGGCATTACCGAACGCATCCGGTTCCGGACGAAAATGGTCAGCGCCGCCTGGTCCTCTGCGGACACCCGCTGGACGCTGGAGCTGGAAGTGAGCGACGACGGCGGCAGCACCGAACGCCGGACCCTCACCTGTTCCTTCCTCTACTCATGCACCGGCTATTACAACTACGAACGCGCCTACCGGCCGGACTTCCCCGGCATCGAAAAGTTCGCCGGCGACGTCGTCCATCCCCAGTTCTGGCCCGAGGAGTTGGACTACCAAGACAAGCGCGTCGTCGTGATCGGCAGCGGCGCCACCGCAGTGACGCTGGTTCCGGCCATGATTGATGACGCCGCCCACGTCACCATGCTCCAGCGCTCCCCCAGCTACATCGCCACCGTGCCAAGCACCGACAAGTTCGGCGATGCCGTGCGGAAACATCTGTCCGCAAAGATGGCCCACCGGCTGACCCGCGCCAAGAACATCCTCGTGACATCCGGCTTCTACCAGCTGTGCCGGCGTCGTCCCGAAATGGCGAAGAAGCTGCTCCGCAGGCAGGCCCGGAACGTGCTGGGCGATGACGGCCAGGTACAGGAACACTTCGTCCCCACCTACAACCCTTGGGACCAGCGGCTCTGCGTCGCACCCGGGGCAGATCTGTATCACGCGCTCAAATCCGGCAAGGCGTCAGTGGTCACCGAACGGATCGACACCTTCACTCCAAGCGGCATCCGGCTGGCCTCGGGCAGGGAACTGGCAGCCGACGTCGTCATCACCGCCACCGGGTTGTCCATGCTGCCGCTGGGCGGCGTGGAATTCACCGTCGACGGACAGCCTGTCGATCTGGGCCGGACGCAGGTGTACCGGGGCGTGCTGCTCAGCGGCCTGCCCAACCTGGCAGTCTGTGTCGGCTACACGAACGCCTCCTGGACCCTGCGCGCCGACCTCAGTTCGCGATACGTCTGCCGGCTGCTTAAGCACATGGACAAACACGGCTACCGCTCCGCCGTCCCGGATCCAGGCGAGGCCGTCGGGCAGAAACCTCTGATGAATCTGACCTCTGGCTACGTCCTGCGTGCCGCCGAAGCCTTCCCCAAGCAGGGCAGCCGCAACCCGTGGACCATGCGGCACAACTACCTGCTGGATGTTCCCTCGGCACTGCTGGGAAATGTTTCCGCGGAAATGAAGTTCGACGCTGTCCCGTCACCTCACGACGCTGTCCCGTCACCGCGGGCGGAAAGGACCGCCAACGACGTCGATGCGGCGGGGGTTGGACGGTGAAGATCCCTGCCTACAATTTCCAGCACGGAACGGCGGTCGTCACCGGTGCCGCCGGAGGCATTGGCGAGCATCTTGCGTATGGGCTGGCCGGGCGGGAAAGTGCGCTCGTGCTGGTGGACCGGGATGCGGTGGGACTCGCCGTCGTCGCCGAAACCATCCGCAAAAGGCACCCAGAGTTGAGTGTCGACACGCATGTGGTGGACCTTGCCGACGCCGACGCGGTGACCGAACTGGCGGAGGACATCCTTGCGGCGACGCCGAAGATCTCGCTGTTGATCAACAACGCCGGAGTCGCGCTCGCCGGAAGCTTCGACCAGGCCGGCATCGACGACTTCGACTGGGTGATGGCCGTCAACTTCCGGGCGCCGGTGCTCCTGACCCACGCCCTGCTCACCCGGATCAAGGAATCCCCCGGCAGCCATATCGTGAACGTGTCCAGCCTGTTTGGACTCGTCGCGCCGAAGGGACAAACCGCGTACTCGGCCAGCAAGTTTGCACTCCGCGGCTTCAGCGAAGCCCTGACCAGCGAACTTGGACCGCAAGGAATTGGCGTTACGACCGTGCATCCCGGCGGAATCCGGACCAACATCGCCAGGAACGCGCGCATGTCGGGATTCCTCTCAGCCGCCGAGCAGGCCATAAGGAAGAAGAACCTCGAACGTCTACTCACGTTCCCTCCAGATAAGGCAGCCGAACTGATCCTCGACGCCGTCCAACACCGCAAGCGACGACTGCTGATCGCCGCCAACGCCAAGCTGCCCGACGTCGTCGTACGCCTCGCGCCGTCATCTTTTGGGACATTTGAACGCACTCTGGGCAGAGCGGACGATTTCCTCCGCGCCAGAGGTGCACGGAAACAGGGCTAGGTCTCCCCTGACCTGTCGCCGCGGCGGAACGCTGGCTACGCTGGTGCCATGTCCAAAGTGGTTTTCTATACAGCGACGTCGCTCAACGGGTACATCGCGGACGAGGCAAATTCGCTCGAGTGGCTGTTCGCCGTCGAAGCTCCGGATTGGCAGCAGTACGAGGAGTTTTTCGGCGCGGTCGGGGCCATGGTCGAAGGTTCGACGACGTACGAATGGGTGCTGAACTTTGAAGGCCTGCTCGAGCAACCGGAAAAGTGGGCGGAGCTTTACGGGAGCAGACGGACCTTCGTGTTCACCAGCCGGGAACTGCCCAAGCCCGACGGCGCCGACGTGCAGTTTGTGAGCGGGGGCGTGGCCGATACTTTTCCGGCGATAGCGGAAGCCGCGGGCGACAAGGACATTTGGGTGGTCGGAGGCGGCGACCTGGCCGGTCAATTCCTCGACGCCGGACTGCTCACCGAACTCCAGATCTCCGTCGCCCCGGTAGCGCTGACCGGCGGCGCTCCCCTGCTCCCCCGGCGGATCGAGTCGGACCGTCTGAAATTGCGCACCGTCGAAAAGATGGGGCAATTCGCCCACCTGATTTTCGACGTCGTCACCCCTGAAGATCCGGACCCGGCACCCGCGCCCGCCACCGCCACGGCCACGACCTCGGCCACCACCGCCACGACCACGGCCGCGGCCACGGCAGAAGCGTAAGTCCCGGGATGGGTAATCCACTCTTTGACCTCACCGGGCGCATCGCGTTGGTCACCGGTTCCAGCCGCGGCATCGGCAAAGCGCTCGCCGCAGGGCTGGCCGATGCCGGAGCCACCGTAGTGCTGCACGGCGCCAACGCCGAACGGCTCGAGTTCGCACGGGCGGAATTCGCGGACCGGTTCCCGGCCGGCCGGGTTCATGCTGCAGCCTTCGACATTACGGACAGCAAGGCGGTGACTGAAGGCATCAATTGGATTGAGGAAAACGTCGGTCCGCTGGAGGTACTCGTCAACAACGCCGGGATCCAGCACCGTGTTCCGATGCTCGACCTCGAAGCGGAAGATTGGGACCGCGTGATCCGCACGGACCTGACGAGCGCGTTCCTGGTCGGCCGCGAAACTGCCCGGCACATGCTGCAGCGTGGCTCCGGCAAGATCATCAACATCTGCTCGGTCCAAACGGATCTGGCGCGGCCGACCATTGCGCCGTACGTGGCGGCCAAGGGTGGATTGCGGAACCTCACGCGCGCCATGACCGCCGAGTGGGCCGGCCAAGGTTTGCAGATCAACGGAATTGCTCCCGGGTACATCCACACCGAAATGACCCAGAACCTGGTCGACGACGAGGCCTTCAACAGTTGGATCCTGGGACGGACGCCGGCTGCCCGCTGGGGCACGGTTGAGGATCTGGTCGGGCCGGTCGTGTGGCTGGGCTCTGAAGCCTCCAACTTCGTGAATGGACAGGTCATTTTTATCGACGGCGGCATGAGCGTCGTCGTTTAGGTACCTGCGGCGTTGTCCAAGTTCGAGCGTATTAGCTAAGGGAGCGGAAACAGTGAACGAATCGGAGGCGCTCGCCGCGGCACAGGCACACGCCCGCGAACCGACGCCCGCTGCCATGGGCACGCCCGCCGTCGTCGTGCATAGCGCCGGTGACCTGCGGGTAGAACCCGTCGACGCACCCGCACCGCGTCCGGATGAGGCGATTGTGGAAATTGCCTATGGCGGTATCTGCGGCTCCGACCTGCACTATTGGACCCACGGTGCCGCCGGCGATTCGATCCTGCGCGAGCCCATGGTGCTGGGCCACGAGGTGGTGGGCACAGTCATTAGAGCTGCGGCCGACGGATCCAGCCCGGACGACGGCGTCGACGTCGCCGTGCATCCCGCAACCCCCGGGACCGCACCAGGTAGGTACCCGCAGGACCGCCCCAACCTGTCGCCCGGCGGAACGTACCTGGGCAGCGCGGCCCATCTGCCACATACCCAAGGCGCATTCGCGAAGTATGTGGCTCTGCCCGGGCGGATGTTGAGACCGTTGCCGGACGGGTTGTCGCTGCGGGATGCGGCGCTGGCCGAACCTGCCAGCGTGGCCTGGCACGCCGTCGCACGCGCCGGAGAAGTGGCAGGAAAGCGGGTACTCGTGATCGGATGCGGGCCGATCGGATGCCTTGTCATCGCCGTCCTCAAACGTGCCGGTGCCGGAGAGATAGTCGCCGTCGATATGCACGACAAGCCCTTGGAAATCGCCCACGCCGTTGGAGCAACTTCCACCCTTATGGCCACCGATGCCGACGCGATCGCCGTCGTCGAAGCCGATGTAGTCGTGGAGTCCTCCGGAAATCCGCGCGGCCTGTCCTCGGCCATTCGGGGAGCCATGCGTGGAGGGCGGGTGGTGATGGTGGGCCTCCTGCCGGGCGGAGAGCAGCCAGCGCTCATTGCCACGGCGATCACGCGCGAACTTGAGCTTGTCGGGTCCTTCCGATTCAACGATGAGCTGGACGAGGTGTTGGAAGCTATGGCGGACGGATCCCTGCTAACGGCGCCGATCGTCACGCACGAATTCGACAGCGACGATGCGTTGGAGGCATTCGAGATCGCCAAGGAGCCGTCTCAGTCGGGCAAAGTGTTGCTGAAGTTCTAACCACCCACGAAGAACAGGATCAAAAATGGACTGGAAAATCGAGCTTGTTGCCATCCCCGTGACTGACGTCGACCGCGCGAAAGCGTTCTATGTCGATCAGGTCGGATTCCATCCTGATCATGACCACCGGGTCAGCGACGAGGTTCGTTTTGTTCAACTGACACCGCCTGGCTCAGCTTGTTCCATTGTGCTGGGAAAAGGCATTACGGACATGAAACCCGGTTCGCAGCTCGGCGTGCAGATCGTCGTTCCCAATGCCACCGAGGCGCGGCAGCACCTGGTCGAGAACGGCGTGGATGCGAGCGAGGTCGACGAACAGCCTTGGGGTCGGTTCGTTTATTTCTCGGATCCGGACGGCAACACCTGGAGTCTGCAGGAGATTCCGGGTCGGTAAGCGGTAGCCGGTGGCGGAGGGCCGGGTGCCGATAGCCGGTGGCCCGGTAGTCGGTGGCGCCGTGGTCGTTGGCCCGGTAGTCGGTAGTCGGTAGTCGGTAGTCGGTAGTCGGTAGTCGGTAGTCGGTAGCCAAGTTTGAGGAATCGAACGAAGTTATCCACATTGCCTCCAACTGGCCCTTCTAATCGAACATGTATTCGACTATGCTGAGTACATGGACATCACCGGCAAGTCAGGCAAAGTTGTGGGAGAACTGTATCCCGCTCCTGACCGGTACTTGCTCGGTCCGCACTATAACCACCCTCGCGGTGAATGCACTTGGAGGTGCACTGGACGGCAGATTTTCCGGCTTCAGGAACCATCGCACCGGGACCCGCTCGAAGAGGCGGCCTCAGCTGCGGAATCGTCCGTTGCCGAGCGCATCTACCGCGAATACGCGAAGCGTATCGGCCACGAGGACGCCATCTCTGCCCTGGGAGATACAGCATGGATGTTGCCATGGTTCCGCGCCGAGAATACGCCAAAGAAGGCTCGACTAAAGCGTAAAGCACGGATGAAGGCCGCACTGCCGCCACGGAAGTATCTCAACCGGAAACGCGCCGAACTGGACGGCAGCGGCACTGATACCAGCGGTGGCGCAGGAGTTGACTCCGATGGTCCCGGTCGGGCTGCAGATGCGGAGGAACTCAGCGACCGGGCCGCCCGCTGGTCGGCCGCGACCGGACCCGAACTGGCCCCCATGATCGCTGAGGTGGAATTCGCCTCCCTCGACGATGCTGAAACGATCGAGTACCTCAAAGCCGCCACCCGGCTTGCAGCCTGGGCCGAGTCCCGCCGGATCGGTGCCATGCACCGGTTCACCGAACACCGGCCCAACATGGGAGACGAGGCCGGCAACTTTGAGGCTTTCAGCCGCTACGCCGGCGGTGAGATCTCCGCGGCCCTGAGCATCTCTCCCGGCAGTGGCAGGCACCAGCTTGGCCAATCCTGGTTCATCTACAAACACCTCCCCGCCTCCCACACCGCCTTGAGCGAAGGCAAACTCAGCCTCGCCCACGCTCGAATGATCATGCAGAACTGCCCACCGGCCAACGCCGATGACACCGCCCGGTATGAACACGAACTTCTTGATCTCTGCGAAGGACTCAGCCCCGCCCAGCTCGACAAGCAAGCCATGCGGGTCAGCAACGACATCAATCCCACCAGCCTCGAAGACCGCCACCAGAGCGTCCGGAAAAGCCGCAAAGTCACCTTCACACCCCAGCCCGACGCGATGACCGAGATCTACGCCTACCTGCCGGCCGTCGAAGCGGCAGCCATCGAAGACAACCTCGAACGCATGGCCCGCTCCCTGCAAGGACCGGACGAGTTCCGCAACCACACACAACTCAAGGCCGACGTCTTCACCGACCTTCTCCTCGGGAAACAATCCGCCAACGGCACGGTCCCACGCGCCGAAGTCCTCATCACCATCCCGGCACTGACGCTGATGGGCCACTCGAACCAGCCAGGCGACCTGGAAGGCTATGGTCCCGTCCCCGCCGACGTCGCACGCCGCCTCGCCGGTGAATCTAAGAGCTGGTACCGGATCCTCACGGATCCCTTTACCGGATCAGTCCTCGCCTACGGACGCAAACACAAGAAACCACCCGCAGACTTGAAACGGCTGCTCCGTGCCCGCGACGGACACTGCAGATTCCCCGGCTGCAACCGAAGACCAGTCGGCTGCGATATCGATCACACCAAAGCCCGCGAAGACGGCGGACTCACCGATCACGATAACTGCGCCCACCTATGCAAAGCCCACCACAAGGCAAAACATGAAGGCGGATGGAAACTTGAACAACTCGATGCCGGCATCCTCCGCTGGACCGCACCCACAGGCCACACCTACAAAACCAGACCCGACTACACCAGCAAACCACCCGAGCTGGAAAACGTGCTGCCTCCCTTCTGAGTTTGGCCTGCCGAGTTCGCCCTGACTCCCGTCGGTTCTTATGGCCGGACGCTCTGCCGCCGGGATGGTCGCCGGTGAGGACGGTCAAGTGTGGCTTATAACACTTATTCAGAGACCGTTCAAGGTTTTTGTTCCAAGTGTTGACGGGGCGTTATCGGTCCCTAATAGTGAAAATACCTGGGCAAGGACGCCCGTCGAAACGGAGGCATTGTGAAGCGCAAATCGTTAGTAACCAGCAGAAGAAAAAGCGGACTCGTTTCAGCCGTTGTGGCGGGGATGCTCCTTTCGACCGTGGGGGTCGCGACTGCAGATACGCGGTCTGCGCCTCCGCCAGCTGAGCCTGACATTGACGCGATGATCGCCGGCATGACACTCGACGAAAAAATCGGCCAAATGACATGGACGCATGTCTATGGATCCTCGGCAGATGACACCTCTATGGCGGCGAGTAATCAGGCACGTTACGGCGTGGACACACCGGCACAGGTCGTGGAGAAGTACGACCTCGGCGGCGTCCTTTATTTCGCGTGGTCGGGCAACACTGACAATCCAACCCAGATCGCGGGGCTTTCCAACGGTCTCCAGAAGACCGCTATGGGAGCGGACGGCGATGGCATTCCGCTGGCTGTCACTATCGATCAGGAAGGTGGCCTGGTCGCCCGCATCGGTCCGCCGGCCACTGTGCTCCCCGGCAACATGGCTCTCGGTGCCACCTTTGACCCGAAGCTGGCACATGCGCAGGGTGAAATCCTCGGCTCCGAGCTTCGTGCGATGGGGATCAACGTCGATTTTGCACCCGTGCTTGACCTCAATTCCAACCCGGATAACCCCGTCATTGGGATTCGCTCCATGGGCGAGGATCCCGACGTCGTCAGCGCCCTCGGCGTGGAACAGATCAACGGTTTACAGCAGTATGTGGGCGCAGCGGCGAAGCACTTTCCGGGCCACGGTGACACATCCGTCGACTCGCATTATGGATTGCCCACAGTCACCTACGATCGCGAGACGTTGAACAAGCATCTGGAACCGTTCCAGGCTGCCATCGACGCGGGTGTGGACATGGTTATGACCGCCCACATCATTGTCGAAGCCATTGATCCGGACATGCCTGGCACGCTCTCCCACAAGGTACTCACCGGACTGCTTCGTGACGAGATGGGTTTCGAGGGAGTTATCACCACCGACGCACTCGACATGGCGGCGATGGCCGACGAGTGGACGCAGGAAGAGATCGCGGTAATGGCCATCCAGGCTGGTTCCGACATCCTGCTCAACTCGCCCGACGTCGATGCATCGTTTGCCGGAGTCCGCGCCGCAGTCGCTTCCGGCGAGATTACCGAGGACCGTCTCGATGAATCGGTCCGACGCATCCTTGAGTGGAAGGTGGAGCGCGGGGTCTTCGAGAATCCTCTGGCCGATCCCGACAAGGTCACATCCGTCGTCGGTAATCCCGCACACCTTGCCACCGCGAACACGATCTCTGACCGTGCGGCCACCCTCTTACGCAATGAGGCAGACACTCTGCCGCTTGCTCCGAGTAGCTCGGTACTTATGGTCGGTGCTGGTTCCGGTTGGCCTGAACTCATGGGACCAATGCTCGCCGATCAGGGATTTGCGGTGACCGAAGACTACGAGAATGGATCCTCTCCATCAGCGGAGTACCGGGCGCGTGCAGTCGCGGCTGCTGAAGGTGTCGATGCTGTCGTATTCACCTCCAATAATGCGACTGGCAACGCCGCTCAGCAACAGATGGTCGCGGAGTTATCGGCGACCGGAACACCGGTCGTTGTGGTCGCGACCCGGAATCCGTACGACATCAGCGTCTTCCCGAAGGCAGACGCCGTCATCAACAGCTATGGCGTCAAAAAGGTGAACTTCCACGGGACTGTGCGTGCCATCGCTGGTGAAATCAACCCCAGCGGCAAGTTGCCCGTCAACATCCCCGAGGCCAACGGCGAGGGCGTGCTCCTGCCTCTGGGCTTCGGCCTCGATTATGGCATCAAGGCGACGCCCGGGGATGTTGTCTTCGCCGATCGGCCCGGGCGGGGACAGGACTCCTTTACGGTTCCTGAAGCTGAGGGCGTGGATTACCTCCTTAATGGCGAGGTAGTCGCGGCGGGTACCTATCGGAAGGCACGGACGGTCTCCATCACGGCAGTCGCCCAGGACGGGTACTACTTCGATGACGCCGTCACCAGTTGGTCCTACACGTTCACGACCGGAATACCTGGTCAGGATGTCCCAACCGGTGACGCCGATCAGTAACAGCTGACCTAACGCGGGGTTGCCAAGCGGCGAAGAGGCGGGCAACCGGAGACGGGCGTTGGCAATCCTCCGCACAATGACTCGTTGAAGTACAAGCGTTTCAACAACCACACTTGAAAGGCGCACATCCATGGCTTTAAACCGCAGAGATCTGATCAGCGCAACTGGACTTGGCGCAGCCGTCGCGGTGGCTGCACCGTTCGTATCCGGGGCTGCCGCTCAATCGCCATCAGGCCAGAGGAGGGGCAACGGCGGGACGTTGACCAACGGCGCTGATGTCGCGGCCGCTGATAATTGGAGCATTTTCAACGGACGAAAAGTCGGCATCATCACCAACCCCACAGGTGTGCTGAAGAACTTCCGCTCGATCGTCGATGACATGGCCGGTCAGGAGGTCGATGTACGCGCGGTCTTCGGTCCTGAGCACGGATTCCGCGGAACGGCTCTGGCAGGAGACAGCGAAGAAACCACCGTTGATCCCCGGACCGGAATCATTGTCTACGATGCCTATGGTGCGCAGGCCGTGGACCTTGCAGCCTTCTACCGGGACTCCGGAGTCGATACTGTGTGCTTCGACATCCAGGACGTCGGCGCGCGTTTTTACACCTATATCTGGACGATGTGGGAAGCCATGCAGGCGGCGTCGCAAACCGGTGCTGGTTTCGTCGTGCTTGACCGCCCGAACCCGATTGGCGGCCAGGCACGCGGGCCGGTGTTGCAGGACGGGTTCCAATCCGGGGTGGGAAAACTCGGCATAGCACTGCAGCACGGCATGACAGTCGGCGAACTCGCCAGGTATTTCAATGCCGTGCACTTGCCGGAGGCCGGCCTCGAGCCGATACGGGACCTCCAGGTGGTCGAGGTACAGGGTTGGCATCGCGAAATGACCGGACCCGATCACCGGGCATCCTGGGTGATGCCGAGTCCGAACATGCCGACGCCGGAAACGGCCACGGTCTATCCAGGCACCGCGTTGTTTGAGGCGACGAATATGTCGGAGGGGCGCGGGACGACGCGCCCGTTCGAACTGATCGGCGCTCCCTACGTCGACTACCGGTGGGCCGAAGCGTTGAACAGCAAGCGGCTCAAGGGGGTCGAATTCCGGGAAGCCTATTTCTCGCCAACCTTGTCGAAGAATCGGGGCCTGGTGTGCGGCGGTGTGCAGGTACACATCCAGGATGCAGACAGCGTCGGGGCGGTGGAACTAGGTACGCACATGATCGTCGAGGCCAAGCGGCTGTATCCGGAATTCGATTGGCGCGGCGATGGGGGTCGTTGGATGGACCTGCTGAGCGGATCTGCCCGTTTCAAGGAGCAGGTCAATGCTGGCGAGAGCGCGGAGACGATTATTGGCGCCTGGCAGGATGAGCTGAAGCAGTTCGTACGCGATACCCGGGAGTTCCTCGTCTATGGCGGGCCGCGGTCTTGAGGCGGCTTCTCACCGGCGTAGTAGCTGTAACGATCGTAAGTGTGGTGCTGAGCGGAGCCGGCGGAATGGCACGCGCCGCCGAGCCTGTGGACGGCGCCAGCCAACAGGATAGGGGGCACGAAATGGGCGCCGAACGGCGCGCGGCCGGTAAATTCGACATGCCTCTCGACGCTTTCTCGCCGTCGAACACCCGGCTGAAGGAAGCGAACCCTGGTTCAGTGGGATTGGATGAGTCGGTAATTGATGCCGCCTGGGAACAGTTGGACGCCTACGCGAACCCTGTGGATTCTGAGACCAAACCGTTGTACGCGTCCGCCGTCGGCATAATGGCACACCAAGGGCGGATCGTCGCAACGCACGCACATGGATTCTCCCGGCTGTATGCCGATGGAGACGGTACGAAGTTGCCCGAGGCCGAGCGGCTCAGGGCAACCGAGAACACCATTTACGACATGGCGTCCGTGACGAAACTGTTCACGTCTCTGTTGGTCATGCAATTGGTCGAAGAGGGAGAAATTGACCTTGATCAACCGTATTCCAGTTACGTCCCTGAGTTTGGGAACAACGGTAAAGAAGGCATCACGCTCCGGCAGATGCTCACCCATACGTCCGGGCTAAAGCCGTGGCTGCCGCTGTGGAGTGCATATGACACTGAAGAAGAACGCATTCAGGCAGTCATGGAAACAGCGCCGGTCAACGAACCTGGATCAGCCTATGGTTACAGCGACCTCAATCTGATCGCGCTGGGCCTATTGGTTGAGAAGGTCACCGGGAAACCTCTCGACCGCGCCCTCGAGAACAGAATCACGGGCCCGCTCAAACTGGTCGATACCGAATTCAATCCGCCAAAGCATAAGCTGCGTCGGATCGCCGCAACCGAGTATCAATCGGCCGCAGGTCGCGGCATGGTGTGGGGAGAAGTTCACGACGAGAACGCGTGGAGTCTTGGTGGTGTCGCCGGGCATGCGGGAATTTTCTCGACCGTTAGCGATATGGCGATTTTGTCGCAGACGTTGCTGAACGGTGGTGTCTATGACGGCAAGCGCATTTTGGAGCAGGAAACTGTTGAGTTCCTGCTTGAGAATCAGAACGAGGCCTTCCCCGGAAATGCTCACGGTCTGGGGTTCGAGCTGGATCAGATGTGGTACATGGGCGGTCTGGCGAATGAAGCCGCCGCAGGCCACACCGGCTACACAGGCACGTCGATCGTCATCGATTACAAGTCGCGTTCCTTCGCGATTCTGTTGACGAACGCGGTGCATCCCAGCCGTAGCTGGGGCTCGACCAATCCAGCCCGCCGGACCGTGGCTGATGGATTAGCGGGCGCCCTCGGAGTCTTCCCCCGCAAGGGCAGCACGGAATGGTCCGGCGGTGCTGACAACAGCTCGGAGAACACGTTGCGGACCAGCGTGGCCGTCCCGGGTGGTGCGGCGCTGTCTTTCGACGTCTTCGCCGACAATGAGGAAACGGATACCTTCGCAGTAGAGACCTCTGCGGATGGCGGCAAGACGTGGACGTTATTGCCGTACACGGTACGGACCGGTTCCACGGACCAAGGCGAGACGGTCCGCACGAACGGCACCTACAATAACCGCGGTGATCGTACGTGGGGCAAGGCGACTGCGGAGATACCAGCAAGTGGCCAGCACTTGATCCGGTGGCGCTACACTACGGATGCCAACACCCTTGGACGGGGTGTTTTCGTGGACAACATTCAAGTGAAGACCGGGAAGATGACCGTTCTCAACGGGGAAAAGGGTTCCTCTGTTTTCATCGCTGATGGGTTCATCGAAGTGCGCCGCTAGCCCGCCTCCATTAAGTCAGCGCGGGGTCCGTTCATGGGTCATCGAGGTGACGAATGGCGGGTGATTCAGCAGGATAGTTTCGTCGTGTGCCGCTTCGATCGCGAGCTGCAAGGCCCCGTCCACGGAACTACCCGCGGCTTCGACAAGGTGCACGTCCGGCCGGAGCCGGGTCAGCTCTTCCTCAAGGGATTTCCGCAGCTGGGCTGAGGTGCTGAAGAGACCACCGACCAGGGTCAGCTGTGGTGGAAGTCCAGATGGAAGCGCCGCGGCTCCGGTGTGGGCGAGTTCGACGCCGGCCTGACTGAAGATGGAGAGTGCTTGGCTGTTGCCGTCCGCGGCGAGGTCGGCCATGTCCGGCACAAAGGAGGCGAGAATTCCGGACCGGTCGTTGCGGGTATAGACGTCCTTGATCAAGTACTGGTGGCTGCCAAAGCGTTTGCGGAGCCGGTCCAGCAACGTGGTCGATCCGCCAACCCTGCCATCGATTGCCTTCATCGCGGCATCGAGTCCACGCTGTGCGATCCAAGCTCCCCCACCGGCGTCCCCAAGCAAATGTCCCCAGCCGTCGACCCGGTGCCAGATTTGGTCGAAGTCAGTCCCGAGGGCCACGGCCCCGGTTCCTGCGGCGAGCACGGCTCCGGGTGCCATCCGCAGGGCGCCGATATGGGACGTCAGCATGTCCGAGGCGACGATGGTCGTGGTGCTCTTCAGCCGCTCTGCCAGGGAACGGTGCAGGCCGACACTGTCCTTGAGTAGCTCCATGAGACTCGCCGAGCCCACCGCGACGGCGTCGATCCTGTCCACCCCGGCGGCACCCGCGGCGGCCAGGGCAAGATCCTCAACCTGGTCCAGCAGATCGGCAACCATCACGCCGTCGGCACCGATCTGGACCCCGCGGCCCTGGCGCGTTACCGATGTGCCGTGCTGATCAAGGCGGACGACGACGGCGCGGCAGCCCGAGCCACCGACGTCGACCCCGCAGACGCCGCGGATTGGCTCATGCGGTTCAGGCATTCGAATTCCCGGAGTGCATGTTCGCGACCGTTTCGCGTGTCATTTGGATGGAGGCGCTGGTGGTCTCGAAGGTTTTCTGGGTGAGCGAGACGAAGAGGCAGTCGACGACGAACAGCTGGCCGATCCGGCTGGAGAGTGCGCCGGGTCGGAGTCCGCGTTCGTGGCCGGCAGCGATCAGCGAATAGTCTGCCTTGCGTGCGAGCGTCGACCGTTCCGAACCGGTCAGTGCGACGGTCACCGCGCCGGCGTTGCCTGCCACGTCGAGCACGTTCAGTGATTCGTGCGTTTCACCGGAGTGGGACACGATGAGTGCAACGTCCTGGTTCTTGAGCAGCGTCGCATCGGTCACGGCCAGATGAATGTCGCTGGGCGAAGAGCAGATAAACCCGGCGCGGGTCAGTTTGTGTTGGAAATCAGCAGCCACCAGACCGGATGCGCCGATGCCGAATGACAGGATTCTCGACGCCCGGGCGATGGCCGCCGTCACCTGATCAATCGAGTCCGGATCGAGGTGGGCGGCGGTCTCGCGAAGCGCTTGCTGTTCGGCTTCGGCCAGCTTGGCTATGACGACGTCGATAGCGTCACTTTGGGAGACGTTCCCCGTCACGACTTGGTGATTCGGTTGCCGACGGCCGGAGGCTGCTGCCAAGGCAAGCCGCAGCTGGGGATAACCGCCAAACCCGAGGCTGCGCGCGGCGCGGACGATCGTTGCCTCGCTGACGCCGGTGGCTTCCTTCAGGTCGAGCACAGTCGAACGGGTGACCATGTCCGGATCGTCGAGGATAAGGCGTGCCACCTTGGCCGCGGCAGGGGAAAGTGAGGGCAGCGCCGCACGGATCCTGGCCGATATTTCGTCAGGGTCCTGGGTGTCCGTCGTCATCCCTTGAGCGCGCCTTCGGTCATGCCCTTGGTGATGTTCCGCTGGAATACCGCGTAGATCACCATGATTGGAATGATGGCGATGGACAGCCCGGCGAAGAGTGCACCCCAGGCATTGGTGTACTCGGCTTCGTTGGCCAACAGGTCCATGGCAACGCCAAGGGTGTTCTTCTCGTCGGTCTGCAGGAAGATCAGCGCCATGAAGTACTCGTTCCAGTACATCACCGCGTTCATGATCGAGGCGGTGATGATTCCGGTGGTGACCAGCGGCGCGACGATTTTGAACAGGATGCCGTACTGCGACATTCCGTCAATGGCGGCGGCTTCTTCCAGGTCTTTGGGCACACCGCTGAGGAAGCTGCACAGGATGAACACCGTGAAAGGCACCTGTGTGACTGCGTAGATCAGCGACAGCGCGAACAGGTTGTCCAGCAACTGCAATTCCAAGAGCAGGAAGAACAACGGAATCCAGCCCAGCACCATCGGAATCATCATCGAGGCCAGGTAGACGTTGAAGAGCACCTTGCTGCCCTTGAACCTGACCCGCTCGATGGCGTAGGCGGTGGGCAGGGACAACAGCAGGCACAACCCGCAGCCGAGCACCGTCACGAGCAGGCTGTTGAAGAAGCTCTGGCCGATGCCGAACTCGGTCCAGGCCTGGACGAAGTTGCCAAAGTCGAATGACTCCGGCAAGGCCCAGGGAGAACGGAAGATTTCGCCGTAGTCCTTGAAGGCGCCGAGGAACATCCAAATGATCGGATAGATGACCAGTACGGCCCAGACGACCAGAGGTATCCGGGCCAGCGTTTGGATGAGTGATTTTTTCATCAGTATTCACCGGTCATTTCTAGAGCTCGACCCGGTCGCGCCGCAGCACCAGCTGCAGGATGGCAACGGTGGCCAGTGACAGGACAAGGATCATCATGCCGATAGCGGCTCCGTAGCCGAAATGGAACTGCTCGAATGCCTGTTCGTAGAGATACGATCCCATGACCTCCGTCGATTTACTGGGGCCGCCCTCGGTCATGATCTGCACAATGATGAACGAGCCGTTGAGTGTGGTGATGACAATGTAGATAATCGAGACCCGGATCTGTGGCCAGATCATCGGAACGGTAATGCGCCAGAACTGCTGCCAATCCGATGCGCCGTCGAGGTCGGCTGCTTCGTAAATGCTCTTCGGCACGCTCATGATGCCGCCCATCAGCAGCAGCATGAACAGGCCGATACCGGCCCAGACCGATGGCAGCACGAGACTTGGCAAGGCCCAGTCCAGACTGCCAAGCCACGGTCTGGTCCAGCTCTCCAAACCGATGGCTTCGAGACCAGAGTTGATCAATCCGGCGTCGGGGTTGTAAATAAAGCGCCACAGGATGCCGATGATGACCACCGACATGATGTTCGGGAAGAAGAAGACAGTCCGGTAGAACGGTGCTTCCTTGATCCGCAGCTGCGTCAGCGCAACCGCGAAATAGGTGGCAATGACCATGATGCCGATGACCTTGGTGACGACCAGGAAGTAGTCGTGCCAGATGGTCGCGGGGATGACTTCGTCGTTGAGCAGCTGCTCGTAGTTGGCCAGGCCGACGAACGTCTTGTCGACGCTCAGCCCCGACCACTCGAAGAACGAAAGGTACAGGCCATTAACCAGCGGATACAGGGTTATCAGCGCGAAGACGGCCAGGGTCGGGCCCAGGCAAAAAGCAAGGAACCAAAACCGTTGCTTTTTCGACTGCACCATGGTGCTGTCTCCTCAAAGTTGGACGTGGCAAAAGCAGGCAGGTGGAGGGATACTCGCCCTCCACCTGCCTGGTTTGTTACTGGCTGTTCCGGTACTGCTCCGCGATCGAGGCAGCTTCGTCCGTGAACTGTTCAACGCTGGTTTCACCCAGCAGGAACTTGACCAGCGCATCGCCGATCGGCAGTTCCATGTCCGAACTCATCGGGTGGTTCTTGTGGTGAACATCCACTTCCCCGGAGTTGATCAGTTCGTTTGCCTGCTTCAGGTATTCCGGTACGTTCGGCTCCTCGGACAGGTCGACACCCTCGATGTTGATGAGAGCGCCGGACATCTCGGCGAAGGACTTCGCGTACTGCTTCTGGAACGCGAACTCCGCGAAAGCCTTGGCTGCCTCGGGGTTCTCCGCCTGCTCGGCGATTGCCATGCTTCGCAGGTCCGGGACCAGCACCATCGGATCGCCTTCAGCGTTCATCGGGGACGGAATGAATCCGAACTCGAATCCTTCAGGCGTGTCGTTGGCCATTTCGTTGGGCAGCCAGAATCCGACCGGGATATAGGCGTTGTCATGCTGCAGGAAGTTCGACTGCGACTGGGTGTGGCTCAGTCCCGCGAAACCCTGGTCGACATAACCGGCGTCGACCATTTCCTTGACGCGGTTCATGACGGTCATGACGCCGTCGCTCTTCCATACGCCTTCTTCACCATCGATGACGGCGTTGAGCAGCTCGTCGCCGCCGGCCGATGCGAAGGCGGGATAGAGCACGCCGCGGGAGAAGTAGTAGGGGTACTGACCGGCCGTGATGAACGGTGCAATCCCCTCGTCCTTCTGGATCTGTTCCATCGAGTCCATCCAGCTCGGGAAGTCCTTCGGAACTTCCCAGCCGTTCTCATCGAACCAGGCCTGGTCATACCAGGTGCCCCAGGTGTCGAAGATGAGCGGCAGGCTGTAGATCTTGCCGTCATACTCGTCCGGCGGAACGATGAAGCTGTCCGACAGCGAGGTACCGTCGGGCATTTCGACGCCGCCGATCCACTCGGTGATGTCCATCAGCTGGCCATCCTCGACCATTTGCGTCTGGCTGATGCCGGCGCCGTCAATGTAGACGACGTCGGGCGGGTCGCCGGAGATCCAGCGCGTCTGCATTTCCTGGTTGATGTTTGGCCCGGCGTGCTGTTCGACCGTGACGTCCGGGTATTCTTTCTCGAAGTCGGAAATCACCGACTTCCACCACTCGTCGCCATAGCCGCCGACGAAGTACTGGATTTCCAGGGTGCCGGATACCTCTCCGTCGGCGCTGCCGCCGCCACCGTCGCTTCCGCCTTCGCCGGTCGAGCCCGAGCCACAGCCTGCCAGCATGCCCAGCACCGCAACGGATGCCAGCACACCGGTAAACCGGCGGTTCTGTAGTTGCTTCACGGTCCTACTCCTCTGATCTGAATGTGAATCCTCTGACGGTCCGGAACGCCCTTCGGAACCGCCAGTCAGTGCGCCACAACACCGTTGCTGTGACGCTCGTTTACGCCGCTGCGCCTTGATGAAAATATATTTCGTAGTACAGGTAATGCTTGAAAGCTATTAGCATGGGCGAAGAGTGTCAAGCATGACGCGCATCACGATTTGGACAAGTCAGCACTTTGGACAAATCACCACTGCGTCGGGCCGAGGTGATGGGCCGACGTCGGGGCCGGGCTGACGTCGTCACGCTGTGCCCGCTTTCTGGCGCAATGCATAGCGAACGTGTCCGTCACCGATGGCGAGTCTGCGGCGGGCTTCGGGGACGCCGACGTCGGCCAGCAGCGCGACGATTGCGGTTTTGGCATGCCAATCGGCCTCGTTCAAGACGGCGGCTGCCGCTTCCTCATCCGCACCGGTTGCTTCGACGACGATGCGCCGGGCACGGATCCGGAGCTTTTCGTTGTTGGCCTTCACGTCGACCATGAGATTGCCGTACGTCTTGCCGAGCTTGACCATCGACGCCGTCGACAAGGTGTTGAGGACCAGCTTCTGCGCCGTACCGGCCTTCATCCGGGTCGATCCGGCGATGACCTCCGGGCCGGTTTCAACCTCAATCGGAACGTCACAGAGCCGGCTCATCGCCGCGCCCCGGTTATTGGAAATCCCGATCGTGACGGCACCGGCGACCCGGGCGGCTTCGAGCGCGCCCATCACGTACGGCGTCCGACCGGATGCGGAGATGCCAACCACCGCATCGTTGGAGCTGACGTTCATGGCTCTCAGATCCGCTGCCGCCGCGCCGCCGTCGTCCTCGTAACCCTCCCCCGCCGCCTGCATCGACCCCGGCCCACCAGCAATGAGTACGACGACGAGGCCCGGGTCAGTGCCGAAGGTCGGGACACATTCCGCCGCATCCACGAAGGCGAGCCGGCCAGGGGTGCCTGCACCGACATAGATCAGCCGGCCGCCTCGTTCGAGCTTTGCCACGATCGCATCCACGGCCGCGGTGATGGCGTTGCCGACGGCGGCGACGGCGGCGGGAACCTGGGCGTCCTCGGCGGCAATGCGGGCCACCAGGTCATGTGTGGAGAGCGTGTCGAGGTCCGCAAGATCGGGTCGGGATCGCTCCGTAGCCAATCCGCCGAGCTCGCTGCTGAGACTGTTCATTGCCAACCGTTCGTCGACCGAAGCCATACCGGCGAGAGGAGCCGGCAGGAAAACACAGAGACTGTTTATGCCAAGAGATAAGCACAATGCGAGCCGACATGTCAAGGATATTCATGCTGCGGCTATCGGATGAAGCGTTTTTTCATCCCCTCAGGTTCAGTAGCCAGCGGCGACGTCGACGAGTCCTTCGAGCTCCTGACCGGCGGCCCAGCGGCGGACGTTTTCCCGCACGCGGGCGGAGATCAGCGGTCGCACCATCTCCTCGGTGTCGGCGGTATGCGGCGTAATCAGACAGCGCGGTTCGTCCCAGAGCGGGTGCCCGTCCGGAAGTGGTTCGGGATCGGTGACGTCCAGCGCGGCACCGGCGAGGCGTTCCTGCTTTAGCGCGTCCATCAGGGCGTCCGTGTCCACCAGCTTCCCTCGGGCAATGTTGACCAGAACGCTCGACGGCTTCAGAAGCAACAGTTCCTTCTCCCCGATCAGGCTTGTGGTCCCCTCCGTGAGCGCGGCGGCAATGACGACGACGTCGGCTTCCGGCAGTACCTCCGACAACCGGTCTGTGGTGACGGTGCGGTCGGCGGCCGGCACGGGTTCATCCTTGCGGCGGACGACGGTGATGTGGGTGTCGAAGACCCGCAGGAGGCGGATGGCCTCGAGCGCTATGCCGCCGGCACCGACGATGACGACGCGCGAACCGTACAGCGCGGTGCCGACCTCCGGTCCCCAGGTTTTCGTCCTGGCCAGTTCGGGCAGGCGGCGCAGCGCGGCGAGGGTCAGGGCCAAAATGTGTTCGGCTACCGGTCGCGCGTACGCTCCTTTGGCGCTGGTCCAGGTGCGGTCGGCATGACTGTTCATCACATCGGCGTACCGTTCGATTCCGGCCGACGGCAGCTGGATCCAACCGATACCGGGGTGTTCCTTCAGCAGCCGGGATAGATCGTCCATCTCGATTTTGCCGCCGATGACGAGTCCGGTGGTATCGGATGATAAGGGACCAACGGAACCGCCGCCGTCGAGCACGGCCTGCTTAAAGTATCCGGCAGGTTCCGGAAGAATCGCGATCCGGGGTGCCCGCGCCGTCGTCGTACTGGTCATAAGTAATGCTCCGCGTTAGGTCCGAGGGTGAAGGAAGTTGTTCCCTTCCCGGCATCCAACACTACTCACGGTGGCTGGAAGGGGTGTAGCATCCGCTCCATCGCCAGGATCTCCGCGCAAAGTTCGATAACCCCACCGGATCCCCACCGGAAGGAGCAGCATGGAGCAGATCAACAGCAAGCTCCTCAACTGGGCATCGGTTCTTGACGATAAGACCCGCGATCAGGCTGTCCTGGCGTCGAGCATGCCGTTCATTCATCCGCATCTGGCGCTGATGCCCGATGCGCATCTGGGCATGGGCGCCACGGTCGGCTCGGTGATTCCGACGCTCGAAGCGGTCATGCCGGCCGCCGTCGGGGTGGATATCGGCTGCGGAATGATTGCAGTGCAATCACAGTTCACCGCGAAGGATATCGAGGGGCCGGAGCGCCGGAAGCTGCGCCAGGGCATCGAAGCGGTGGTGCCGATGTCGGCGG
Organism: Arthrobacter monumenti; assembly: GCF_054511255.1. NCBI lineage: Bacteria > Bacillati > Actinomycetota > Actinomycetes > Micrococcales > Micrococcaceae > Arthrobacter > Arthrobacter monumenti. The sequence goes on along the minus strand of NZ_JBTNCY010000004.1, from coordinate 159,858 downwards.
GCAAGAACAACAAAAAGCTGACCGATTCCGCGCTGGCCAGCGTCCAGGAGCTGAAGGACCTGGCCGACGAAGCGCACTTCACACCCGACAACTACGCCGCGAACTGGATGCTCCAACTGGGCACACTCGGCTCAGGGAATCACTTCATCGAGGCGTCCTTTGATGAGAACGACGACGTGTGGTTGTTCCTGCACTCCGGCTCCCGTGGGGTGGGAAACAAGATCGCGCAACGACACATCAAGGCGGCGCAAGAGTGGTGCCACAAGGAAGAGATTTACCTGCCCGACCGGGACCTGGCCTACCTGTCGGAGGGGACTCCGGAGTTCGATAAGTACATCCGCGAGCTGAGGTGGGCGCAGCACTTCGCGCTCCTGAACCGCGAGGAGATGATGGACCGGGTGGTGGAGCAGTTCGAGAAGTGGATCGGCAAACCGGTGGTGGAACGCGAGCGCATCAATTGCCATCACAACTTCACCCAGCAGGAGCACCACGCTGGCAAGGATGTGTGGGTCAGCCGGAAGGGCGCCATCGAGGCGCGGCGGGGCATGAAGGGCGTCATTCCCGGCTCGATGGGCACGGCAAGCTACGTCGTCGAAGGTTCCGGCAATGAAGCCAGCCTGTACAGCTCACCGCACGGCGCCGGGCGCCAATACAGCAGGAATTCCGCGCGCAAGCACTTCACTCAAGACCAGCTCCGCGAAGCGATGAAGGGTATCGAATACCGCGACACTAGCGCCTTCATCGACGAGATTCCGGCGGCCTACAAGGACATTGACCAGGTCATGATGGACGCCAAGGACCTGGTCAAAGTCACGCACACACTTCGTCAGTTCGTTAATTGCAAAGGCGACTGAGAGGCAGAGCGGGCTTGGCCGTCTCCGAACCTTAATCAGTACTGAATCCGTTTCAGGGCAGAAGTTCGGTTAAGGCTCATGTATCCAGCCTTGCCTCCGCGTACCTGGACTTTAATGGCGTGACCGCGGTCCGCGGCAGCGATCCTGTAGGTCACTTTGGTGGCGCGCGTGATTGGTTGCTTATTCCGGTACCACTGATAGGTCAGTTGTGTCCCCGGCGTCCACTCTCCGGGTACGGCTGTGAGCGTCCGTCCAGCCCGCGCGATTCCCGTTATGCGCGGTGTAGAGCCGCTCATGATGCCGTGGTTGATTAGGTACTCGGGGCTTTTCCTGGTGACCGTCGTGTAGTAGGTCTGCGTGCCCGTGACCCGCACCCGCAGCACCGCATGACGATCCCTGGCCCGGACCGTATAGCTGGAGCGCGTCGCGCCTTGCATGGCCTGGCCGTTACGAAGCCACTGGTAGCTGAATTTACTCCCCTCGGTCCACCCCGGGGTGGTCGCCTTCAGGGTCACTCCGACGCGCGGGGCGCCGGAGGCGAGCGGTCCGGCGGACTTCAGCCTGACGAGCGGAATCTTCACCGCGGAGGCCTTGGCCTCACTGGAGACATAGCCGGGACTGCCGGTTCGAACCACTGCCCGGATAGTAGATCCGGCGTCAGAAACCTTCAGGGTGTAGGCGGCCGTGGTCGCACCGGGGACAATCTTGCCATTTCGCAGCCAAGAATAAGTTACTGCCTGTCCACTAGGCCACGGATTGCTGGCGGTTAGCCGGTACCCGGGTTGGAGTCGGGGACGCAATTCCGCCACGGAGTCGACGAACACGTCCTGGTGGATATAGCCGCTGCGCCGGTCGCACGGCAGCGGCGCTGGACTGACGGTGACAACCGCAGAGGCACCCCTTCCCCGCTGGCCGGCTTCAATGAACTGGAACCGCTGCCCAACATCGGTCGGTTGCGGATACCACGCATCGGGTGACGCTTCACGCGTTGACGGGATGTTTCCGTTGGACCGCAGCCGGTACCACCCGGATCTGTCACTCTGCACCGGGACGGTACGGACAACCCGGACTGCGTTGTCACTGTAGGGAATTGCCTCCCCAACAGTTACGTCATTGAATCCGCCGTCGCCTTCGACGGCGCGGACCAGCCTTGAAGACCGTTCGTGCACCGTGCCGTCCGGCCACGTCCCGGTGACAACAATCCTCGAGACGCTGCCCGCCGTCGGGATGTATTCTTTGCGGTCAGCCACCTGCGTCCCGTCCTCCAGCAGCCACCGGTAGCTCAGTACCGCGCCCTCACCCCAGGCCGGGAAACGAACCTCGGCCGGAACCCCGGCCCTGAACGTCAACGGAACCTGTGGCGTCGGCGCAGAATGCGTGGGGTGGCCCACCTCGACCTCCCATCCGGCCGGACGATGGAGCGACAGATAAGGATGCACGATACTCCGCGAGTATCGTGGCGGCTGTGCTCCCGTGGGAAAGGTCGGAATCTTTTCCATCACCGCGGTGGCATAAGTGAGCCGCTGCAGCCCTTCCGGCAACGACCCAGCTGGCGCGGGAATGGTCACCGTGTAAGTCGTGGACGCCCCATCTGTCGCCCCGGCTTCAATCCCGCTCTCGTCCACGCTGAGCCTCGCGGTGATCCCTTGGTCGTTTTCAAACGTCAGGTGCATACGGTCGAGCACGGCTTGCTGGTCCCCCTCGCATTTGATGCTGACCTGCAGCTGCAAGGCGTCCCCGGCAATGACGTGATCCGGCAACGTCAGGGATTCAACTTTGCCCACTGTCAAGGAACTCTCTGCTCCGCAGGGGTACGGCGGGATCGCGGTTGCCGGAGACGCCATCACCGCGCCTGATAGAAGCACGCTTGCGGCAAGACCTGCAGATACGGCAGCACGTGCAAAACGGCCCACGATTTCCCCCAACATGAGTAACGATTGACGAGAGTATATAGGCACCTGTCGTGCTGCACCATCGCATCAGCAGAACAGGTTGCAGATCGCAGCACCCTGGTTGGAACACGGCGCACTCCGGCCGCCATTCTCACGAGGCGAGAACACCCCTTGGCTTTACCTGTGACAGCGGACACACTCTTTAGAACGAGCACTGTTGCTGAGGAGGACCATGAAAGCCGTCCGGGTACACAATTACCACGAAGATCCTCGGATCGATGAGGTTCCCGAGCCTCGGATCGATGGGCCGTGGGATGTGATTGTCGAGATCGGTGCGGCTGGATTATGCCGCACCGACCTGCATGTGATCGAGGGGCAGTGGGATCCGATCCAAAATCCCTCACTCCCCTACATCCTTGGCCATGAGAATGCCGGTTGGGTGAAGGAGGTCGGCAGCGCGGTCAGCAATGTCGTCCCCGGAGATACGGTCATTATGCATCCGCTGGTGACCTGCGGACTGTGCCTCCCATGCCGGGCGGGACAAGATTCGCACTGCGAAAATTCCACCTTCCCGGGCCTCAATGTCGACGGCGGCATGGCCGAGTTGATGAAGACGAACGCCCGGTCGGTGGTGAAGCTGGATTCGAGCCTCAAACCTGTGGACATTGCGGCCCTCGCCGATGCCGGCCTGACCGCGTATCACGCCGTCCGGAAGGCCATCCCGCTGTTGCCACCCGGCACGCATGCGATCGTAATCGGCAGCGGCGGGCTGGGGCATATCGGTGTGCAATCCCTCAAGGCGCTCACGGCCGCTGAAATCACCGTCGTCGACAAGTCCCCCGAAGCCTTAGAGCTGGCGTCGTCGCTGGGGGCCGATCATACGGTCAACTCGACGGACGGCGCCGGCAAGCTGCTGGAGATTACCGACGGCGGCGCGCATGTGGTGTTCGACTTCGTCGGAGAAAACGGCACGGAGTCGACGGGCATTACCGCCCTGCGGAACCGGGGAAGCTACTTCAGCATCGGCTACGGCGGAGCGGTCAACGTGGACACGATCGAAATCATCTCCCGCGAGATCAACGTCGTCGGAAATCTGGTCGGCACGTACCTGGATCTTGTGGAGCTGATGACGCTGACCGCGCAGGGACAAGTCACCCTGCACACCCAAACCTACGACCTCGAAGATGCCGTCCAGGCGATGCACGACCTCGATAACGGGCAGTTGGTCGGCCGCGGCATCCTGGTCCCGAACCTCAACAAGTAACCGAAACCTAAGGGTGGTAACGATGGCGTTTCCCGCAAAATTTTCCGCACTCAACGCGCTGGAGCTTACAGCCGAAGCCAAGCAGACACTGACCCGGATCATCCGGGTGGCGTTCCCGCATCCGCAGATACCGGACGGGCCGTACGAGCGGATGGCAGAGAAAATAGTGACCGAGGCGCAGGAATCCACCTGGTTCCGGGTGGCCCTGACGCAGGGGCTCTCGACCATCGATTCCATGACTGAGGAACACTTCCTGGAGCTGTCCGACGAGCGCGCCCTCGCGGTGCTGAAACGGATCACCGACCTGGAGTTTTTCGGCTTCATCCGCCGGACGACGGTGCTGAACTTCTATGACGACCCGGAAGTCTGGAAGATGTTCGGCTATGAGGGCGAGTCGTTCTCCAAGGGTGGCTATATCGACCGGGGCTTCAACGACCTGAAGTGGCTGCCGGAACCCCGGATCGAAGAGTGCGGTGAGGACCTGCCGGAGGTCGGCCCGCTGCCCTACGCAATTGCGCAGACAGCCCCTGCCCGGGTGAAACCCACATCGGAGGAAACCGAAGAGGAACCGGTCGATGACCTGTTCAAAGGAACCGACAAAGTCGAAGGAGCAAAGACGCTATGACCGAGGAACAATCAGCCCGATTCGACTACGACGACGACTCGGTCGCCGTGATCATCGGTTCCGGTGCCGGTGGCGGAACCCTCGCCCACGAGCTGACCGAAAAGGGCATCAAGGTCGTCGTCCTCGAAGCAGGCGGACACCTCACCAGCGAGGACTATGTCAATAACGAGTGGGAATCCTTCAACCAAATGGCGTGGCTGGACCCGCGGACCACCTCCGGCAGCTGGCGCGTCGCCCGGGACTTCCCCAACCTTCCGGCCTGGATTGTCAAAGCCGTCGGCGGCAGCACCACGCACTGGTCAGGTGCCACGCCACGGTTCAAGGCGCACGAATTCAAGACCCGCTCGACGTACGGACGGATCGACGGCGCCAACCTGCTGGACTGGCCCATCACCTTGGACGACCTTGCGCCGTACTACGACAAGGCTGAAAAGAAAATCGGCAGTACGCACCGTCACGGCAGGCCGGCGTTGCCCGCCAACAATAACTACAAGGTGCTGGCAGCCGGCGCAGAGCGTATTGGCTACCGGCACTACGCGACCGGTCCGTACGGGACGAACGCCGAACCGTACGACGGCCGGCCTGCCTCGATCCAGGACGGCTTCAACTTCCAGGGCGATAAGAACAAGTCCAAGTGGTCCACGCTTGTCTCGGAGATTCCCAAGGCGCTGCGGACGGGGAAACTGGATCTGCGGCCCAACAGCCAGGCGGTCCAGATCACCCACACGGCCGAAGGCCTGGTGGACAGCGTGCTCTACGTCGACGCCGACGGAGACCTGCAGCGTCAGAAGGCTAGGATCGTCGCGGTGGCGGGTAACGCCATCGAAACGCCCCGGCTGATGCTGCTCTCGGGATCGCCGCTCTTTCCCGACGGCCTGGCCAACTCCTCCGGCCAGCTGGGACGCAACTACATGCGGCACACCACCGGATCGGTCTACGCAAAGTTCGACAAACCGGTGCACATGTACCGGGGTGAGACGATGGCCGGATTGGTCGCGGATGAGTCACGGCACGACGTCGACCGCGGGTTCGCCGGCGGCTACTACCTGGAGACGATCGCCCTTGGCCCGGCGTTCCTGGCAAGCTTCGTCGACCCGGGTGCGTGGGGTCCGGAATTCGCGGCGCTGCTCGACGACTACGAGAACACCGCCGGTCTGTGGATCGTCGGCGAGGACATGCCGCAGGAGTCCAACCGCGTCTCGCTCAACACCAATGCGCAGGACCGGTTGGGCTTGCCGGTGCCCAACGTCCACTTCGACGACCACGCGAATGATGCGGCCATGCGGGAACACGCCTACCAACAGGGATCGCTGCTGTACGAAGCAGTCGGCGCACTGTCCTCCCACCACACGCCGCCGTACCCGTCCACTCACAACATGGGCACCGCGCGGATGAGCGAACGGCCGGAAGACGGCGTCGTCAACGCCTATGGTCAGACCCATGATGTGAAGAATCTGTTCGTGTCGGATGGCTCGCAGTTCACCACCGGCGCCGCGGCGAATCCGACGCTGACCATCGTGGCGCTCGCCATCCGGCAGGCGGAGTACATCGCGGAGCAAATGTCGACGTCGGCACTCTAGCGGGGCGGGCGGTCCACTAGCGACGGCGGTCCACTAGCGACGGCGGTCCGGAAAGTGGGACGGCGGGTTATTTGCCGCCACGGCGCTGCGGGAGCACCGATGTTGCCCGCAGCGCCCGGCTGACCTTGTCCGCCGTATCGCGCAGCAGCACCGCGACCTTCGCCGAACGCGCGTCGAACTCCCCCGCGTCCATGGAGACGGCGACGGAACCGACGATCTGGCCGGCGGCGTTGGTCACCGGTGCACCGAGGCAGGATGCGCCGGTAATGAATTCTTCACGTTCGACGGCGATGCCACCTTCGCGGACCCGTTCCAGTTCCGCTTCCAGCCCGGTCTCGGTTCTGATGGTGCGGTCGGTCATCGCAGGCAGCCCATGCCGCACAAGATAGGCGCGCCGCTGCTCGGTATCCATTCCTGCCAGCAGGATCTTCCCGAAGGCAGTGGCATGGGCAGCGTCGTTGAAACCGAATCCCATTGGCGTGATCCGCCGTCGGGCCGGCGAGTCCACCACGTGTGCCACCACAATATGGTCACCCCGGTGAACGGCGTAGTACGCGGCGGCATCCCCGCGTGAATGCAGCTCCAGGATCAGCCGCGCAACGGCGGCCGGCGTTCCGACTTGGCGGCGCAGCGATTCGTCCAGGGCATGGAGTTTGTAGCCGAGTCCATAGCGGCTCTCACCCTTGAGGTGCACGACATGTTCGGAGGCCACGAGGGCCTTCAGCAGTCTGTACACCGAGGGAAGCGGCATATCCAGGGCAGCGGAAATCTCCTTGGCCGACAGACCTCTCCGGTCCGACGCGACGACGTCGAGCAGGGCAAAAGCCTTCTGCACCGAAGCCATACCTGTTAAGGCATCATTGCGTCCCATGACTCAATATTGGCGGTTCGGCAAGGACAATCCAAAACCTGCGGCCGCCGTCGTCCACGGGCCCGCCCGCCGTGTCTTGCGCAGCCCTATGAGGTTTCGGCGCGGGCCTCATCGAGGTAGGAGTACGCAGTGACCCGCGAAATGCCCAACCGGGTTGCGATGTGTTCCATTCCTTTGCGCATCTGGAGAGCGCCCTGCAGATCAAGCTTTCGGACCACCGCGATCCGGTCCTCACGCGTCATCTGCGCGACGGGCTTACCGGCGGCCCGGATAGCGTCTGTGACCATGGCGTCCATCACCGAGACAAGATCTTGACCGAAGAATTCGTTCGGCTGCTCTGGGGCAGCGGCGATGGCGTCCGGCAGAAGGCCGTCGAGCAAGGACCGCGCCTGCTGCAGGGCGCTAACGTCGACGTTGAAGCACAGCGCCGCGATTATGCGACCGGCCGTGTTTCGAAAGTAGATGGACGAGCAGCGCAACTGCCGCCCGTCACTTGTGAAACCGCGGTAGCCGAAGGCGTTGTGATCCGCGTCCTGATTGTGAATCACGCCGGCGCCAAGGCTGCTTGACGGTCCGCCGACCGATCGACCGGTCACATGGCCGTTCTCGATGGCCACGATGGTGTGCTCGAGGTCTGGATTGTCGGCCGACAGATCATGAAGGACCACCTCACACCCTGGGCCGCCCGCCGTAGCCATGGCATGCATGGCCGAACGATAAACCTCCAGTATCTCGTCGATGGAATCGAACACCCGCATCCGATCTGTGGCTTCGATCGGCGGCGCGTCCCCTTGTCCCGGCATGTGCCACTCCTTCGACGAGTACGTACAATTTGTCTACACCCTAGACATTCTGTTCATTTAGGTGCTAGTTTTACTTTTTGTCTACGCATCTACTGTACGCGAATGACGACTCCTTCCCGAATTTACAGGGATATGTCATCATTTCAGCCAAGCGCCTGCGGTGGATCCCATACAAAGAGTAAGGAGGCTCTTATGGCCGCAACAGCACAATCCGAGCGGGGTCTACGGGCAATTCCCCGTAAGGACCGCAAGACAGTGGCAGGCGGTGCCATCGGCACCATGATGGAGTACTACGACTACTATCTCTACGGTCTGGCGTCCGCCGCGGTGTTCCCGGCCGTGTTCTTCCCCGGCCAGGACCCCATCATGGGGATGATGGCGTCATTCGCAAGCTTCGCGGTCGGCTTCCTGCTGCGCCCCATTGGCGGTCTGCTGTTTGGCTACGTGGGTGACAGGTTCGGGCGCAAGAGGTCGCTGATGATAACCGTCGTCGGCATGGGAATCTGCACGGCCGCGATGGGGCTCATCCCATCCACCGCGTCGATCGGAATCGCGGCGCCGATCCTGCTGGTGTTCTTCCGGATGCTGCAGGGCCTCTTCGTCGGTGGTGAGATGGGGCCGGCGGCCACCCTCGTCGTCGAGTACGCTCCAACTGGTCGTCGTGGCCTCTTCGGCGCGTTGCTCATCACCGGAGCGGGCGTTGCGAACCTGGTCTCCGCCGGCCTTATGGGAGTGCTGGCAGCTGGACCCGAGTCGTTCTTCATGACGTGGGGCTGGCGCATTCCGTTCCTCTTCGCCGCCGTACTCACTATCATCGCCGTCGTGCTGCGAAGCAAGCTCGAGGAGTCAGATGAGTTCAAGGCCTACAAGGAAACGGCGGCATTCAAAAACAGCAAGCGCAAGAACCCGCTCAAGGAGGCCCTGCGCCACCCGAAAAACACTGCCCTCGGACTCTTCATAGGTCTGCCACAGAGCATCGCCGGCTACGTCGTGCTGACATTCGGACTCGGCTACATGGTGAGCCAGGGAACGCAGGCCCAGGTCGGGTTCTTCGGCACAATGATCGTCGGCGTCCTCCAGATCTTCATGGCGCCGTTCTGGGGCCACATCTCCGATAAGGTCGGTCGCCGCCGGTTCTACATCGGCGCGTGTATCGCCTTTGCACTACTGCTCTACCCGGCGTTCACACTCTTTGCCACCGAGATGGCGGTCATGATCTGGTTGGGCATGATCATCGGATTCGTGATCCCCGGGGTTGCCATGCAATCGACATTGCACACAATGTTGACCGAAATGTTCGACGTCGAATCCCGCACCACCGGTGTGAACATCGGCTACCAGTTCTCAAACACTCTTGGCGGCGGCTTCGCCCCCTTGATCTGCACGGCGCTGTACGCGGCGTACGGCAACATCTGGCCGGTCATTATCTATGCAGCGGTGATCGCCGTCATCGGTATCATCGCGACCGCATACGCAAGGATCCGGCCTGACATAGAGGATGCCGGGCGGCTGCACGCACTCGACTGAGCGCGACGCGATCCGTCGATCCGTTAATTACCTGTAAGAGAAAGAGGAGGAATCATGTCAAAGAAGGCATTCCAAACAACGAAGGCTCCACAACCGGCGGGGCCGTATAGCCAAGTGGTCGAGGCAAACGGCTTCGTCTACACGGCCGGGTTCGGGCCCCAGGATGTCGCGAAAGGCAACGCGGTGCCAGGCACGGTGGCGGAGCAGACGCGACAGGTACTGCGGAACGTCCAGTCCGCTCTCGCCGAGGCGGGTCTCACGCTCGACGACTGCGTGAAGACGACGGTGCATCTGGCAGACCTCGTCGACTTCGCCGAATTCAACGAGGCGTACAAGGAGTTCTTCACCGAGCCGTACCCAGTGCGCACAACGGTCGGGTCGCAGCTCGCGAACATCCTCGTGGAGATCGACGTCGTCGCGGCCATCCCAGAGGGCAGGTAGGTTCATAAGCCGTCCGGGTCGCCGTGCGGTGCATGGCGGCCCGAACGTATGAAGGGCGGTTGCTGCCTGCTGGCAGCATCCGCCCTTCACGTTCACGTTTGTTCAGCGTTCGGCTGTTCAGCGTTCGGCAGTGACCATTGGGTCAGCGGGGCCGGTCGCGTCGCCCGTCGCGTCCTCCACAGGAAATCCGTTTCGTGCCCAGTACTCAAACCCGCCGATCATCTCGCGCACATCGAAACCGCGCTTGAGCAGGGCCAGCGCCGTGCGCGTCGCGCCGTTGCAGCCGGGGCCCCAACCATAGACGACGATCGTGCAATCCCGCGGAAGGTCGTCCAAGCCGCCGTCGCCGTCGAGCCGGTTCGACGGCAGGTGCAGCGCGCCGGTTACGTGACCGTTGTCCCAGGAGCGGGTCTTGCGCGTATCAACAATCGTCGCCGAACCGTCAGCCTGCGCCCCGGCTGCATCGACGACGTCGATCTCGTAGGCGAGCCGCGCTTCAACGAACGCGATCCGCCCCGTCCTGCTCATCCCCTCAATCCTTCAGCAGCTGAGCGAGAAGAGGCAACTGGGATTCGTCTTCGAGGGCTGAGCCGACGGCGACAACCCGTACACCGGCGTCGAGGAATTCACGCGCATTCGACGCGTCCATCCCGCCCGTCGCGACGAACTTCGCACCGGGGAACGGCCCGCGCATCGCTCCGAACCAACCGGTTCCGAGCAGCGAGGCCGGAAATGCCTTGAGCCACGTCAGCCCCTCGCGCATCGCGATCTGCACCTCGGTGGCTGTCGCGACGCCAGGCAGCGGGGGCAGTCCTGCTTCGGCCGACGCCCGGACGACGTCGAGGTCGAAGCCGGGGCTAACAGTGAACGCTGCCCCGGCGGCCGCAGCCTGCTCCACGTGTGCTGGCGTCACCACCGTTCCGGCGCCCACCCATTTGCCGCGGTGGCGGCCGGCGTCGGACACTAGACGAAGGGCTTCGATGTCTTCTGCCGACTGGATGGGGAGCTCCACGACGTCGATGCCGAGATCCCACGCCGCATTGGCAGTTGCAAGGCTTCGCTCCACTCCCATGCCACGCAGGATCGCCATAAGGGGCGCCCTGCCGAAGATCGCGTCGTATTCCGAGTTGCTGACCATATCAGCCTTTCTGTGCCTGTTGATTGGTGATGAAATCGCTTGTCGATGCGAGTACGAGACGTGCTTGGTTATGACCGGCGAGCAGCCGTTCGGAGGCGTCGACATCCTCGAGGGTGGCGGCCAAGTAACCGGCCGCGAATGCGTCTCCGGCACCGACTGCTTCGATGACCTCGGTGGGAATCGCCGGGACGAAGACCTGCTCGTCGCCGCGGAACTCGGTGGCCCCAATCCCGCCGTCTTTGACGACGAGGCGGTCAGGCTCGGGGATGAGAGCCCGCACGTCGCCGGCTGTCCGGCATCCCCAGAGCGTTTCGGCCTCGTCGAGCCCGACAAAGACGATATCGGCGAGGCGGGCGAGGGATCGAAGTGCAGGAGCCGCCGCACCCTCCGCCCACAATGCGGACCGGTGGTTCACGTCAAAACTCAGAATGGCGTCGCTCGCGGCGACACGGTCCTGCACCGCCTCAATGAGCGCGGCGCAACTGGGCGAGAGTGCCGGCGAGATACCGGACACGTGCACGATTTCCGCGTCCTCGAGCGGTACGTGCGCCACCGATGCCGGCCCCATGCGGGACGCAGCCGAACCGGCGCGATAGTAGAGTACCCCGTTTCCTGGATCCTTGAAATAGACACCGGTGGGCGCGTCATCATCCGATTCGACCCAACGGATGTCGACGCCGCGACCCGCAATGGTAGCGCGCAGGCGCTCGCCGAGAGCGTCATCACCGACGGCGCTGACCCAGGCCGCATGCACTCCGAGCCGGGCAAGGTGGGAGGCGACGTTGGATTCTGCGCCGCCGGCGTCGAGGTGAAAATCCGTCGCCGTGGCCAATGGTTCGGCCGATGCCGGAGTGACAAGCGCCATGGTCTCGCCGATCGTGATCACGCGGGGAACAGGTTCAAGGAGCATGAATCCACTATGCACATTGTGTGCGCTTCATGCAATCATCGTTGCATTTATTGCAACATAGCTATTCGCTTGCATCGTCCCGTCAGTCATGGTTACGTAGACTAAAATTCGCAACAGACTGTGCAACAACTGCACACATCCTTCTGGAGGTAGCGCCAATGACGGAATCGCTTCTGCTTGATGAGCTCGCGGAAGAACGCCTCTCATTACGAGACAAAGGGCTTCCGAGCCGCGCCTCCGGGCTGACCGTCCGCGAGTTCCTCGGCACCGAACCCCGCCTCGAGGAGTTCTGGACTCCGCTCGTCGTCCTCGATGCCGAGGCGATGACAAACAATCTGGACGTCATGGCAGAGTGGGCGCGCGAGCGCGGACTGGAACTCATGCCCCACGGCAAGACCACGATGGCGCCAGCGCTGTGGCAGAAGCAGCTCGACGCCGGCTGCCTCGGAATCACGCTCGCGACAATGGGACAAGTGCGCACGGCGCGGTCGTTCGGCCTGGACTCCGTCATGCTCGCGAACTCGGTGGTGGATGCGCGCTCCCTGCGCTACCTCGCGGGCGAGCTTGCCGACCCCGGGTTCCGATTCGTGTGCTGGGCCGACTCAGTAGCGACCCTCGAGGCCATGGAACGCGCGCTTCGCGACGTCGAACTTCCGCACCCCATCGACGTGTGCGTCGAGCTCGGCGCTGAAGGTGGCCGAACCGGTGCACGTACTGTCGACGCGGCGATCGAAGTGGCACGCCGGGCGGCGGCATCCGACACGATCCGCCTTGCCGGGGTTGCGGGCTATGAGGGCAGCCTCGGTCACGACAGGTCGTCGCGCTCGCTCGACGCCATCCGGGGGTACTTGCAGAGTCAGCTCGAACTGCATCGGGCAATCTACGACCTCTATGACGACGGCGATGTCTTTGTCACGGCCGGTGGCAGCGCGTACTTCGACATCGTCGCTGAAGTGTACGCCGAAGCGATAGAAGACGACCCCCGTACGCACTGGACGTTGCGCTCCGGTGCCTACATCACGCACGACGACGGGTTCTACCGCGGCATTTCGCCGCTCGACGAAGCCGGAACGAACGTCCAAAGACCACTCCGGCCGGCGATGCACGGCATTGCACGGGTCGTCTCACACCCCGAGAGCAACCTTGCTCTGCTCGACGGCGGCAAACGCGACTTCCCGTTCGATGAGGGACTTCCGATCCCGCGGGCGGTCGCACCTGAGTTGGGGCGTACCTGGTCGCCTCTCAACGACGCTGGCGTCACAGCGATGAACGATCAGCACAGCTATCTGCGTATTGGCGAATCCGAAGTGTCCATCGGTCACGTTGTCGCGCTCGGTCTCTCTCATCCCTGTACGGTTTTCGACAAGTGGCGCTATCTGCCCGTCGTCGAATCCAGCCAGTCCGATCGAGTGATTGATCTCGTGCGGACGTACTTCTAACGGGCTGATACAGAGCTGGCAGAGTGAAGGAGCAAAGCATGCGCGTGGTGCTGCGTGGAGGAACCATCGTCGATGGCGACGGCGGGAGGTCTGCGGACGTCGTAGTGGAGGGCCGGGACATCGTCGAAGTCAGCGCGGATGCCGCCCGCCCGGGCGACCACGTCATCGACTGCGCTGGTCGCTATGTCATGCCGGGTTTCATCGACGCGCATTCGCACGCCGACGGGCTATTGACCGACGACGATGTGCAGCGTGCGTTGCTACGCCAGGGCGTGACGAGCGTTATCGCCGGCCAGGACGGCGTCTCCTACGCCCCCGGCGACGGTGCATATGCGTCGGAGTACTTTGCCGCGATCAACGGAGCGCATCCGGGTTACAGCGGCGGCGGCGTCGCGGGGTACCTGGCCGCCGTCGACGGTGCTTCCCGCCTCAACGCCGCTTATTTAATTCCGGCCGGCACCGTTCGCTGGGAGATATGTGGCCGATCGACAGCGCCGGCGGACACCGCCGAAAGCTCCGCAATGGCCGACCTCGTGGAAACAGGCATGAGTGAAGGAGCCGTCGGCCTGTCGACCGGCCTCGACTACGTTCCCGGCATCTTCGCGAACACCGAGGAAATCTCCGCCCTATGCTTGCCCGTGGCGCGCGCTGGGGGTGTCTATGTCAGTCATATGCGCGGCGGCTACGAAGCCAACTCGGCCGAGGGCATCGATGAGATCGCGGCAATTGCGGCAGCATCCGGAATACGTGTCCACGTGTCGCACTTCCATGCGGAGGCCGACATCGTGCTCGGTCAGCTCAACGCTCTCGAGCATGGGGGCGCTGACGTCAGCTTCGACGCCTACCCGTACACCCGCGGCTGCACACTGCTCGCGATGCCGCTTCTGCCTCCTGAGCTGTCGGCCCGGCCGGTGGATGAGGTGGTTCACATGATCTCCGATCCGACCGAACGGAAGCGTTTGCGCCGGGACTGGTTCCCGGAGGTCGACCGCAAGGCGAGCCTTGGCCCGGAGTGGCCGGACATGATCACACTTGGGCACGTCGCAGCGCCCGGATTCGGTTGGGCACACGGTCTCACCGTAAGGGAGGCTGCCGAGCGCGCCGGCACCGACGCGATCGACTTTGCCCTCGACATTCTCGCCGCCGCACGGCTCCAGGTGAACGCGGTCATGGCCGTCCGGTACGATCGGCCTGTCGCAGAACTCGCACGCATCTTCGCCCATCCTGGCCACATCGGTGGATCCGACGGCATCTTCATCGGTGCTCATCCCCACCCGCGGGCCCGCGGCACCTTCGCCCGCTATCTGCGCGAGTACGTGCGCGAGACACCCACCTGGTCGTGGCCGGAGGCCGCCTCGCACCTGTCCGCGATGCCCGCACAGCGCTTCCGCCTGGGCAGGCGCGGCCGTATCGCCCCAGGCTGGATCGCCGACCTCATCGTCGTCGACCCGGCGGAGGTCACTGACACCGCAACGTATATGTCGCCGCTGGGCGAGGCCGTTGGCATTGATGACGTTCTCGTCGCTGGCGTGCCCGTGCTCGTTGGCGGAGAACTACAGCCAGAGTTGCCTGGCCGGGGGCTGCGGCGCGAGCCGGTGAAGGGATAGCGAATGTCGCAAAGCGTGAAGCGGGCGGCCCGCATCATGGATGCCATAGCGGCCGAGCCGAAAACTGTCGCGCAACTGGCCGAGGAGTTCGGGCTCCACCGTTCGACGATGTTCCGGGAACTGCAGTCGCTCGAAGAGGTTGGCTATGCCCGCCGTCGTAAAAATGGCACCTACGCCCTTGGCTTCCACCTCGCCGCCCTCGCACAGAGCTCATTGCAAAGCATCGACGTGCGTGAGGTCGCGTCCGGTCCCTTGCGCCGTCTGCATAAGGTCGTGGGAAACACCGTGCACCTCGCGGCCCTGGTGGAAACTTCCATCATCTATGTCGACAAGGTCGAAGACGCGAGCGGTGTGCGTATGTACTCGCGGATCGGCGCACCCGTGCAGCCTCACTGCAGCGGCGTCGGCAAGGCGATCCTCGCAAACCTGGACATCACCCGGCGCGATGCAGTACTCGCCTTGACGGACTGGAAAAAGTACACCAACAACACGATTACCACGCGCGCAGAACTCGACGTGGAGCTGGCGGCGATCGCCAAGCAGGGGTGGGCGGCAGACGACGGAGAGTTCGAGGACTTCGTGAACTGCGTCGCCGTGCCGATCATGAGCTCAGGTGACGTGGTCGGAGCATTGTCGGTGACCGCCATTCGTATGGTGCAAGACCTTGAGACTCTTAAGGCCCGCCTCCCGCTCATGCAGCAAACGGCCACCCAGATCGCGCGCCAGCTCGGTTAGTCGGCGTATGGGGGGTATGCGCACGCGTCTATTCGACGGTGAGCTCGCCCATCCGGCCCCAGCCTTCGGCGTCGATCTTCTCGCTGATGATCTGCGGCGTTTCCACCAAGGCTTGAGGCATGTCCTTCATGGCCTGGGCGAAGTGCTCGCTGTTGACGTGGTCCCCGGCGGCATCCTCCTGGAACGCCTCGACGAGTACGAACTCGTTGGGGTTGTCCACGCTGCGCGACCAGTCGAAGAAGAGGTTTCCGGGCTCCTTGCGGGTCGTCTCGGTGAAGGAACGGGTGAGGTCGATCCAGCGGTCGGACCAATCGGGCTTGACGTTGAATTTCACGACGATGAAGATCATGGGTTCGGCGCCTTTCAGCACTGGGACGGGAAGTGTTGGTGACAGCAGTCTTTCGCTGCCCGCCCCTCAGGTCAAAGGGTCGTTCTCGCTTGGTGAGAACCGGAGGCACCGGACAGGGCCGCACGCGTCTACGCTGAGAGTGTCCCGACAGACGATGAGGGAGAAACATGCTCAGTGCGCTCCGCGCCGCGGTGGCCGATCCAGACCGGATCAAGACGCGTGCCATCGACCTGCACGCCCTTGCCCACGACGCTTCGCATTTCCTGCTGATTCCGCAGGCGGTGGCCATTCCTTTCGACGCGGACGAGGTCGGACGGATCCTGCAGGTGGCCGCCGCGCAGGGCCTTCCGCTGACGTTGCGTTCGGCTGGAACCAGCCTGAGCGGGCAGGCCGTGACCGACGGCCTGCTGGTGGACGTGCGGAAACACTTCAAGAAGATTGACGTGCTCGACGACGGCGCGCGGGTGAGGGTGCAGCCGGGCGTCACCGTCCGGATCCTCAACGCCCGGTTGGCGCGGTACGGGCGGAAGTTTGGACCTGATCCGGCGAGCGAGACGGCCTGTACGGTGGGCGGCGTCGTCGCGAATAACTCGTCCGGGATGCATTGCGGCACGGTGGATAACGCGTATCAGACGATCGATTCGATGACGGTGGTGCTGCCGTCCGGAACGGTCCTCGACACCGGCGCGACGGATGCGGATGCCAGGCTGCGGGAACTGGAACCGGCCCTGTATGAGGGCCTGCTGGAACTTTCGAACAGGCTGCGGTCCAACCCGGCTTCGGCGGAGACGGTGCGGCGGCTGTTTTCCCGGAAGAACACCATGGGTTATGGCCTGAACGCGCTGTTGGACTTCGACCGTGCGGTGGACATGCTGGCGCATCTGATGATTGGCAGCGAAGGGACGTTGGGATTCGTGGCCGAAGCGGTTTTCCGTACGGTCCCGAAGCTCCCGCACACGGCCACCGGTCTGCTGGTTTTCGACAACCTCGACGCTGCCACGGCCGCCCTGCCGGCACTGGTCGAGACCGGTGCGGCGACGCTGGAATTGATGGATGCCGTGTCGCTGAAGGTGGGCCAGTCGCTTCCCGGGGCACCCGCCGTCGTCCATGGGTTGGAGGTGGGGGACCATGCCGCGCTGCTGGTCGAATACTCCGCGGACACCCCCGAAGCGCTTGCGGAATTGCAGGAAAAAGGACTCCAAACCGCGGCCGCTCTGGAGCTGAGTGTGCCTGCGGAATTCGGGACGGACCCGGCCGTTCGAGCGGCGTTGTGGCATCTGCGCAAGGGGCTGTACGCGTCGGTGTCCGGCGCCCGGCCGCAGGGTACGACGGCGCTGCTTGAGGACATCGTGGTTCCGGTTCCGGCGCTCGGCCGCACCTGCAAGGAGCTGACCCGGCTGTTCGAAAAGTATGGGTATCGGAACAGCGTGATTTTCGGCCACGCCAAGGATGGCAATATCCATTTCATGCTGACCGACCGCTTCGCGACGCCCGAGGAACTGGACCGCTACAGCGCCTTCACGAAGGACATGGTGGAGTTGGTGCTCGGCGAGGGCGGTTCGTTGAAGGCCGAGCACGGCACCGGACGGGTGATGGCGCCGTACGTGCGCCGGCAGTACGGCGACGAACTTTACGACATCATGCGCGAGGTGAAGCGGCTCTTCGACCCGGCCGGAATGCTCAACCCGGGCGTGATCCTCGACGACGATCCGCAGGCCCATTTGCGCCACATCAAAACCGCTCCGGCCGTGGCCGAGGAGGTGGACCGCTGCGTCTCCTGCGGCTATTGCGAACCGGTCTGCCCCAGCAAGGACATCACGCTCACGCCGCGGCAACGGATCGTCACCCTGCGCGCCATTGAACAGGCACGGCTCGACGGCGATACAGCCCTGGTTGCCGAGCTGCAGAAGGACTACGACTACGAATCGGTCCAGACCTGCGCCGCGGACGGGATGTGCCAGACGGCCTGCCCTGTCGACATCAACACCGGCGACTTGGTGAAGCGGCTGCGCGGCGAAGCGAACGGGCGGGTCAAGAACACGATCGGGAACGCGGCCGCGAAGAACTGGAGCACCGTCACCCGCGGAGCCGCTGTGGCGCTCGACGCCGTCGCAAAGCTGCCTGCCGGCGTCGTTCTCGCCAGCGTCGTTATTACGCCGAACAAACTGGCGCGCGGCGTGCTCGGTGCGGACAACATTCCGTTGTACTCCCCCGAACTTCCCACCGGCGGGACCTCGCGCAGGAAGGGTGGCGAGCAAGTTGGTGACGGGCGCAGCCTTCCTCCAGCGGAGGCCGTCTACTTCCCCGCCTGCGTGGGAACGATGTTCGGAGCGGCTGGAGAAGGCAATCGTGGAGTGCAGTACAGCTTCGAGCAGCTCTGCGAACGGGCCGGAATCACGTTGAAGGTGCCGGACGGGATCGACGCTCTCTGCTGCGGCACGCCGTGGTCATCCAAGGGTCTGACCGACGGCCAGGAAACCATGCGCCACAAGACGATCGCTGCCCTGCGCGAAGCCACCGGTGACGGCGAACTTCCCATCATTTGCGATGCGACCTCCTGTACGGAAGGTTTGTTGGGTGCCATTGCGGCGGACGTTCCTGTGCGCGGCCAACGCCCACTCGCCGTCGTCGATGCCGTTCAGTTCGCCGCCGACCATATCCTGCCGAAACTTGCGGAGGAGCTGGCGAAACTGGATTCACTCGCCCTTCACCCGACCTGTTCCTCCACCCGGCTGGGCCTGAACGATGCCCTCGCGTCAGTCGCGGGTGCGGTGGCTGAACGAGTCGTGGTGCCGGAGAACTGGGGATGCTGCGCCTTCGCCGGCGACCGCGGCATGCTGCATCCCGAACTCACCGCATCGGCAACCGACCGGCAGGGCGCCGAAATCATCGCCCTGGATGCCTCCGCCCACGCGTCCTGCAACCGCACCTGCGAACTGGGCATGACGCGGGCTACGGGTGAAAACTACCAACACGTGCTCGAGTTGCTGGAGGAACGAACCCGCAGTTTGACCCAATAGGCTGGTGCCATGAAGTCGCCCATCGAGAGTTACCTGCGGACCCTCCACGCGGAAATTTCGCAGCTCAGGCACGGTGAACCCTACAGCGCCACTCCGGGACGTTCCGACGCCGATCCGAACAACTTCGGAATCTGCCTGGCCACCGTGGATGGCTACGTCTACGAGGTCGGTGATACCCGTAAGAAGTTCACGCTGCAGTCGGTGTCGAAACCGTTCACGTATGGGCTCGCCCTGTCCGATTGGGGCACCGATGTGGTCGACGAGAAGGTGGATGTGGAGCCGTCCGGCGATTCGTTCAACGAGATCTCGCTCGGCCACGGCACCGGCCGTCCCGCTAACGCGATGATCAATGCGGGTGCCTTGGCCGCGACGGGATTGATCAAGGGCTCCGGCGGCCGGTCCGCCATCAAACGCATCATCAACACCTACTCGGACTTCGCCGGGCGGAAGCTTGCAGCCAGCGAGAAGATCTTCCAGGGTGAAATGCGCAACAGCGACCGGAACCACGCGCTTGCCTACCTGCTGAGTTCGTTCAACATCATCGAGGACGACCCCACCTCCGTGCTCGAGAACTACCTGCGCCAGTGCTCCGTGCAGGTCACCTGCCGCGACTTGTCCATCATGGCCGCGACGCTCGCCAACGCAGGCCAGAACCCGCTGACCGGCAAGCAAGCGCTGGAGATTGGTCCGGTGGAGCGGGTGCTGTCGGTGATGATGACGTCGGGAATGTACGACGACGCCGGCGCCTGGGTCAGCGACGTTGGCATGCCTGCCAAATCAGGAGTCGGCGGCGGGACCATCGCGGTACTGCCCGGCCAGGTCGGCGTGGCCGTCTTCTCGCCGCCGCTGGACGAACACGGCGCGAGCGTGCGCGGCCTGGCCACCTGCCAACGGCTCTCGCACGACATGGAGATGCACTTCGTCCGCTCGGCACGCGCGGGAAAGTCCGCGATCCGCGCGAGCTACGACATCACCGAGACGCCGTCGGGCGTGCGCCGCAACGAGGAAGCGGCGGCGATCCTGAGCGAGCACGGCCACCGGGCCCGGGTGATCGAGCTGAACGGCGACCTGCTCTTTGCCGGCGCCGAATCGATGGTGCGGGAAATCAGCTCGCTGGAGGCCGACGTCGAACTTGTCCTGCTTGACCTGCGCCGGGTGGACGAGGTCGGCGGGGTGGCCATGCGGATGCTGGCCAGGCTGGAGGAAGGCCTTTCCGACGAAGGCCGGGAGCTGGTGCTGATCGACGGCGAAGGTTCGCTGTCCGCCACCTTTCAGGACGCGGCCCGGGCGGTGCCGACGTTCGAAACGCGCAGGGCCGCCGTCGAATTCGCTGAAAACCGGCTGATCACAAAATTCGGCGACGAACAGAGCCTGCCGGATGCGGTCCCGGTGACGGATTCGCCGGCGTTGAGCACGCTGACGCCTGCGGATGCGGAGGCGCTGGCGGCCTGGATGGAACCAAAAATGTACGACGACGGCGATATCGTACGCCGCGTGGGGCAGCGGTTCGGTGGCGTTTTCTTCATCATTTCCGGCCGGATCAGCACCATCACGACAGGTCCCGAAGGTCAGCGCGTCAAACTGACGACCCTCAGCGCGGGCATGACTTTCGGCGAACTGGCGCTGGGCAGCGAGGACCGGCAGGAGACGACGGAAAAGGCCGAAGGCGCGGTGAAACTCATGGTGCTCAGCGCTGAGGCGATCGAGCAGCTGGAGGAGGAAGACCCGCGGTTGGCGGTTCAGCTGTGGCGGGCGCTCACCCGCGACGCGTACACCCGGGTGGACCAATACCTTCGGGAGACGGCGGTCCGGATCCGGGACTGAGGCCAGCCGGGCAAGCCAGCACGGAAGCACGCACCCGTCTGGCTGCGAGCGCCGCAGCTGGCCCGGCTCAGAGCTCCGGTTCTACAACGCCCCTCGCGACAGCCAGATCCTGCCACGACATACCGACGCCTTTGAACACATTCGGCCGATCATCGGCCCGGGTGACCGCACCGGTGACCACATCGCGGACGGAGACCAGCGCGTCCCGGCCGAGGACGCCGTCGTCAATTGCCATCACAACGTCACCGGCCTCCCGCAGCGCCGCTCCGATGTCCTCGACCACAACCAGAGACCGGCCCATCAGCGCGGAGTCCAGTTCACGGCGGTCGGTTTCATGCGATCCCATCGCGACGACGCAGGCACCATCCTTCACCACGGAACCATCGAACAGTGGCTCGGCCGCCGACGTGGCACAAACAATAATGTCCGCCTCGGCTGCCTCCGCCGCCGTTCCCGGGCCCGCGGGCAGTCCCCAGGACCGGGCTTCGACGACGACGGCGTCCACCTTGGCGGGGTTACGGCCGACGACGGATATGTGCTTGAGGGAGCGGATGTCGGCGAATGCCTGAATGTGGGCGAGCGCCTGCGGGCCGGTTCCGAACACAACCAGATGTTCCGCCTCAGGGGGTGCCAAGGCGTCCGCGGCCACGGCCGACATCGCCGGCGTCCGCAGGGTCGTAAGGACGGAGCCCTGCAGGATCGCTTGCGTGGTCAGGGTCTGCGCATCCATCAGCAGGTACGTGGCCTGAATCCGAGGCAGGCCACGCGCCGGGTTGTCCGTCGAGACGGAGGCGATCTTGATCCCCGGCCCAATCGCCCAGAACGGACGGCATCAACAGCAGGTGGCCGGCACCGGCAGGGCTGTTGATCCGGTCCGGATCCGATGCCGGATCGAAATCGCTTTGGAGCACCTGCTGGATAAGACGGCGTGCCCGTCCGGGGCTGATCCTGGTCGTGATGTCGGCTGCGCTGAACCACGGCGGATCCGTTTCGGTTCTCATGTTGGTCCTCCTTTTCCTCCCTTTTATTATGAGGAGGGAATGCGCGGGTACATTCGAGGGTTATCCTTCTCTGTCGGCCTCTTCAGCAATTCCACCCTGCAGCACTCCCCTCAGTACCTTAGATTTTTGATAGGACACATCCGTGACAGAACACAGCCCTGCCGAAACGACGACGTCGGCAGCGGCGCGCGCCGATGTTGGCAGCACGGCAGAGGCGCCTGACCGCTCGGGTGGTGCGCCTGACCACTCGGGTGGCGCACCCGGTCACTCAGGTGGTGCACCTGACCACTCCGGCCGGAACAAGCTGGTCATCCGGTTGCTGCTGGGAGCGGCGTTCGTCGTCATCCTGAACGAGACCATTATGAGCGTCGCCATCCGCGAATTGATGATCGACCTCAATATCACCGCCCGCGCGGCCCAGTGGTTGACGACGGCGTTCATGTTGACCATGGCGGTGGTCATTCCGATTACTGGATTCTTGCTGCAGCGGTTTAATACGAGGCCGGTTTTCATCGCCGCGATGAGCCTGTTCTGCACCGGGACGCTGATTGCCGCCGTCGCTCCCGGGTTTGAAGTGCTGCTGCTGGGACGGATTGTCCAGGCGTCCGGAACGGCGATCATGATGCCGCTGCTGATGACGACTTTGATGACACTGGTGCCGTCGAACGAGCGCGGCAAGACCATGGGCAACGTCTCCATCGTGATCTCCGTGGCGCCCGCCATTGGCCCGACCATTTCCGGCGTTATCCTGAGCACGCTGTCGTGGCGGTGGATGTTCCTGATCGTGCTGCCGATTGCCGTGACCATGCTGATCATCGGTTACCGCCGGGTCGAAAACGTCACCGAGCCGAGGAAAATACCGATCGACGTCCTCTCGGTTGTGCTCTCGGCCTTCGGCTTCGGCGGACTCCTATATGGCCTCAGCCAGGTCGGCGCGGACAGCGGATCGGCCGAGTCGTCGGCGCCGATGTGGATCGCCCTGGTCGTGGGTGCCGTCTCGTTGGCGTCTTTCCTCCTGCGCCAGCGGTTGCTGCAGCGCGCCAACCGGGCGTTGCTGGACCTGCGCACCTTCCGTTCGCCGATCTTCAGGGTGGCGGTCGCGATGATGGTGATCATGATGTCGTCTCTGTTCGGCACGATCATCCTCTTGCCGATCTACATGCAGCAGGTGCTGGGATTCCCACCGGTCCAGATCGGTCTGATGCTGCTGCCTGGTGGACTCATCATGGGCCTGCTCGCACCCTTCGTCGGCAGGCTCTACGACCGCTTCGGCCCACGCGTGCTGGTGCTGCCGGGAACGATCCTGGTGAGCACGGTGCTGTGGGTGTTGAGCACCGTCACCGTCAACACCACTGCCCCGCAACTGGTGGCCGCGCACATGACGTTGAGCGTCGGTCTGGCGCTGCTCTTCACGCCGTTGTTCTCCGCCAGTCTCGGCTCGCTCCCCCGCAACTTGTATTCGCACGGCAGCGCCATCGTGGGCACCACCCAGCAGGTTTCGGCCGCCATCGGCACCGCCTTGTTCATCACGGTGATGTCGATCGGGGCCGCAAATCTGGGCGCCGCCGGTGCTGCGGAAAGAATCGCCGTCGCCGGTGGCGTGCGGGCGGCGTTCATGACCGGGGCGATCATCTCGCTGGTCGCCATCGTCGCCGCGTTCTTCATCCGTAAACCCACCGATGTCATCGGGGACTACGACGACGACAGGCAGCCAGTCGCCGTCGAACCCTGACCGGGCTGGACTGACGAACACGAACCCTTTACGCGAAAGCAGTACAAGCCGACGCTGCGGATGAAGGTCCAGTTCGTCAGTGGTGGATTTGAATCCGGAAAAAGTTCGCGCAGACCTATTGACGACCCTCCCGACCAGGAGTAACTTGTAATCAACCAATCGGTTTATAAAGAGAAACGTTGATTAGAGCCATGAACACCAGCGACGACGACCTCCTCGACAGGGCTTTCCTTGCCCTCGCCGATCCGGCCCGCCGCCGCATCATCGCCCGGCTCAGCCGTGGTCCGGCGACAGTCAACGAACTGGCGGAACCCTTCGCGATCAGTAAGCAAGCGGTCTCGAAGCACATCCAGGTTCTCGAGCAGGCGCATTTGGTCACGCGGACACGCGATGCCCAGCGCCGGCCCGTGCACCTGGACCCCGCACGGTTGGAGGCGCTCACCGCCTGGATCGACCGCTACAGGTTGGTCCGCGAGGAGCAGTTCCGCAGCCTCGATGCCGTGCTTAGCGAACAGGCCGCTTCACGTGGCCCGCAGACAAAGGATCCATCATGAGCAACGCTCTGAAACTCACTGTTCCGGAAAATCTCCCCTTCATCGATTACGAGCGCGAAGTCGACTTCCCCGTTGAGGATGTCTTCCGCGCCCACAAGGAACCCGAGCTCATCAAGCAATGGCTCGGACCGCGGGGCATGAAGATGGAGATCGACCACTACGATTTCCGCACCGGCGGCAGCTACCGCTACATCCACACCGGCCCCGACGGCGTTCCCTACACCTTCACCGGCATCTTCCACACGGTCCGGGAGAACGAGTTCGCCATCCAGACCTTCGAGTTCGGCGGCTATCCGGACGTGGTCAGCCTCGAATTCATGACGTTCGAGGATCTCGGCAACGGACGCACCCTTCTCCGCGGACATTCGGTCTATCCAACCCAGGAGGCACGCGATGGCATGGCGGCTTCCGGCATGGAGGGCGGCATGACCGAGGGCTACGAACGGCTGGATGAATTGCTCTCCAGTCAGCGTGTGGCATAGAAGTACGACGGCGGCGCGCCCCAGTGCGCGCCGCCCCAACCTGACCGCGGGATACAAACGTCGAAGAATTGCTGACATAGGAAGGAACCCAGGCATGGACTGGACGCTGGAGGTGGTATTGCTCCCGGTAAGTAATATCGACCGCGCTATCGAGTTCTACCGGGACAAGCTCGGCTTCGACCTGGACCACCACACGGTTAATGAGCAGATGGATATTGCCCAGCTGACTCCGCGAGGTTCCGGCTGCTCGATCGTCATTGGAACCCTGCCAGCACAGCAGGAGATGGAGCCGGGTTCGATGCGGGGTCTGCAACTGGTGGTCGCCGATGCCTATGCCGCACGGGAGGAACTGCTCGGCCGGGGTGTTGACGCTGGCGAGGTCGTTGTCATCGACGAGCGCGATGGCGGCACGTTGTTCGGTTTCAGCGACCCGGACGGCAACACCTGGACCGTGCAACAGATGAAAGTACGGGAAGACAAGCCGCTTATCCCCCGGCAGTGACCAGACCGCTTTCAGACAGCAGAGCCGCAGCTGGACCAGGTCCGGCTGCGGCTCTCAGCGTCCGAAGTGTTGTGAATCAGCGTTCGTTAATCCATGCGCCTCGATCGGAGAAGAACGAGAAAATCGGCTCGTAGAGCATTACGTATGTGCCGGACTGTGCACCTTTGCTGTCGAAGCAAACGTCACCGCTCGCGGTTCCGCCCGGTGCGATCTGCCCAGCGCTGAGAATGTTGTCGCTGCCCATAAAGCCGACGTCAAGGATCGTCCCGCCCGGCTCTTGCATCTTCCAATCGAAGCCATTGAAGTCGATGGTTTCGTCCGAGGTATTCGTCAATGACACTGTCGAGCACAGGGTTGGCCCGGCAAGCTCCGGATTAGCGCCTTCGGTCAGGGCAGGAGACGTGACCGTGACGTCACCCAACTTGAGTTCGTCCCCGGCTTTACCGACGACGTCACTTTCCTGTGCGCCTGGGAAAGCCGGCTCTGCCTCTTTTTCAGCAGCTGCTTCATCGCCTGCTGCGTCTTTGCCTGCTGAGGCCTCGTCGGCGGGCGTCCCCTCATTGGCGGGTGCCTCAACGGCCTGCTCGGCATTCAACGACTTATCCATGGCCTCGACTCCAGCGCCGAGTGCCGCTGTCCAAATGGCGGCGACGATGACGGAGAGGACGCCCAGAATGACTCCGGTAATTGCCGTGCCCTTCTTGCGGTTCTTCAGGAAGAGTCCGATGACGCCGAGAATGACAGCGACCGGCCCCAGAAAGAAGGAGACCATGCCCAGCAGCGGGATCAGGGCCACAACTATTGCGACGATACCGACAACGAGGGCAGCGACTCCCACGCCGTTGCCACGCGGAGCCGCCGGCTGCGGCGGATAACCGTACCCTGCGTCCGGGTTCGGAGCAGGATGATATTGATGATTCGACATGATCTCCCCTTGAGATGCGAGTGATGTTGGCCCCGTTCCCCAGGGGCCAGTGAGACAACGTCAGCCCCACATAAGCGACACTATGGTCTGCCTCCGACATTTTTTACGACCGCACGTAGCGGCTATGAAATGAGGGGGTGTGGGCAGGATAATTGCCGAACATAACTATATACGAAGTCGGTGCTTGAAACAACAAGCTTTGCGCCTTCCTGCCCATGTGGCAGGCCGAAGCCGCGGCTATTGCCGCAATTGAGGTCAGGAACTAGGCTCATGTGATGAAGAATACGCGAACCCGGTCGTTTATTGCCGGAATGTTGGCGGCCAACAGCGCACCCCACTTGGCAACTGCCGCTGCAGGGCGACGCCACCTGACGCCACTTGCGGGCAAGCAATCCGGTCCCGCGGTAAATGGGATCTGGTCCGCAATGAACATTGCCGTGGCCGTGCTTCTGCTGCGCACGGACCGCGGCAAAAAGATCCGCCGGTGGGATGATGATCTCCTCGCGTTCGGGAGCGGCTATCTGGTGATCGCCGCATGGATGTCCGGGTCCGAGCGTATGTTCTCGACGAACCACGGCTAGGGATCCCGTTCCCGTTCGGCCGGACAGGAAAATTCGCCATTTCGCGTTTTCGCGCGGCTAAACCTGCTGTTGTCCTGCCCTGCCGATAAACCCCTCGGCGAAGAGAACGTGTTCACCTTGGTACCTGGTTCAGCCTTGGTAATGGCAGGAGGCGGAACCTGATTCCGCGGCCGACTAGTGCCAGTTCTGCATCGCTATCGGATAGGCGGTCTGCGGCTGTTGTCAACGAACTACGGCCAGGCACGGTCGGTTCCCGCTCGGTGTCGCCGTCCCACCCGTTCGGCCGGGGAGTAACTTTTGCCCAATTTCGCGTTTTTGTGCAGCAGAAAGCCTCGTTGTACTCCCGGGACGAACAGCTTCGTCAAGTCCCATGACGCTGACTTGCTGAAACGACTCGAAAACGCCTGACTAAGGATCAGCGGTGGTGCGTGTCGCGGTCCTGGGTCCCGACGGCAGCCCAGCCGCGCCGGACCGGCGAACTCGATGTCGCGGTCTTGTCCCTGGAACGGTAGACGATGTAGGGACGGAAAAAGTAGTGCAGCGGTGCGGTGAAGGCATGAACCAGCCGGGTGAATGGCCAGACGATGAACAACAGCATGCCGACCAGTGTGTGCAGGTGGAAGGACAGCGGCGCTGCCGCCATCGAGGCGATTTCGGGCTGGAAAACGAACAGTGAACGGAACCAGGGAGAAACTGTTTCCCGGTAGTCATGTCCGTGTCCGCCAAGGAAAACACTGGCCAGAGTCGTCCAGATTCCAAAGACGATTGCAGCGACCAGGACGACGTACATCATCTTGTCGTTCCGCGTTGTTGCCATGAATACGGGGCCGGTTTTGCGGCGCCGGTAGATCAGGATGACTATTCCGCCGAGCGTTCCCAGCCCGGCGATACTGCCGACGAACAGCGCGTTGAAATGGTAAAAGTCCTGGCTCATTCCGACGGCTTCAGTCCAGGACTTGGGGATCACCAGACCGAAGAAGTGGCCGGCTAGGACGGCGAGGATGCCGAAGTGGAAGATCGGCGAACCGTAGCGCAGCAGCCTCGATTCGTAGAGCTGGGATGAGCGGGTGGTCCAGCCGAACTGGTCGTACCGGTACCGCCAGATCAGGCCGCCGACCAGGACGACCATCATGACGTAGGGCAGGACTCCCCAGAGCAGTATGTCCATGATTAAGCTCCCTGCAAAGGCAACAAACGCGGATCATAGGGGTCGAGGCCAACCGATTCGGTCGGCGGACCGTAGCCGGCCATCGCTTGGACGGCGCTGCGGTCAGCCGGTGATGTACCAGGCCAGGTGTCGCAGACGGCCCGGACGACGCCGGCATGGGACAACTTCGCATCCATCAGTGCCAGCCTCAGCAGTTCAACACTGGGCCGGAACTTCAGCAGCAGCTCCCGTCCGGCCGCCAGATCGACGGTCGCTGCGAACTCAAGCACCATCGGCAGGTAGTCCGGAAGTTCGCCATGGGTATCGACGAGAATGTCGCATTGGCGGTACACCTGCTTGAATTCAACCAGCACCTCTCCCCTGCGCCGGGTGTCGCCGTCGGTCCAGTAGGACAGGTGCAACGCATGCCGGCGGCTCAGGTCGAACTCCTGAACGTAGCTGGCCTGCACGGCCGCCAACTCCGTATTCTCCAGTTCCTGCAATACGGGTTCGAAGGGTTCACCTGCATCATGTTCCGCCAGTGCGTCGCGGATCAACGGAATCCGTCCGAGCAGTTCCTCATCCGGATAGGACAGGCACCACGCTGCTGCCAGATAGGTAATCCGGTCGGCGGGCTTTCCCGCAGAGCCGGTCTGCTTCCCTGCAGAGCCGGCCTCCTTCCCCGCAGAACCTGTGCGTTTCCCCGCAGTGCCCTTGACGGATTTATCACGTCCCCAGGCTTGCTTGAAGCTCATCTCCGGCCTCCGGATTGGTTGTCCTCCGGGTCACCGCTGGAACCTGATGCGCTGGCACTTGGCCCGGCAGCATCCGGACTGGGACCGGCATGGCCGCCGCCGTGTGCTGGTGAATCGATACTCATTACCGGATCGTCGGTGGGTTCTTCCGGGAACAGGCCCGCCGGCACACCGTTGCCGTCCCAGTTCAACAGGTTCACCCGGCCGCGGAGGCTTTCCCCTCCGGCGGGTTCATCCGAGGTCTGCCGCTGCTTTAGGGCATTGAAGGTGTCCACTGCCACCGGCGTCGGGCTGCCGCTGGCTTCTCCAAACGGCGAATCCTGCATACCGGGTCCGCCGTCGAAGTCGAGCGAGCAACCCATTTCCTCCAGATCGTGCGCCTGCTCCATATGTGCCTTGGGGATGACGTAGCGTTCCTCGTACTTGGCGATCGCCATCAGACGGTACATTTCGTACATGGTTTCGCCGTCCATCCCGACGGATTCCGGGATGGAGTCATCCGGATCCCCGCCCAGGCTGATGCCGCGCATGAAAGACCGCATGGCCGCGAGTTTCTTCAGGACGCCGGTGACCATGTCCGAGTCGCCTGCGGTGAAGAGTTCGGCGAGATACTCGACCGGGATGCGCAGTTCCTCGATGGCACCGAAGAGGTTCGAGTGGTCTTCGGCGTCGTGGCCCTGGTCCCGGAGCAAATCGACGATTGGTGACAGCGGCGGAACGTACCAGACCATCGGCATCGTCCGGTACTCCGGGTGCAGTGGCAATGCGATTTTGTAGACTTTCGCCATCGCGTAGACCGGCGAGCGCTGGGCGGCGTCGATCCAGTCGTCCGGAATGTCTTGTTCCCGGGCGGCGGCGACGACGGCGGGATCGTTGGGATCCAGCAGCACATCCAGTTGGGCTTCGTAGAGGTCCTTGTCGTCCTTGACGGAGGCCGCCTCGGTGACCTTATCGGCGTCGTACAAAAACAGCCCGAGGTACCGGAGCCGGCCGACGCAGGTTTCGGAGCAGATGGTTGGCAGGCCCATTTCCACCCGCGGGTAGCAGAACGTGCACTTCTCCGCCTTGCCGGTTTTGTGGTTGAAGTACATTTTTTTGTAGGGACAGCCGGTGATGCATTGGCGCCAGCCGCGGCAGCGGTCCTGGTCGACCAGAACGATGCCGTCTTCGACGCGTTTGTAGATGGCTCCGGAGGGGCAGGACGCCATGCAGGATGGGTTGAGGCAGTGTTCGCAGATCCGCGGCAGGTAGAACATGAAGGTCTGCTCGAACTCGAACTTGATCTTGTCTTCGGATTCCTGCCGCACCTTCTCCACTATGGGATCCAGGTGACCCATCTCGGTGGTGCCGCCGAGGTCGTCATCCCAGTTCGCGGACCAGGTGATTTTGGTGTCCTTGCCGGTGATCAGGGACTTCGGCTTCGCCACCGGGAAGTCGTCACCCAGGGGCGCGTCGACCAGGGTCTTATAGTCGTAGGTCCAGGGTTCGTAGTAGTCCTTCAGCTCGGGCTGGACCGGGCTGGCGAAGATGCCGAGCATTTTCCGGGCGCGCCCGCCTGCCTTGAGTTTGAGGCGGCCGCGTTTGTTCAGTTCCCAGCCGCCTTTCCATTTCTCCTGGTCCTCATAGCGGCGCGGGTAGCCCTGGCCCGGCCGGGTTTCGACGTTGTTGAACCAGACGTACTCGGTGCCGGCCCGGTTGGTCCACGCCTGCTTGCACGTGACCGAACAGGTGTGGCAGCCGATGCATTTGTCCAGGTTCATCACCATGCCCATTTGGGCCATAACACGCATCAGTACTGAACCTCCTGTGAGCGGCGGCGGGCCCTGGTGACCATGTCGCGCTGATTTCCGGTGGGTCCCAGGTAATTGAAGGCGTAGGCCAGCTGCGCGTAGCCGCCGATCATGTGCGTCGGCTTGACCAGCAGCCGGGTCACCGAGTTGTGAATGCCGCCGCGCCGGCCGGTCGCTTCGGACTTCGGCACATCGATGGTGCGTTCCTGCGCGTGGTAGACGAAGACGACGCCGTCGGGCATCCGGTGGCTGACGATCGCCCTGCCGACCAGCACACCATTGGTGTTGACGCATTCGACCCAGTCGTTGTCGGCCACGTGGATGGAGGCAGCGTCGGCCGGGCTCATCCACACGGTTGGTCCGCCGCGGGAGAGTGACAGCATCAGCAGGTTGTCCTGGTACTCGGAGTGGATTGACCATTTCGAGTGCGGCGTCAGGTAGCGGACGGTGATTTCCTTCGAACCGTCCGCCCCGAGTTTGGGTTCCCCGAAGAGCCGGTGCATATCGAGTGGCGGCCGGTAGATCGGGAGTGATTCGCCGACGTCGCGCATCCAGTCATGGTCCAGGAAGAAGTGCATCCGTCCGGTCAGGGTGTGCCAAGGCTTGAGCCGTTCCACGTTGACGGTGAAGGGCGCATACCGCCGGCCACCGGTTTCCGAGCCGGACCATTCCGGCGAGGTAATAACGGGAACCGGGCCGGCCTGGGTCTGTGGGAAAGTGATCCGCTTTTCCTCGGAGCCTTCGGCCAGGTCCGCCAGCTTCACACCGGTGCGTACTTCCAGGTCCTTGAAGCCCTGCACAGCGAGTTGTCCGTTGGTGGTGCCGGAGAAACTCAGGATGGCTTCGGCGAACTTGGAGTCGGTGTCTATCGCCGGACGGCCGTCACCGGCACCGCCAAGCATGACCCCGTTGGTGTGGCCGAGCCGGTCGACTTCTTTGCCCAATTTGTAGGTGATGTTCTTGACCGTGAAACCGAGTTTTTCCGCCAGCGGCCCGACAGTGGCGAGTTTGTCCGCAATGGTGGTGTAGTCCCGTTCGACCACCTGGAATATGGGCATATTCCGGCCGGGAACACCGGGAATATCCTCCTGCCTCCAGTCGCGGACGATCCCTCCGGGCTGGGCAACCTGCCCCTTGGTGTCGTGCTGCAGCGGCACGCTGACCAGGTCCTTCCGGACGCCAAGGTGGGTTTTGGCCTGCCGGGAGAACTCCTTAGCCAGCAGGTGGAAGGTCTCGAAGTCGGTCTTCGACTGCCACGGTGGATCGATCGCCGGGCTGAAGGCGTGCACAAAAGGGTGCATGTCGGTCGAGGACAGGTCGTGCTTTTCGTACCAGGTGGCAGCAGGGAAGACGATGTCGGACAGCAGGGTGCTTGAGGTCATCCGGAAGTCGGCGGTGACGAGCAGATCGAGCTTGCCTTCGGGCGCGTCCTTGTGCCACTTCACGTCTTTGGGCATCATCCCCTCGACATGGTCCTCACCCATCACATTGTTATGCGTGCCCAGCAGGTTCCGCAGGAAGTACTCGTTACCCTTGGCCGAGGAACCAAAGAGATTGGACCGCCACAACATCAGCGTCCGCGGCCAGTTCTCCGGTGCGTCGACGTCCTCAATGGCTGGGTTGAGCCGGCGGTTCTTCAGTTGATCGGCAATGTACGACGACGGGTCCGCCGCCTTGCCGTCGTCGACTGCGCCTTGGGCCTCATCCGCCAGGTCGAGCGGGTTCTTGTCGAACTGCGGATAGAACGGCATCCAGCCGAGCCGGTTGGACTGGGCCATCGCGTCGGCGGTATGCATGCCGTCGAGGCTGCCGGAGGACAAGGGAGATTTGAGGGCGTCGGCGGAGTAGCCGTCCTGCCGCCACTGGTCGGTGTGCATGTACCAGTAACCGGTGCCGATCATGGTCCGAGGCGGCCGGCTCCAGTCCAGCGCGTTGGCCAACGAGATCCAGCCGGTGAT
Source organism: Arthrobacter monumenti (assembly GCF_054511255.1). NCBI lineage: Bacteria > Bacillati > Actinomycetota > Actinomycetes > Micrococcales > Micrococcaceae > Arthrobacter > Arthrobacter monumenti. Next base: position 127,552 of record NZ_JBTNCY010000004.1, on the reverse strand, counting down.
CGGGCGGCACTTCTCCTGTCCGACGTAGTGCGCCCAGCCGCCGCCGTTGCGGCCCATACAGCCGGTCAACATCAGCAGCGACAGCACCGCCCGGTAAGTGGCGTCGCCATGGAACCACTGGCAGATTCCGGCGCCCATGATGATCATGGAACGGCCGTTGGATTGCTCGGCGTTCTGCGCGAACTGACGTGCGACTCGGATGCACGCCTTGGCCGGGACGCTGGTGATTTGCTCCTGCCATGCGGGAGTGTAGGGAGTGTCGACGTCGTCGTACCCGCTTGCCCACTCCCCCGGCAGCCCGGGCCGGCCAACGCCATACTGCGCGAGCATCACGTCGAAGACCGTCGTCACCAAATGGCCATCAACCTCGCGGACGGGGACGCCCCGCCGCTGGATCGTGCCTTCACCGGCGGGGTCGTCAAAGGCCGGAAGCAGGATTTCCGCCGTTTCCGTACTGCCGGTGTCTATCATCGACAGGGCCGGATCGGCTGCACCGAGATCCAGATTCCACTTTCCGATTCCGCTGTCGTTGTAGCGGTACCCCATGGATCCGTTCGGTACGACGGCGCGGCCGGTCTTCTGGTCGAACAGCACCGTCTTGAAGGCGTCGTCCTCGCTGCCGGGCTCCGATTCCATGTCGGCGGAAGTGAGGAACTTCGACGGAACCAGTCCGCCGTCGGGATGGCGTTCCAGCCGGAGCAGGAATGGCAGGTCGGTGAACTTGCGGACGTAGTCCGTAAAAAAAGGAACCCTTCGGTCTACGAAGAATTCCTTCAACATCACATGGCCCATGCCCATTGCCAGCGCGGCGTCCGTTCCGGCCTGCGCCGGCAGCCATTCATCCGCGAACTTGGTGTTGTCCGCATAGTCCGGGCTGACCGCAACCACTTTCGTCCCCTTGTACCGGACCTCGGTCATCCAGTGCGCGTCGGGGGTCCTGGTGATCGGTACGTTCGAGCCCCACATCATCAGGAAGGTCGAGTCCCACCAGTCGCCGGATTCCGGCACATCGGTCTGGTCCCCGAACACCTGCGGACTGGCCACCGGAAGATCGGCGTACCAGTCATAGAAGGACGTCATCACGCCGCCGAGAAGCTGGATGAAACGGTTACCCACCCCGTGCGAGACCATCGACATGGCCGGAATCGGCGAAAATCCCGCCACCCGGTCCGGCCCGTGCGTCTTGATGGTGTGCACGTGTGCGGCCGCGGCGATCTCGATGGATTCCTGCCAGGAGATGCGGATCAGCCCGCCCTTGCCGCGCGCCTGCTGGTACCGCCGTCGTCGTTCCGGATCCCCGACAATATCCGCCCAAGCCAACACCGGATCCTTCAGGCGTGCCTTCGCCTCGCGGTACATCTCGATCAACACAGCCCTGCCGTATGGATAGCGGACCCGTGTCGGCGAGTAGGTGTACCAGGAGAACGCCGCGCCGCGGGGGCAACCGCGGGGCTCGTACTCCGGGCTGTCCGGACCGACCGAGGGGTAGTCCGTCTGCTGCGACTCCCAGGTGATGATGCCGTCCTTGACGTACACCTTCCACGAGCAGGAGCCTGTGCAGTTCACGCCGTGGGTGGAGCGGACCACCTTGTCGTGGCTCCAGCGGTCGCGGTAGAAGATATCGCCCTTGCGGCCACCTTCGCGGAAAACCGCCCGGCCGTCGTCGCTCTCATCCCACCGGGTGAAGAACCGGCCGAACTTCAACATTGCATCTGACGCCGGTCCATCAAGCCCGGCGGCGAATGGAGCTGCCATAAGCCCAACATAGGCCAGTAATAAATTAAGGGCCAGAGATAATCCTCGAAACCGAATTAGTCAACGGAAACATATGCTAATCCAGATCAATTAACCGGCTTTCACTTTGAAACTCCGGGACTCGCCCGGGACATTTTCGGCGGGAGAGCCTACATTGGAAGGGTGACCAAGGCAGACCTCCCAGACCCCGGGCCGAGATACTTTCGTGGCGTCGAGGATGTCCCCGCGCGCTTGGAAAAGCCGAACGGAAATGTCAGAGACAAATTCAATCGTCCGCTGCGCGATTTGAGGATCTCCGTTACGGACCGCTGCAATTTCCGTTGTGTTTACTGCATGCCAAAAGAGATCTTCGGCCGGGATTACGCGTTTCTGCCCAAAGCCGACCTGCTCACCTTCGAGGAGATCACCCGGCTGGTGCGGATCGCAGCTGCCCACGGCGTGGAGAAGATCCGGCTGACCGGCGGTGAGCCATTGCTGCGGAAGAATATCGAGCAGTTGATCGAAATGATCGCCGGGATAAAAACCATTGAGGGAAACGACCTCGACATCGCGTTGACGACAAACGGATCGGCGCTGGCACACAAAGCGCAGTCCCTCAAGGATGCAGGGCTGCAGCGGGTAACGGTGTCATTGGACTCGCTCGACGACGGGCGGTTCAAGGCTATGAACGACGTGGACTTCCCTGTCGCCCGGGTCCTCGAGGCCATTGCGGTGGCTGACGACGTCGGTCTTGGGCCCATCAAAGTCAATACAGTAGTCAAGCGCGGCCAGAACGACCAGGACATCGTTGACATCGCCCGCCACTTCAAGGATTCGCCGTTTATTGTCCGCTTCATCGAATACATGGACGTCGGCACCACCAACGGTTGGAAATTGGAGGAAGTCGTTCCGTCCGCCGAGGTCATTAGCCGGATCAACGCTGAAATGCCGCTCGAGGAAGTCTCCCCCAACTACACCGGTGAGGTGTCGGCACGATGGCGATACAAAGACGGCGGCGGGGAGGTCGGCGTGATCTCCTCCGTTACCCAGGCGTTCTGTTCCACCTGTACGCGGGTGCGTATTTCTACTGAGGGCAAGCTCTTTACCTGCCTCTTCGCCAGTGACGGCCATGATTTGCGCGCGCTGATGCGCGGAGGCTGTTCCGATGCCGAGCTGGAGACAGTGATGGCGCATCTGTGGCGTTCCCGCACGGACCGGTACTCCGAGTTGCGCAGCGCCAACACCAAAGATTTACCCCAACGCGGCAAGATCGAGATGTCCTATATCGGCGGCTGAAATGCCCCGATTTGCACGGAGCCGGAAGGCCGGACTTTCGATGCAATGATGGATGTGTCCTGTATCGGCGGGTAACCGCTATCGCTGTCGTTTGAAAAAGGAGCGTCATGGCTGAGCACATGTATCCAAAAAGCAACATCCGACATGGCCAAGCGCCGCAAGGAGCTGGCACCGGATATTGAGGATGCCTTCACACGGTTCAGCAAAGAGGTGTTCAAAGACGGTGCCCTGGACGGCAAGACCAAGCAGCTAATCGCCGTCGCCGTCGCCCATGTCACCCAATGTCCATATTGCATTGACGGACATACAAAGCTGGCCAACCGCAAAGGCGCAACCGATAACGAAGTGATGGAAGCTATTTGGGTGGCGGCGGAGATGCGCGCCGGTGGAGCTTACGCACACTCCGCGCTCGCCATGCATGCTCTACACGAGAGCGGCCCCCGCAAGAACGAGTAACGGACCGTTTCAGCACCCGCCGGATTGGTATCGTTTATGCAATTACGACGACGGCCGACGAAACGAGATATGCCGTGAAAAAAGTTTCACTTACAGCTCTGATGCGCCAACTATTGGAGACTGCGCTGCGCAGTTCGAGCGGCCGCAGCGCCGATACTGTCTTCGGCGGCCACGAGCACGTCATGCGCCAAACTATGATCGCGTTACGTGCCGGCAGCCGGATGAGCGAACACGAAAATCCGGGGGAAGCAACGTTGCACGTCCTCCAGGGCCGGGTGTCGATGACGGCCGGAGAGAATTCGTGGAACGGCTCGCCCGGAGATCTGCTGATCGTTCCCCAGGAACGGCATGGTCTGGAGGCTATCGAAGACTCTGTCGTGCTCCTGACCGTGGCAAAGCTGCAGTAGCCTCGAGGGAAAACTCCTTCTGCAGCCCTAAGCACGCAAGTGGGCCAGCGTCAGCCCAATGGGGATGCTGACCAGAATGACGACAAGCAGGATGCGATAGGTCCACAGCGCCCATGTAGGACCGTTGCCCTTCCCCCGCACGGTGTGGATCATGAGTGCGAGTGCGATCACGAGCAGCAATCCGCCGCCGTCAACGATAAATGGCATTCGGACGACAGTTCCACCGATCACGGCGGCACTGCCAACATTCCAGGCAGCAAGTTCAGCTGCGGTTTTTCGGCGTGAAGGAGATCCTGGAGCCAATGCCGACTGCGCTGTGCCAAACGCATACTGGGCGACTCCGGCCACCAGAACCTGATAGGCGGCAGCCCAGGAACCATGTTCAAGCCGCATTGGTCCAGTGACGGCGGCGACCAGACCGCCGGAGATGATCCAGGCAGTCCCCAGGACGCGGAATGGACTCAGCCGTGATGTATCGGTGAAGCGTTCTTGCCGAACATTCATGTGACTGCTCCTGAACTGATGGATGCAAGTGTTATATCCGCCGTCATGGGACCGAACTTACACGATTTCTACATTATGTAGAATGGCTCTGCCGGATCCGCATCACCGCCGCCAGCGCCCAATTCCCTCATCGGCTAAATGGATTGTCGGTAGCCGAAGAACTCGTGGTCATTGTTGTAGCCACCTTCGCCACCCCCGAACTCCGAGAAGTCCTCGACGAATTCGATGCCTTTGATCCATTTGACCAGTTTGAATCCGAGCTGCACTTCATTGCGCAATCTAAGTGGGGCGCCGTGCCCATACGGCAAGGCTTCACCGTTCATGTCGTAGGCAAGCATGGTCAGGTGGTAGCTCATCTGTTCAATGGGCTGGGCGTCGTAGTAAATACCGCCGTCGGGTCCTTCCGCGAAGGAGTAGAAGATTACCCATTTCGCTTCGGGCTTTGGCTTCACCACATCGACGATGGTCTGCATCGATATGCCACCCCATTTCGCAACCCCGGACCAGCCCTGGATGCAGAAGTGCTGGGTAATCTGCTCGTGGTACGGCAGGTTCCGCAACTGGAACAAATCGAGGTCAGACGGATTTTCCACCAAGCCGGATACCCGCAGCCTGTAGTCGGCGAAATTGTTCTCATAGAGTTCCTTGTACTCAGGCGTTTCCGGATATTTGCCGTTGTGCCACATGTATGGGGAGATATCTTTTTCGGTGTACTGGCCGGGCTTGGAATCAAGATGCTCAAACAGTCTTTGAACCGGCCCAATCAAGGCATAACCGATGCGCTGGACAGTACGCGGATGCCGGTACGTGAAAGGGGTCACCGCGACCCACAGCAAGATCATCACGACCAGCGACGCGGCGAAGATCCAGAAACCGACCCAGCTGTCCGCGTCGTTACGGTTGGCGTACATCATGTTGAAGTTGTGCAATGCGTCCGTGGCGACCACCAGAGTCACGTGCATGACAATGAACAGCAGGAACCAGAGCAACACCAGGAAGTGCAGCGAGCGCGCAACCTGGATGCTGAAGAATGAACTGATCCATCTGAACTTTGTGGACAGTGCAGGCGACATGCCCAGGCCGGTGATGAACGCCAATGGAGCCGCGATGAACACCGTGATGAAGTAGGCGATGACCTGCAGGCTGTTATAGGCAACCCATGCGTCGTCGGTGGGCCAATCCAACGACAAATATTGGATCATCACCGATACGGCGTTGGGGAAAACCTCCCAGCTGGTGGGTACCAGCCGCAGCCAGTGCCCGGTGGCGAAAACGAGGATATAGAAAATAATACCGTTGAGCAGCCAAAGCGAGTTGATGCCCAGATGCCACCACCGGGCGAGACCGATGGAATGTCGCCGCCCTGGCAACCCAACCCCGTCGGGCAGCGTGATCGAATCCTGTTTAGCTGTCCACAAAGGATCGGCGGGAACCGGCTTCTGCACCCGGAACCAATCCTTGCCCGGCGTCGAATGCCGGGTCCAGTAAAACCGCGGATGGTCGGCAATGATCGTCAGACCGGAGCGGATGATCGGAATCATCAGCAGCATATTGAAGAAGTGCTGCCAGCCAACCCACGTGGGGAAGCCCGCATTCGCCTCTGCCCCGCCCGGAAAGACGGTGCCGGGATACTCTTCCATGAACTGCGCCACGACGGGAATTTCCCGCAATCCCTTGGCCACGGCGATGCCGACGATGAGCAGAACGAAGCCGATCGGCAGCAGCCACAGCAAATTAAACCACTTACTCCTGCCAATCCGGAGCCGGGGTGCGACGCCATATTGCGCCGGAACAGAACCTGCCCAAGAGCCGTCTACGACGTCGTACTTCCTCCGGTCCAGTTCATCCCGGAAACCGGCCAATGCCTCCGGATTGATATTGGAGGCCGCCGGGGGCGGTAGCTCATCTGGGGTGGGCCTGCCATCGAGTGACATGATGCTCCTTCACGCTTCGTCCATCCCGCCGCGGGTAACTCCCACAGCGCAGCTTGATCCATCGCGCCCTTGACTGACCGGTCGCCGCCGGACACCCCATTGTGCCGGCGGAAACCACCCACTTGCGCGCTTCAGTGTCCGAAGACGTTGGGTAGATGCCGGATCAGGAAAAAGGTCATGGTGACGGCCCACAGGCCGAGCACGATCCATAGCATAGCCAAGTGATACCGGCAGCCCTTTTTCCAGAAGTCCACGAGGATTATGCGGATGCCGTTGAAGGCGTGAAACACAATGGCGGCGACCAGAGCCGCTTCACCGAGTCCCATGAGCGGATTCTTGTAAGCGCCAATAACGGCGTTGTAGGCCTCCGGCGAGACCCGCACCAGTGACGTATCCAGCACATGCACCAGCAGGAAGAAGAAGATCACGACGCCGGTGATCCGTTGGCCAACCCATGCCCATTGACCTTGTTGGCCCCTGTACAAGGTACCGGGTGTCCTGGCCGCCATCAGTGCTCCCTCTCCTCATGCCCTAAGCAGTTGTCGATAAGCCCGCGGCAACAGTCCGGCAAGCCTATGCTGAAACTCACCAAATGCGTACCGTCAAGTTCGAAATCGAACCATTAACCAATCCTGCCTGCGTGGAAAAGATGCGGCCACTGCTCTGCACCGCTGGCTCACCGAACGCCGATTGTTGACGCTGTTTGAAATAGCGGCGTTTCTGGCTAGGCTCGTCGTTGAGAGCAAGTCTGTCCCACCCGTCCAGGCGAGACGGAGCCGGCGAGCCAAAGAAGGTGTGCGGTGGAAGCGACAGTCGCGACGAAAGCATCGGAGATCATGACGACGCCCGTGCTGACGGCGTCGCCGGACACATGTGTGGCGGACATCGCCACCCTTCTGCGGCAGCACCGCATCAGTGCCGTTCCCGTGGTCGACGACGGCGGACACGTGGTGGGACTGGTCAGCGAATACGATCTGCTGGCAAAGACCGGCTCCGCCGCCGCAGATGTCATGAGCACTTCCGTCATTTCGGCCACGGCTGACACACCGATCGCCGATATCCGGCAGCTCCTGGTCGAACAGCGGATCCGCCGGTTACCTATCCTGCAGGACGGCAAGCTGGCGGGAATTGTCAGCCGCGGAGACATTGTGGCGCTGTTGGCGACCGAATGGGTGTGCGGCGTCTGTGGCGAATCGTCCCGGGGCGAGCGTCCGCCCGCCAATTGCCCGAAATGCCATGCCGGCGGCGAGGGATTCCACTTCCAGGAGCAGCTGCCGGGGCCCTGATCGTGCCGGGGTTACGGCAATGGCAGGATTCGTGAGAGAGGTTCGTAATGGCTGAGACGACGGGTACGACGGCGGAGGGCCGCGTTAGCGACGAGGGTTCCTGGGAGGCTGAGCGCCCGGAGGTGCTGCTGGACTATTACCGGCAGATGGTGCTCATCCGGTCCTTCGAACTGACGGCTTCGGAGATGTACAAACGGGCCAAGATCGGCGGCTACTGCCACCTCAACCTCGGCGAGGAAGCCACCGTCGTCGGGCTGATGGCGGCCCTCGAACGCCGTGACTACTTGTTCACCAACTACCGCGATCACGGCTACGCACTCTGCAAGGGTATGGAACCGGGCGCGGTGATGGCTGAATTGTTTGGCAAGACGACCGGGGTCGCGAAGGGCCGCGGCGGCTCCATGCACATGTTCGATACCGAGACCCGGATGCTGGGCGGGTATGGCATTGTCGGCGGGCAGCTGCCGCCAGCCACCGGCGCCGCGCTGGCAGTGGCCTACCGCGGAGAACCCGGACCGGAGGCGGAAGCGGTGATGTGCCAACTGGGAGACGGCACCACCAACATCGGCGCCTTCCATGAGTCCTTGAACATTGCCGCCATCTGGGATTTGCCGATCGTGTTCGTGATCGTCAACAACCGGCTGGGGATGGGCACCACCGTGGAGGCGGCATCCGGCGAACCTGAGCTGTATAAGCGTGGTGCCTCGTACCGTATCCCCGGCGAGCGCGTCGATGGAAACGATGTCCTCGCCGTCCGGGAGGCTGCAGCCAAGGCGATGAACCGGGCAAGGACTGAGCGGAAGCCCTATCTGCTCGAAGTGATGAGCTTCCGGTTGAAGGGGCATTCGGTGGTTGACCCGGCACGCTACCGCTCGGCAGAAGATACTGCGGAGGCCAGCGAAGCCGATCCGCTGCCTGCCATGCGGGAGCGGCTGCTGCGGGCGTCAGTGTTTGATGAAGACCAGTCGATGAAGATCGAGGCCGACGCCGATGAACAAGTGGCTGCCGCCGTCGCCTTCGCCGATTCCAGCCCGGACCCATCACCGGACGAACTCTTCGACTACGCCTACGCCACTGATGTGCCGAACGCCCCGCATACACTGCCCGGCGACCCGGTAGTGGAGATGCCATGACCACCAGCGGAGGAGACCAGATGCCCGTCATCACCTACCGGCAGGCGCTCAACGACGCGCTGCGGGCAGAGCTGACCCGCGACGAGAACGTGTACCTGATGGGCGAAGAGATCGGCATCTTCGAAGGCTCCTACAAGATCACTGCCGGCTTGCTCGACGAATTCGGGCCGAAGCGGGTGCGGGATACTCCGATTGCCGAAGAGGGTTTTGTCGGCGCGGCTATTGGTTCGGCGATGCTGGGGCTGCGGCCCGTCGTCGAAATCATGACGATCAACTTCAGCCTGATTGCGATAGACCAGATCGTGAACCACGCGGCCAAGATTTACGGCATGTTCGGCGGGCAGACGCCGGTGCCGATGGTAATCCGCACTCCCGGCGGCGGCGGGCAGCAACTGGCAGCCACTCACTCCCAGAACCTCGAGGTCTGGTACGCACATATCCCTGGCCTGAAGGTGGTTGCACCGTCCACGCCCGCCGACGCGAAGGCGCTGCTGACGGCATCGATCCGCGACGATGACCCGGTGATCTTCCTGGAGAACCTGTCGCTTTACAACACCAAGGGCGAAGTGCCCGACGGCGAACAGGTTGCAGAGATCGGCAAGGCCGCGGTGGCTCGGGAAGGCACCGACGTCACGGTCATCGCCTACTCCCGGGCAAGCGTGGTCGCCGTCGAAGCCGCCCGGCAGCTGGAAGAGGAAGGCATCTCCGTGGAGGTGGTGGACCTGCGCAGCCTCCGCCCGCTGGACCGGCCCACCATCTGCGAGTCGGTACGGAAGACCAGCCGCGCCGTCGTACTCGAAGACGATTGGCTCAGCTACGGCATCGGGGCAGAGATCTCGGCCACGCTGATGGAAGGTGCCTTCGACTATCTGGACGCGCCGGTGCGCCGGGTGGCAGCCGCCGAAGTGCCGCTGCCCTACGCCAAACCGTTGGAGTCGGCCGCGCTTCCCGACGCCAAGGACCTGATCAAGGTCATCCGCGAGCTGCTCGAAGCCACCAGCTTCGGCCGATAGGAGTTCCCATGTCCGAAGTAGTGATGCCCCGCCTGTCCGACACGATGGCGGAGGGTGTGCTCAGCCGCTGGTTGATGAATGAGGGCGACGCCGTCAAAAAGGGCGATGTGCTCGCTGAGATTGAAACCGACAAGGCCACCATGGATCTGGAGGCGTTCGAGGCCGGGGTGTTGGAGCGCCAGCTGGTTCCCGAGGGCGCTTCGGTCCCCATTGGCGAGCCGGTAGCCATCATTGGTGACGGCAGCGGGACCGGCGGAGGACCTGCGCCGGGTGGTGCGGCAGCAACGAAAACGACGGCGGCTGCAGAACCTGCTCCGGGACCTGCGGATCCGGTTCCCACTCCGGCGGAATCGGCGGCGGCGGCCGGCGCCCCGGCGCCAGCGCAATCCACGTCGACGCCGGCAGGGTCCCAGCCATCCGGGGCGGAACGACTCCTCACCTCTCCGCTGGCCCGGCGTATTGCCCACGAGAACAATCTGGATCTGACAACCGTGAATGGCACCGGTCCGGGAGGTCGTATTGTCCGTGCCGATGTCCAAGCCGCCGTTGAGGCCCAGGGCGGTCAGGGCGGGACGACCGCTGCTACTAGGCCTTCGGCGCCAACTGCCAGTCCGCCGTCGTCCACCGGTGCCGCAGCCCCAACCCCAACCAGTGAGGAATCCGAGGAGATTCCGCTGTCCAATATGCGCCGGGTGACCGCACGGCGGTTGACCGAAAGCGCGGCCGCTCCGCATTTCTTCCTGACCAACCTCGTCCACGTCGACCGGCTGCTGGCATTCCGTCAGGAGGTGAACGCCAGCTACGCGGATACCGGCACCAAAGTCAGCGTGACCGACCTTCTGGTCCGCGCCTGCGCCGTCACGCTGCGTGCGCATCCGCAGATCAATTCATCCTGGGGCGGGGACAAGATCCTGCGGCACCGCCACATTAACGTGGGTGTCGCCGTCGCCATTGATGAAGGGTTGATGGTCCCTGTCATCAATGGCGCAGACGCCAAGGGGCTGGACATCATCGCCGCAGAGATGCGCGATCTGGCCGAGCGTGCCCGCGCAGGACGGCTGAAGCCGGACGAGTTCAGTGGCGGCACGTTCACCATCAGCAACTTGGGGATGTTCGGGATCGACAACTTCACTGCAGTGATCAACCCGCCGGAATCCGCCATCCTCGCTGTCGGAGCGGCAGCCGAGGAGCCGTACGTCCAGGATGGAGAGTTGCGCACCCGTAAGACGATGAAGATCACGCTAACCTCGGACCACCGCGTTCTCGACGGCGCAGTGTCAGCGGCGTTCCTTCGCGACCTCAAGCGCACCTTGGAAGAGCCATTGCGGATGCTGCTGTGAACGTGCTCGACACCCTCCCGGTTATTTTCTACGCCCTGTAGAATTATCGGTATGAAAACAGAATTGCCCGATCTGCGGAACCGCGATGACGTCTACGACCTGGTCTTCGGTTTCTACCAGCGCGTCTTCCAGGACGAACTTTTGGGTCCGGTTTTCATCGACGTGGCGCACATGGATCTCGAGGCGCATATGCCGATCATGTGCGACTTCTGGGAGACGGTACTGTTCCGTGCCGGGCTCTATCAGCGCAACGCTCTGCAAAAGCATATTGATCTGCATGAGAAGGCGCCGCTGGGAGCGGAGCACTTTGACCGCTGGCTGGCGATCTGGACCGCGAATGTCGACGACCGCTATGCCGGTCCGAAGGCGGAGCTGGCCAAAATACAGGCGGGCCGCATCGCCCAATCCATTCACCGCCGCTTACAAGGACGTTCCGGCAGCCAGTTCGAGACGATCGGAACGCGCTAGCCCACGCAATAGGAAACGGCGAGGCTGGATCTTCCGTCTGTGCTGCCGAGCGCCTTATTCCGGGGCGGCGTGCGGCGCGTCCATGAACGGAGTCCGCCAGTGGTCGGGGTTAGTCGTCGTGAACTGCCTGCCGGTCAACGACTTCGACACAATCCGCACGAAATGGTCTTTCTTGCCGCCATGCCTGGGAAAGAGCGGCAAGGTAAAGCTCTCCAGCACGTCTTCGGTTTTACGGATCGATTCCGCATCGCCCTTAACCACGACGCTCCATGCCTGCGACGTGGTTGCATCATATCCGTCCACTTCAAAGGCCACCGGATAGGCAGACAGGGCGCCGGCCAGTTTGGTTCCCTTGGAGCTGCGGAAGACGATCCCGCCGTGGTCGACGACGTAGTTGACCGGAAAAATGTCCGGGTGACCGTCGATTAGCACCGCCAACCGCCCTACCTGGACGGATCGGAGCAATGCCCAGCACTCGTTAGGCGCCAGCTCTTTGACTTCATTTTCCGGATTCTCGATGCCCATGGCCAAAGTCTAACGTTCAGATACCGCTGGGGATATGGCTGCTTCAAAGGCAAAGGACGCCGTGACGGGAAATCGATCCGTCCGCCACGGCGCCCTTTTGCTTGCCAGGTGTTACTCGTGCGGATCGGTGATGAAGTCACCACGCTCGCGGATGTTCTCGACGGGCTCCAGGCTCGCGGTCAACCATTCGCCATTGGCGACGGCCTCCAGCACTGACATGCCCGCCTTCTCAGCGGTCTTGGCTATGTAGCCGTTCGACTTCGCGTCGATGTCACCGCGCATCTCAAACAGCACCGATGCCGAGCCCAACAGTCCGTAGGCGTTACGGGCGATGCCCGGCGTCGTCGTGCTGGGGTACCGGGTGACGTTGGCGTAGCCGTACTGGTCCAGTTCCTGCAGCAGCACTGAGACTGCCTGCTTCGACCGGACAATCGTGTCGTCGAACTCTTCCGAGATCCCCAGCTTCCCGGCTTCCTCCAGCGCGTTCGGCCACATGGTCGACGCCGTAATCAGCTTGCCAGCCTCGTCGACGTAGGAACCCTGGTGGTGGAAGTCCATCACCAGTTCAGGCTGGCGCTCCTCCCAGAGCAGGCGCATTGCGATGGATTCGGGAACCGGATTAAGGTTGTCATCGCCCGCTACATAGGGGTGGTCGAACGCATTGTCGCTGTAGGAGTGGAAGCGATTGATGTCGTAACCCCGGCCCTCCTCATAGAACGAATCACAGGCGAGGACGCACGTCGGATCGTAGTTCTGGCGCCACGGAGTTGTTGCGCCTGAAGCGTCGGTGACATCGGCGTCGAACCCGTCCACATTGACGCGCGGCACGATGGTCACGGTCATCTCATCACGAATGTTGTGGGCTGTTGGCGAATTGCCGCTGATGGTCCGGACGATATCGAGCATCGCCTCGGAGACGACGTACTCGTTGCCGTGCTGATTGGCAATGTACATGACCGACGTCGGTCCGTCCCCGATGGTGACGACCGGAATCTCCCTGCCGGTGTTGCTTTCCAATGGCGCCGGCGAAAGATCGAACGATCCCTTGGCATGGTTCTCGATGCTCTCCAGCGTTGACCACAGCTGCTCATAGCTGTGGATCGCCGCCAGGTTGGAAGAGTTCTCCCCGTTCCATGGGCCGTTCGGAGTGCTCTGTGGTTCGGCGACGGCGCTGGCCGAAAAGCCCATCGGAACCAAGGCGACCGCTGCGGCCAAACCGATCAGGCGCTTCCTGCCGGATCTGCGGGACGCCTTCGACTGTTTTGTTTGACTTTCTGAACTCACGTTTAACTCCAACATCGAGCGATTGGGACAAACCAAGCGTTCCAATGTGGAGAAGGTCCGTCAACGAGAATCCACAGGTTTGATCGCAAACGGATCGTCACTCTAGCGTCGTCCGGGGGCACCTGCTAAGATCCGTTTCGCCGCGTTACTATCACCTCAAGAGGACAATACGCAGGGGCGATGAGGCGACCGCTGCACTCCAGCTTTAAAACGTTAAACGTCCCAGGGCTTACCCGACTTCCGCACCGCGTAGTGGTGGCCGCGCGTATCGGATTCGATGTCGAAATCGAGCAGTTGCTTGTCCGACGCGTCCTCATAGGAATCGTGCCGGTGTACGACCGGGCTGCCCGGGTCGTCGCGGTCGGCAGGCCCGAAAAGGCGCTGGAGTTTGTCCGTCTGGCGCATCAACATATCGAGAAAGCTTCGATGTCCAGCCATTGTTCCCACATCCTTGGAATAACCGGTACATCAAGTTTAAGCCAGGCCCTGGAATTGTGCCATGGCTCAAAGCAAGGGCCACGCAGGCCAAATTGGGGCATGGAAATGCCCACTCACAGACTCAACCTTCAGCGATTGTTGACAATCGACAATGTGAGTTGCACCATAGTTTGCATGACTTCACTCAGCCCCGCACTCAAGCAAGCAACTCCCGTCGTCGTCGACCATGCCCTTGGCAGTTGGATTTACGGAACCGACGGCCGGGAATACCTCGACTTCACCACCGGCATCGGCGTAACCAGCACCGGACACTGCCATCCGAAAGTGGTGGAGGCGGCCCGCGAGCAGGTCGGCAAGATCATTCATGCGCAATACACCACCGTGATGCACAAGCCGCTGCTGGCGCTGACCGAAAAACTGGGCGAAGTCCTCCCCGCCGGGCTCGACTCCGTATTTTATGCGAACTCCGGATCCGAAGCGGTTGAGGCCGCGGTCCGCCTGGCCCGGATGGCCACCGCCCGCCCGAACATCGTGGTTTTCCAGGGCGGCTTCCACGGCCGCACGGTGGCCGCCGCCTCGCTCACCACCGCAGGCACCAAGTTCTCCGCCGGTTTCGCTCCGCTGATGGCCGGCGTGCACATGTCCGCCTTCCCATACGCCTACCGCTACGGGTGGGACGAGGCGGCCGCGGTGAAGTTCGCCCTGCAGGAGCTGGACTACCTGCTGCAGACCCGCACCGCACCGAATGACACTGCCGCGTTCCTGATCGAACCGGCCCTCGGCGATGGCGGCTACCTGCCCACTCCCCCGGCTTTCCTGGAGGGACTACGCGAGCGCGCCGACCGGCACGGCATCCAGCTGATCTTCGATGAGGTGCAGGCGGGCGTCGGCCGGATGGGCAAGTTCTGGGGCCACCAGTACTCCACTGCAACCCCGGACATCATCGTCACCGCCAAGGGCATCGCCTCCGGCTTCCCGATCTCCGCAATCGCTGCCTCCACCGAGACGATGTCGAAGGCCTGGCCGGGTTCGCAGGGCGGCACCTACGGCGGGAATGCGGTCTCCGCCGCAGCCGGCGTTGCCACCCTCGATGTGGTGAAAGAAGAGGGTCTGGTCGAGAATTCGCGGATCCGCGGTGAACAGTTGCAGGCCGGGTTGAAGGACATCCAGGCGCACTTCCCGGTGATCGGCGATGTTCGCGGCCTGGGTCTGATGCAGGGCATCGAATTCAGCACCGAAGACGGCAAGCCGGATGCGACGACGGCGGCCGCGGTCCAGCAGGCGACCACCGAGCAGGGCCTATTGAGCCTGACCTGCGGTCCTGCCGGAAACGTGGTCCGGCTGATCCCGGCATTGGTCGTGACCGCCGAGGAGATTTCCCTGGGACTGGAGCGTTTCGAGGCTGCGGTGGGCGCCGTCGTCGGAGCCGTTCCCGCCACCGCCGGAGCCCGGTCCTGATCTGAGCCCGCCGGCCTGCCTGACAGAACTGAACCGCCCTGCCGGCCCTACCCCTTCCACTGCAAGACAAAGGAACATACGAATGACATCCCAGAGCACTCTTTCCACCGACACCAAGCAGGCCGACCCCTCCCGCACCTCGCAAAAGGCGCTGGACGCCGTCGCCAAGGTCAGCACCGGCCTGTTTATCGACGGCGAGTGGTCCGAAGCCGCTTCCGGCAACCGTTTCGACGTCGTCAATCCCGCCACCGAAGAAGTAATCGCCACTGTTGCCGACGGCGGTCCGGAAGACGCCCGGCGGGCCATCGAAACGGCCGGCCGGGTACAGAAGGAATGGGCGAAGACCTCCCCGCGGGAACGCAGCGAAATCCTGCGCCGCGCATATGACCTGATCATGGCCCGCCAGGACGAACTGGCCCTGATCATGACCACCGAAATGGGCAAGCCGCTGGCCGAGGCGAAAGGCGAGGTCGCCTACGCCGCCGAGTTCTTCCGCTGGTTCTCCGAGGAGGCGGTGCGGATCGGCGGCGATGTCACCACCACCGGCGATGGCAAGAACCGCATCCTGGTTTCCAAGGAACCGGTCGGCCCGTGCGTACTGGTCACACCATGGAACTTCCCGCTGGCAATGGGCACCCGCAAGATCGGACCGGCCATCGCGGCAGGTTGCACCATGGTGTTCAAACCCGCCAACCTGACCCCGCTGTCCTCGCTGGCACTGGTCGACATCCTGATTGAGGCCGGGTTGCCCAAGGGCGTACTCAACGTCGTCTGCACCACCAAAGCCTCCGACGTCGTGTCCCCGTGGATGTCCAGCGGAATCGCCCGCAAGGTCAGCTTCACTGGCTCCACCGAGGTCGGAGTGCGGCTGCTCGGGCAGGCTGCCGAACACGTGATGCGTTCGTCGATGGAGCTGGGCGGAAACGCGCCGTTTATCGTCTTCGAAGACGCCGACCTTGACCGCGCCGTCGAGGGTGCAGTGGCGGCAAAGATGCGAAATATGGGCGAGGCCTGCACGGCGGCCAACCGGCTCTTCGTGCAGCGTCCGATTGCCGACGAGTTTGCCCGCCGGCTGGCGGATCGCCTGGGTTCGCTCTCGGTGGGCAATGGCGCGGAGCCTGGTACCGACGTCGGGCCGCTGGTTGAGGAAAAGGCGCTGGCCAAGGTGCAGGAGCTGGTCGACGACGCCACATCCAAGGGCGCCAAGGTGGTCTGTGGCGGCTCGCGTCCGGAAGGGCCGGGGTACTTTTACACCCCGACCGTCCTGTCCGATGTCAGCCCGTCGGCGGACCTGATGAGCCAGGAGATTTTCGGCCCGGTTGCCCCGGTGGTTCCGTTCGACACCGAAGAGGAAGTCATCCAAATGGCCAACGACACCCCCTGGGGCCTGGTCGGTTATCTCTTCAGCCAGGACGTGGACCGCGGTTTCCGTGTGGGCGACGCGCTGGAGGTCGGCATGGTCGGCTTCAACACCGGAATTGTCTCCAATCCGGCAGCGCCGTTCGGCGGAATTAAGGCCTCCGGACTTGGCCGGGAAGGCGGCCGTGTGGGCATCGAGGAGTTCCTCGAGACCAAGTACATGGCCATCCCGCGGACCTAGTTTTCCGCCGCCAGCAACAGGGCTGGAAAGCCGGCCGGAATTAAGGGGTTTACACCTCTTGTTCCGGCCGGCTTAGTCATGTAGATTGTTGACAATCTACCAATGCGTGATGCGGATCACCCGCGTCTTAGGAGGCTGAATTGACCAATAAGCACATCGCCCCGCTGCTCTTCTCCGTTGAAGAGTACGAGGCACGCCTGGCGGCCGTCAGAGTGCGGATGGAAGAGCAGGGCCTGAGTGCCCTGATCGTGACTGATCCGGCGAATATTTATTACCTGACCGGCTATAACGCCTGGTCCTTCTACACGCCGCAGATGGTGTTCGTCCCCGCCGACGGCGACATGATTCTGTTCAGCCGGCAGATGGACGCCTTCGGCGCTTTCCGCACCTCCTGGCTTCCCAGCGAGAGTATTGTCGGCTACCCGGAAAGCTATGTGCACCGCTCGCATCTGCACCCCTTCGATTGGGTCGCCTTCGCCCTCCGCGAGCGCCGATTGGTCGCACCGGCCGCCAAGGGCTGCGTCGGCCTGGAGATGGACTCGCACTTCTTCTCCCCGAAGGCGCACCGCTCACTGGTGAACGCCCTTCCGGAATGGACGCTGGTGGACTGCTTCGAACTGGTCAATTGGGTCCGCTCGATCAAGTCGCCCGCCGAGATCCAGCTGATGCGCGCGGCAGCCGTCATCACCAACAACGCCATGGCCGCGGCCGAAGAGACCATCCAGGTCGGCACAAGGAAGTGCGACGTGGCGGCGGCCATCACCAATGCCCAGATCAAGGGCACAGAGGAATTCGGCGGCGACTACACCGCCATCGTGCCGTTGATTCCCACCGGCGAATCCGCCGATACCCCGCACCTGACCTGGAGCGAGGACCGGCTGCGGACCAACGAGGCCGTCGTCATTGAACTCGCCGGCGCTTACAACCGCTACCACGTACCGTTGAACCGGACCTTCATGCCCGGCCAGCCCACCGACAAACTGACCCGCCTGGCGGACGCTACGGGCGAAGGCATGAACGCAATGCTCGACGTTATCCGCGACGGCGTTCCGGTGCGTGAGGTAGCTGCCGTCTGGAACCGGACGATCTTCAAGTACGGCTACGAAAAAGACTCCCGGCTGGGCTACTCGATCGGCATCGGCTATCCGCCGGACTGGGGCGAGCGCACCATCAGCATCCGCGGCGAGGACGAATCCGTGCTGCTCGAAAACATGACCTTCCACCTGATCTGTGGCATGTGGATGGACAACTATGGCTACGGGCTCTCCGAATCCATCCGGATCACGCCCACCGGCGTGGAAACTTTCACCACCTACAAGCGCGGCCTGATCCAGATCAACAGCTAGGACCACCCCCATGTCACTTTCCCAATTCCCCCTTGCCCGGCGGGCGGACCAGCTGGTCGGCTCCATCATCGATTCCAGCACCTCGCTGCTGGCCGCGCAGACCCACGACATCGTCCGGTTTGCCATGGGCGCTCCGGCCAGCGAAGCCATTCCGGTGGAGCTGTTCAACAGTGTCCCTGCCGACGTCTACGACGCCTCCACCTACACCTACGGCGCCACCGAGGGTGAGCCGCAGCTGATCGATGCACTGACCGAATATCTGGCCACCACCGCCGATCCCACCGCCCGCGAGCGCATCACCATCACCTCCGGCGGCATGCAAGGCCTGGACCTGGCCTTCAAGATTTTCGTCGACCCCGGCGACCTGGTGGTGGTGGAGAGTCCGACGTACACCAACGGCTCGGCCACCGCGCTCAGCTACGGTGCGGAACTCCTTGAAGTGCCCGTGGACGACGACGGCATGATCGTTGATGAGCTGGAGGCACTGGTTGCCGCTTCCGGCCGGACGCCGAAGGCGATCTACACCATCCCGAACTTTCAGAACCCTTCCGGTACCACGCTTTCCACTCCGCGGCGCCGGCGCCTGCTGGAATTGGCGCACCGCTGGAATGCCGTGATTATCGACGACGACCCGTACGGTCTGCTGCGCTTCGAAGGTGAAGACCTGCCCAGCTTCAATCAGCTCAGCCCGAACGATCCGCTGATCTTCTCCGTCCGGACCTTCTCCAAGATCCTGGCACCGGGGCTGCGGGCCGGTTGGGTGGAAACAGATCCGGCGCTGCAGCAACTGGTGATCAACGCCAAGCAGGCGATGGACACCTGCACGAATGTTCCGGCCCAGCATTTGGTCGCGGAATTCATCCGCCGCGGCCGGCTCGATGACCACCTCGCCTGGCTCCGCTCCGAGTACCGGGGCCGCCGCGATGCCATGCAGGCCAGCATCGACCGGCACCTCGGCTCCCGGGTACGCACCACCAGCCCGGACGGCGGCTTCTTCCTGTGGGTGACACTGCAGGGAGAAGACGCGAAGATCGACACCCAGCGGCTCTTCGACATCGCGCTGGCCGAAGGCGTCGCCTTCATTCCGGGACCGGCGCTCTCCCCCGGCGGCCGGTTCTCCGATGCCTTCCGGCTGTGCTTTGCGTCCTGCACGCCGGAGCGCACGGAAACCGGCATCATCCGGCTCGCCGCCGCCATCGAAAAGGCAAAGTCCGAGCTGTCCTTCACAGTAGACTTCGAGGCCGGTCTGCCCGCCGGCTCCAGCGCCGGCTCCCAGGCAGGCGTCCCGGCAGGGGCATACACCTCCGCAAACCAGCTCCTCGAAGGAGGAACCCTGTGACCACTTCCCCGTCACTGAACGAGGACCCCGGCCCCAGGACAGCCCCCGGGGCAGAGCCGAGCACGGCGGAAGGCAAGCGCACCCTCCATCAGTCCATCCTGGGTTCCGCGCTCGGCAATGCGGTCGAGTGGTTCGACTACGGCGTTTACGGCTACCTGACGATCTACATGGCCACCAACTTCTTCGGATCCGAAGATGGCGACGGCGGCCTCGGCGTCACGCTGACGCTTGCCACCCTGGCGCTGTCCTTCCTGGTCCGCCCGCTGGGCGGCATCATTCTGGGGCCGCTGGGCGACAAGGTCGGCCGGCAGAAGGTCATGGTCCTCACCGTCACCATGATGACGCTGGCGACCGGGGCTATCGGCTTGCTCCCCACGCTCGAGACAGTTGGCATCCTCGCCCCGGTCCTGCTGCTTCTCTGCCGGTTGGTGCAGGGCTTCTCGGCCGGTGGAGAGTATGGCGGGGCAGCCGTCTACATGGCCGAGTCCGCTCCGGACCGGCGCCGCGGTTTCCTCGGTTCCTTCCTGGAATTCGGCACCACCGTCGGATTCATCCTGGCCGCGATTGTCTGCACCACGCTGATCACGATCGTCGGCGACCAAGGCATGCAGGACGGTTGGTGGCGGCTGCCGTTCCTGCTCACCATTCCGCTGGGTTTGACCGCGTTGTGGATCCGTACGCGGCTGGTCGAGGCACCGGTGTTCTCCGAGGCCTCTGAGCACGCCGAAACCACGCGTTCACCGCTGCGGCATGTGTTCCGGAATAACTGGCGGCAGATCCTGGTCCTGGCCGGATTCGTGGTGCTGTTGAATGTGGCCTTCTACCTGATCCTCGGCTACATGCCCACGTACCTGAGCGGCCAGCTCGGCCACAGCACCGCCCAGGGTAACTGGATGCTGGTGGCGATCATGGTCTTGATGCTGCTGGCCATTCCGCCGATGGGGGCGCTGTCGGACCGGGTCGGACGCAAACCGCTGCTGCTCACCGCCGCCGTCGGCTACATGCTGCTGTCGGTGCCGGCCATCATGCTGCTTGGCCTGCCGAACCTGATTCTGCAGTTCATCGGGCTTGCGGTTCTGGGCCTGCTGTTGGTGATCCTGGTGTCCTCGGTCTCTTCCACGCTGCCGGCACTCTTCCCGACGGCGGTGCGCTACACCGGTTTTGCCATCGCCTACAACTTCTCCACGGCGTTCTTCGCCGGGCCCTCGCAGACTATTGCGAACCAGCTGATAGAAACCACAGGGAACCAACTGGTGCCGGGCTGGTACATGGCGATCGCCGGTCTCATCGGCTTTATCAGCATCCTGTGCATGCGGGAAACCTCGCAGGCATCGCTGCGCGGGGAAGAACTTCCCGGTGTGCCGGCATCGCTTGGTTTGGCAAACACGAAGTATGTGGACCTGAACCGCGAGGCTGCTGAAGCGGGCCGCGCCAGGTACGACGCGGCGGCCAAGACCCCGTAGGTCCTCCCAACCGGGGTCAGGACTGGGCGCGGTGGTTCTCTATCAGCCAGCGCGCCATTTCCTGGCCCCGCCGGGCGGCCTTGGTATCGCCCTCGGTCGCGGAGATGATTGAGCCCTTCATCAGGATGTGCCACGACCGGGTAAACCCGTCTATGTCACGAAGTCCTGCCTCGGCGGCAAGGATGCCGATCTGTTCGCGGATCCGGGCCAGGTATTCGATACTGGCCCTCCCCAGCACGTTTTCGGGTCCCATCTCCAGCAGTACATTGATGAACGAGCATGCCTCAAAGTCGTCGCGCTGGAACCAATCGTGGAAGACGTCGAAGACTGCCATCAGCCGCTCTTCCGGAGTGCTGCCCCTCTTGCAGGCTTCCGCGACAATATAGTTGCGGGTCCAGACTTCCTCGCGGCGTTCGAGGAAGGCCAGCACCAGCGCGTCTTTGGACGGAAAATGCCGGTAGAACGTGGCCTTGGCAACACCCGCTGCGGCAATGATTTCATCGACGCCCACCCCGCGGACTCCGCGTTGGGCAAAGAGCGTATAGGCCGACGAGAGCACTCTCTCCTTCGCCTGAACCGTGTCAGGCGGTTCTGTCAGCCCCCTCATGCCATCAACGGTACATTCCTGCGTCCCGGAAAGACAGTTCTGTCTACAACATGGTCGAATATGCCATTAGGGGTCGTAATGGTGTTAGATTATCTTCGAGACAGACCTTTCTATCTCCTGAGGTGTTTTTCCACTTCAGAACGGTTGCATTGAGAATATCGAGCTGAAGGGCGTTCCATGAACAGCAGTCCCCGTTCTCCTGAACGCCTTGCGGATTTCCAAGCGGATCTGTTCAAAGCGATGGCGCATCCTGCACGGGTGATGATTCTTCAGATGCTCAATGCCGCTGACTCCATGACGGTTGGGGAGTTACGCACGAGAACCGGCCTTGAGGCGTCAAACCTTTCACAGCATCTTGGCGTGCTGCGCCGGAGCCATCTGATCGCTTCTTCCCGTCCGGACGGGCAAGTGTCATACCGACTGACATGCCGGGAAGTTTCCGGACTGCTTGATCATGCCCGGCTGCTGCTTCAGACCCTGATGGACAACAATCAGCAGGATCTCCAGGAGTCGTCAACGGCAGCACAGTCCACCATGTAGGCAATATGCATCGTCTCTGCTCCAGTCAGGGACTGGGTTATTCGACCAGCACTGTCGCTACAGGTTGGAGCACCAGCAGCCGGCAGGGGGCCTCAAACGGGTCCACCGACGTCGGAAGCTGCCCTTCCCTCGAGACCGCAAGAATCTCTTCCAAGGGTCCGGATTCAACCGCAGCGTCCCTGAAGTCGACGACGATGTCCAAGTCTTCTGCAACTGCATTGGCCCGTTTGGCCAGGACATACACGGCTCTGAGATTCTGACCGGTCACCGTGCCGCGCACTACGATCCGGATAGTGCCTCCGTCAAGGTTTACACCGACGAGGACGTCGAGTCTCGGATTCCGGGCGGGTTCCTCCCCCGCAAACCGGACGGGCCGGTCACGGTGGAGGCGGAGGCTGCGTTTCCGGTGCAACCTTGCCGCAGCATGGTCGGATAGCAAATCGGGAATGCCGGTCAGCGCTGGAAAGACTGCTTGGGTCTGCAAAGAATCGTCGAAGTGCTGAGCAGACATGGGTTCACCGCCGGATCAGCAATGATGGTGGCGGATTCTCCGAAGGCAGCGGCCTTGCCGACTGGTCCACGATGTGCCCCGAGGCTGCATTCTCGCGTACGGCCGCGATGGCGGCGACTGCTTCCGCCTTCGCATCGAACCGGCCTGAGATGACCAGGACTCCATCTCCGCCCGTCAGCCTGAACCGGAACCCCACAACACTGTCGCCGAATATTTCGAACTGTCCCACCATAGGCCTGTTTCCGTTCAAACTGGTCAGCCGGCACCCTTCCACTTCGAAGCGTACGGTTTAGCTTTTTATCAATTTATAAAAGAGTGGCCCATGGATCGCGGTTGGTCAATGGTTTTGCAATATATTTCCTTTTTGCTCCCCCTGTTGCCGGTCAGCTTGCCGCATCCACGGTCACGCCATCGGCCGCTTCGCCTTCCGGGTTGCCCGCGGCGAGCATGCCACGGGTGATCTTTTCGACGGCGTCGTCCATGTGGTGTGCCAGCAATTTGTTGAACAGCGGGACGTCCGGGGCGCCGATGGCGTCGGCGATCGCGACATGTTCAGCCAGCCGTGCCTCAGGGGTGTAGCCAGTATCCTCCAGGATGGCCATGCACATCCGCGTCTCCGTTATTAATGTGGCGTGCATGCTGGACAACCGGGGGCTTTCGGCCAGCCGGACCAGCAACTCGTGGAACTCGATGTCGAGGTCACTGAGCGCCCTGCCGCGCTTGCCGGCGTCGATTGCTTTCGCCATCTTGCCGGTCACCTGCCTCAGCGCGGCCGCAACCTCTTCATAGCGGCCTTCGAGCTCGATAATCTTCAGCGCAGCCGAGCGTTCCACGGAGGTGCGGGCGAGGTACATGTCGCTGATATCTGCCGGCTCCAGCTCGGTCACGAAAATACCGCGGTTGCGGATGCTGACCAGCAGGCCCTCCTGAGTGAGCCGCTGCATGGCTTCCCGCAGCGGTCCGCGGCTGACGCCAAGTTCCGCGGCCAATTCCGCCTCCACCAGCTGCTGCCCGGGCTCCAGATCGCCGCGCCCCATTGCGTAGCGGAGCTTGCGGGCGATGATCGCCGGAGTGGATTCCTGAACCAAAGGTTCGATAAATCTGTGGCTTGCCATGGGGTTCCTTGCTGTCGGTCCGCGGCAGACGAAGGAAATACCGCCTGTCCTGTTGCAGACAATCTTACAACCTGACCCCGGCGGCGCCTATGGGCCAAGACGAATCAGGGGACGACAGCCTGGCCATCCCCTGATTCACCGATAGTGAGGTTCAGGCGTTCGTCAGTTCACGCTTGAGGTTCGGTGTCATCGGGCCGTGGGCCTCCAGCACGGAGTGGTGGGTGATTTCGCCGCCGGCCACGTTGAGTCCGGCAGCAAGTGCCGGATCCTTCGCCATCGCAGCTTCGACGCCGAGATCCGCCAGCGCGACGGCGTAACGCAGCGTGACATTGGTCAGGGCATAGGTGGAGGTGTTGGGCACCGCACCAGGCATATTCGCCACACAGTAGTAAGTCGAGCCATGGACGGGGAACGTCGGTTCCGCATGGCTGGTCGGACGGCTGCCCTCGAAGCAACCACCCTGGTCCACCGCGATATCGACCAGCACGCTGCCCGGCTTCATCTTGGCAACCAGGTCCTTGGTGACCAGCTTGGGGGCGCGTGCGCCGGGGATCAGGACGGAACCGATCACCAGGTCCGACTCCACGACCGCGCGCTCAATCTCCGTACTGTTGGAGGCGATGGTCTTCAGCCGGCCTGCATACTGGGCGTCCAACTCGCGCAGCCGGTTGATGTTGACGTCGAGGATGGTCACATCGGCGCCCATGCCAACGGCCATCGCGGCCGCATTGGTACCGGCCACACCTGCACCGATGACGGTTACCTTGGCCGGATGGACGCCGGGAACCCCGCCGAGGAGAACCCCGGGGCCTCCGGCTGGAACACTCAAAGAATGCGCGCCGACCTGTACGGACAGCCGTCCGGCGACTTCACTCATCGGCGCGAGCAGCGGTAGCGCTCCATTGGCGGTCTGGACCGTCTCGTAGGCGATGGCGGTAACGCCGGAATCGACCAGCGCCCGGGTCAGCTCCGCCTCGGCCGCCAGGTGCAGGTAGGTGAAGAGGATCAGGCCCTCACGGAAGTGGCGGTATTCAGACGCGATTGGCTCCTTCACCTTCATGACCATGTCGGCGCGGGACCACACCTCATCGGGATTCGCAACGATCTCGGCACCGGCGGCGACGTATTCAGCATCCTCGATCCGTGAACCGGTCCCGGCACCAGCCTCGATCAGCACACGGTGACCGTGGTTAAGCAGTTCATTCACTCCGGAAGCTGTGATGGCAACGCGGAACTCGTTGTTCTTGATCTCCTTGGGAACACCGATGATCATGGGAATCTCCGTAAACATGTGGTTGAAACAGCGCCGAATCAGGCGGTGGATTAACTGTAAAACCCGATATTCGACGTCGTCCCGTCCTACCTCCCACGCAGCAGTTGAAGGGGCAATGAACGGCCGCTTCTGTGGGCCTGGGAAAGCACTCACAAAGAGACCAAAATCCGCGTCAATCCGGGGCGTACAAGACGGAAACGGCCGGGTTGGCATAGATGGCCGGCGTGACCGTTACCACATTGCTGTATTGTTGACAATCGACATATGTCGCGTTGCCACGCGTCAACTGTCGCCTGTTGTCTGTACGATGATCTGCACATCAGAGACCGGGTTCAGGCACCAAACCGAGGAGGCGGCATGAAGAGCACCGACGTCGAGCAGGCCGTGGAAGCCATTGCCCAGGAGCTGCACCACGGTGTTTCCGTCGAGGACCTCGACGGTGAACTCATTGCGTACAGCAGCCATCAGGCTTCGGCGGATCCGGTCCGGGTCAACTTCCTACTGAGCAAGAAGGTGCCCTCAGACGTCAGCGCCTGGCAGCTCAGTCACGGGATCGCGACCTCCGTCCGTCCGGTGGTGGTGCCGGCCAACGAATCGCTGGGCATGCTTGGCCGGGTCTGCGTACCGCTGCTGGTGCGCGGCTTCCGCGTCGGGTACCTCTGGGTCCTGCACGAGCAGGCGGAGCAGGCACCGGATAACATCCTTGCCGCCCTGCCCGGGATCCGGCCGTTGGTCGATGGCCTCGCCGGGCAACTGCTGGACACTAATACGCCGGAGTCCGATGCCCGGCGGCGGCGCGAAGCGGAATTCTTGAACGCCTGCACCGGTGATGATGCCGCCGTCGAAGGCGTGGCGGGGTGGCCGGAAGTGCAGGGCCGGCAACCCTGGGTGATCGGCTCCATTATGGAACGGAGTGCGGATCCCGATACGACCATGGCGGAACTGGCGGACCCGGAGGCGGCCGTGCTCCTGCAGCGGATTTCGGCCCTGCACGCGACCGTCGGCCGGCGGACCGCACTCTTCAGCGCAGGCACTCTGCAGCATGCGGTCATCCTGTTCCGCGATATGGCCGGACGCGCCGAACATGCGGAGGTCCTGAAGCGCTACAGCGCGGAGATCTCACGGCGGGGCGGACACTCGGAACGGCCGGACATCCTGGGGCTGAGCGAACCGTTTTCGGACCTGCGGAACCTTCCTGACGCCTACGCCGAGTCGAAGTCGGCAGTGCAGGCGGCCGCCGTCGATCCTCAGATCGGGCCGCTGACGGACTACCGGGACACCGGCGTGTACCAGTTTTTCGCCGCGGGAAGGGGCGGTCAGCAGGCACAGTCCGTGCACTTCCGGAACCTTCAGGAGCAGGACCGCAACGGCGAACTGCTGCCAGTGCTGGAGCTGCTGTACGACACGGACGGATCGGTCGCCGACGTCGCCGCTCAGCTGCATTTGCACCGCAGCAGCGTCTACAACCGGCTGGCCCGCGTACGCTCCGTCATCGGTTCCGATCCCCTGAAGGGCAGGACCCGCCTGGAGCTGCACGTGGCCATGAAGGCGATCCGCTGGGCCCAGCGGCCGCGGCTGTGACTCCACTCTCTAACGGAATAGCCACATGGCCGGCCGGGTTGGTGTCTATGGAACCAACACCATAGAAAGAGTGGCTTGTGAATCTGTTTTCCCCCATAACCCTTGGCGATGTTGAACTGCCCAACCGGGTGATCATGGCCCCGCTGACCCGTTCGCGCTCAGGCCGCGAAGGCATACCGGGTGCGCTGAACGTTGAGCACTACCGGCAGCGTGCTTCGCTCGGCCTGCTCGTCACCGAGGGAACGTATCCGAGCCAGACCGGACAGGGATTTCCCGGCCAGCCGGGTCTAGTGACCGAAGACCAGCTTGAGGGCTGGACCCAGGTGGTCGACGCGGTGCATGACGCGGGCGGGCGGATATTCGGGCAGGTCATGCATGCCGGGAGGGTCACCCATCCGGATACCAACGGCGGCCTGCAACCAGTGGCTCCCAGCGCCATCGCCATCGACGGCGATGCGCACACCTATGAGGGCAAGCAGCCCTACCCGGTGCCGCACGCGCTGACTGCCGACGAGATCCCGGAGGTCATCGAGGAGTTCGTGAAGGCCTCCAGGAACGCCATCGCGGCCGGAATGGATGGAGTTGAACTGCACGGCGCCAATGGATACCTGCTGCACGAGTTCCTCTCCCCCGCCTCGAACCAGCGCGCGGACAACTACGGCGGCTCCCCCGCCAACCGGTCACGATTCGTCGTCGAAGTGGTGACAGCGGTTGCGGAGGCGATCGGTGCCGGCAGGGTCGGACTGCGCATTTCACCCGAGCACAACATTCAGGACGCGTTCGAGCGCGATGCCGAAGATGTGCAGGCGACTTACGGCGCACTCGTCGAGGCGCTGGCGCCGCTGCAGTTGGCCTACCTGAGCATCCTGCACAAGGATCCGGCGGGTCCGCTGGTGCAGAATCTCCGTGCCGGCTTCAACGGTCCGGTGCTGGCCAACAGTGGTTTCGGCGTCATCACCTCACGCGAGGAAGCTTTATCACTCCTCGACGATGGACACGCCGAGGCCGTCGTCGTCGGACGCCCTGCGATTGCCAACCCTGACCTGGTCCGCCGCTGGCAGGAAGATCTGCCGTTGAACGCGCCGGACCCGTCGACGTTCTACTCCCAAGGCGCCGAGGGATATATCGATTATCCGGCGTTGCAGAACTGACTTTCCGCACGCGGGGTTAAACCGTCCGCACGCGGGGTTAAATAAAGCAGGGCGGGAATTGCTTCCCGCCCTGCTTTATCGGTTCTGGAACCAGAACCTCAAGTCACCTGATTAGCTGACCTTGATGTTTACGGCCTGAGGACCCTTGGGGCCCTGCTCGGTCTCAAAGCTAACCTTCTGGTTCTCTTCGAGGGAGCGGTAGCCACCTGCATCGATTGCGGAGTAGTGCGCGAAAACATCGGCACTTCCGTCATCGGGAGCGATGAAGCCAAAGCCCTTTTCGGAGTTGAACCATTTCACGGTACCTGTTGCCATTTTTAATCATCCTTCTGTGTTGAGACGCTTCCCGACTTTCGGGGGATCTCAGTCGCGGCGTTCTTTTCCGCTTCATACAGAAAAAGCGGCGATCCCGTTTGGGCCCGCCGCTCGAAATACAAATGCGCAACACTACAACTGCAAACCACTCTACACGAGACTTGGTGGAGATTGCACATCGGGTGCTTTCGCGCGTGGAACACTGGCACCATGCAGACATTCCTGCCGTATCCGGACTTCGCTGCGAGCGCCGCGGTCCTAGATCAGGCCCGGCTCGGGAAGCAGCGCGTCGAGACTCTGCAGATTCTTCGCGCACTGGTGATCCCGGACTACGGCTGGCGGCGGCATCCGGCAGTGCTGATGTGGAGTGGTTATGTGCCGGCGCTGACGCAGTACGGCCTGGCGATGGTGGCCGAATGGGTGGGCCGCGGTCACGAGGACAGCACCCAGGGAAACATTCTCGAATTCATGCCGGCGGTGCTCGACGGCGGCGATATCCCAATGCCGCCGTGGCTCGGCGACCGCGAATTCCACCGCGGCCACCAGTCGAACCTGATCTTGAAGTCGCCGGAGTTCTACCAAATCCGCTTTCCCGGGGTCGACGGCGGCCTCCCCTACGTCTGGCCCGAACCGGCCGTGGCCGCCCATCCACAGGATCCGGGTGCCGGAAACCGGATGTGGGTCTGGCGGGACAGGTCCGGCCCCGCAGGTTCCGCTGCAGCAACTCCAGGCGGACCGCTCCACGGAGTCACCATGCCGGCCAGCGCGCCGGGAAGACGTCCGTCACCGAAATGGCGCCGGCAGTTGGAGGCGTTTACCGCCGTCGCACGTGAAGGAGATTCCGTGGCAGTGCCGGATAGCGGCGGGCAACTTTTTTCCACCGGAACACTTGGCAAGCTGAAAATTGACGACGACGGCGTTGCCCACCGCAGTGTGCGGCTCACCAGAGAACTGCACCGCCACGACTTCGACTATCCCGCCCTGCTCCAGGATCCGCGCACATTCTTCGCCGTACCGCCCCCCGTCGGGCTTGGTGGCAGACGCAATGATTGAACGGTCCGATCAACGTCCGTTCTGCCGGCGTTCCAGTTCCAGCAGGAACTTTGTGCCCGCTTCAGTCGGCGTCCGTGGATCGATAAAACCACTATCAAGATCGAAGATGCTGAGGCAGTCCATGCCACGTTTGATTTCCAGGTAAATGTCCCGGCCACCCTCTTCGGGAACAGGTCCGCCGTCGGGCATCCGGAAACCGGCATCCATCAATGCCTGGGCCATGGCTTCACCAATCATGGAGTAGGGCGGCATTTGATCTTCCAACGTCCAAGCGGTGACCAATCCGGCCCCGTGCTGAAGCGCCGGGTTGTCAACGGCTGAGAGAGCACCGGCGAGGTAGTTCCACAGGGCCGCGTCGTCGTCGGCCACCTTCCGTCCGGCCGGTGTGCGGACCAGCCTTCCCTTGTACTTGCGCAGCAGCTTCCACTCGCGCATCCGCGCGTGCAGCTCGAGTACGGGCGGTGTCTGCGCTTCACGGTTGATTTTGCCTATCCAACGTTCACTCCAGCCGAGTTCCGTCATGATCTCCGAAACCACGGCAGGTTTCAGGTATCCATCCTTGGTCAGCTCCAGGCCGTACTTTCCCACCCGTTGGAGCAGCCATTTGGCCGGATAAACGACGGCGGCCATCTCCTCCGGCGTCGGTGGTTGTTGCGCCAAGCGGACGTTCAGCCGGTCCAAGCGCTGATTGACGACGTCGAGGTCGAACTCGGCCGGGTCAAACGTGGAGGCCCGCTCCCCCGTGACGAATTCATACCAGCCGGTCATCTCTTCGTGCTCGGGATGCGCCTTGTCAGCCAGAATGCCGCAGAGTTGGTGATAGCCGCCGATGCCGCCCGAATCCTCCACTGGCCCGCGGTTGCCACCTCCGGTACAAATCAGTTGTCCGGATGGCGCCAAGGCGTGGCCGGTCACGGTGATCGCATGGTCCCAGCTGTCCCCGAAGTCGTATTCGTATTCCAATGCGCTGCCTTCCCCGCCGAGAACATCCTCGAGCGTGACACCGTCCGTCAATTCCCAACCGAGCTCCTCGGCAGTGTCCTCGCTCCCTGTGAAACGGCGCCGCCCGTCTGCACCGTCGGGCATGCTGAACATGTGCAGGTGCTGAACCTTCCAACCGAACGCACGCTGGATGGCCAAATGCAGAGTGTTGAGCAACGTGTCGGCGGGTACGCGCAGGTCCCGCCAGATTTCCGGACTGGTACCGGTAATGGCGATGTGCAGGTCCAGCGCTTTGACGGTCTCTCCCATACTGGCCATTGTGCCAGTGCCTGAACGGTCCTTGCCCCTCTCCAGCGGCGGCAGTCACTTGCACCCTTTAAAAGCCAGTGCCCGGCCGGAAAACCCGGCCGGGCACTGACAGGAGGCAATCTTCGACGCAGGACTTGAGGTCAACCAGTACTGACCATCCTGCGCCGAATCGTGCCGGACTCTAGATCCGGTAGAAGGAAGGTCCGGATCCGATGTCAACGCTCTCGACAACGGTCTGGTTACCCTCCCATCCACTGTGGATGGCCTTGCCGTCACCGATGTAGATGGCGTTATGCGGAACGCCCGCACCGCCATCAGCATAGAGAACGAAATCGCCGGGCTGAGGATTCGAAACCGGCGTTCCGTAGGACATCAGGGATTCAGGAGATTCGTCTCCGACACCACTGACGCCGGCCGCCTTCAGTGCCTGCTCACCCAGTACGGTGCAG
Organism: Arthrobacter monumenti; assembly: GCF_054511255.1. Classification (NCBI taxonomy): domain Bacteria; kingdom Bacillati; phylum Actinomycetota; class Actinomycetes; order Micrococcales; family Micrococcaceae; genus Arthrobacter; species Arthrobacter monumenti. The sequence goes on along the minus strand of NZ_JBTNCY010000004.1, from coordinate 96,682 downwards.
TCCTGGATGGCTCCCAGCTGGGACTTCGCGGATTCAAGAATGGCAGCATTAGTGGACGACGACGGAATTTCCGTGACGTTGGAGCTCACGGTCTGCACGGAGGACTCAGCGGCCTTTTCGGCAGCGGCCGCGGGTCCTGAAGCTGCTGCTCCCATGGCGGGGGCGGCAGCGGCTGCCGGAGCAGCGGGGGCGGCAGCGGCAGCACCGGCCGCGGGCAGCTGAATTTCGTCACCGGGGAAAATGAGCGTGCTGGCGCTGAGCCCATTCAGTGACAGGACTTCGCCAAAGTTCAGCCCATGCTGAGCCGCAATGGAGCCAATGGTTTCTCCGGCCTGGACCGTATGGGTCGTTGTTCCGCCCGCTGCCGGGGCAGTGGACACGGAAGCTGCGGCTGGAGCCGTGGTGCTGCCTGCCGCCGCGCCGGCATCCGTTCCTCCGGCGTGAGCCGGAGCGCCAATTCCCACCATCAGAGTGGAAGCTGCGGCAAGAGCAGCTACGGAACGGCCAATGCCGCCGCGGTGGGAAGACACAGCCTTCGAGATGGACTTGAAGCCTGCATTGCTTGAACGGTGACGCGCTGTATGAAGATTCTTAGACAAATTAGTCCCTCTCCCAATGCCTGCGGGGTGAGCTGTCGGGTTCGGATGGGAGACACCCGGCCACATAACATCCGGCGCAGCCAGTACTACGCGGATGTCTCTGCGGCTTAACCCCAAGGGTTCCTTTTGGGAACCCATATCTGGTTCCCCCGCCTCTGCCGTGATGTGTTGCGAACGGACCTTACGACAGCGGCAGAGTTAGGCAAACTGTCCAAGGGTGTCGGCCAATATGACGGGCCGGAGCACGGTCCCCAAACTACATCGCCGCTTCTTCCAATGTCACGTTTTGGTAACGAAAAGTGCGGGGAAACACTATGGCGTGATCCAAATCACTCTAGTTGGTCACCAACTGAAGGCGGTCCGAACCAGGCTGTCAGGGCTTCCTCCAGCCCTGCCTGGCTTCCCTCTCCCACCCAGGCCACGTGTCCGTCGGGCCGGATCAGCACGGCAGTGGGAGCATCGACAGTTCCGAGCACCGGAAGCTCCCACTGACCCGCAAATCCGGCGTCGACCAACCTGACGCTGCCCGCCCGTGGAGCGATTTTGATGCTGTCGGGTTCGCCGAAATTGAGCAGCACCGGCCGCGCATCATGCAGCAGGGTGTAGACGCGGAGCGGGCCATCAGTCGTGACGAGGTCGAGATCGGGCATGCGGCGTCCCAGGATCGGATGTCCCTCGCCGAGGTCGTAGTGAATGTCCAGCCCGGACATCATGGCGGCAAATCGCTTGCGAGGCTCATCCATGCCAAGGAGCTCGGAAATGGTGTCATGCAGTGCCTTTGTGCGGTCGTCCCGACGGCGAAGCACCGTTTGCGCCATCGTGTTGCGCAGCACGCGTGCGCCTACCGGATGGCGCTCAGCGTGGTAGGTATTCAAGAGACTCTCCGGCGCTGTCCGGTTCACCACTTGGGCCAGCTTCCACCCTAAATTCACCGCATCCTGTATGCCAGTATTGAGGCCCTGCCCGCCGTCGGGCGCGTGCACGTGAGCCGCGTCCCCGGCGAGAAGAACCCGTCCCTTGCGATAGTCCGCGGCCTGTCGCGCCATGTCGCTGAATCTGGAGATCCAGGTTGGATTATGGACACCGAAATCCGTCCCGTAGACGGCGATCAGCGCCTCCCTGAGGTCGCGCAACCCGGGTTCGCTATTGGGTCCGATATGCGCTTCTGTCAGCATGACCCGTATCGGCCCACTGTCGGAATAGACCACCTCGCCGTCGCGGATTTCGTACTCCACCCGGCTCAGCCCGTGGATACCGGCCTCGTCCTGGCGAATGCCCCACTGCGGCTCGTCGCGCATTTCGACCTCGGCGATCAAGCTGCTCGTCCTCGGGTCTGAGCCGGGGAAGTCGATACCGACCGCTTTCCGGACGACGCTGCGTCCGCCGTCGCACCCAACGAGGTATTGTGCCCGCAGCGACCCACCGTCGGACAGATGAACGTCGACGCCGGTGTCGTCTTGCGCGACGCCGGTTACTTCACGTCCGTAGTCAACGCGCACTCCCAGTTCGTGGACCCAGCCGGCCAGGATGCGTTCGATGTGGTTCTGCCACAATCCGAGTCCGTAATTGTGTCGCGTGGGGAAGTCGCTGATGTCGAGGCGGATCATGGAGAAACCGGCCACCTGAGCCTTCTGCCCCTCGGAGAGGAACCGGTCGGCGATGCCCCGCTGATCGAGGATCTCGATGGTCCGAGAGTGCAGACCGCCCGCGCGCGAGCCGGCGAGATCCTGGTTGGCGCGCCTCTCCACGACGACGAAATCCGTCCCCGACAGCGCCAGCTCGCCCGCCAGCATGAGCCCCGCCGGACCTGCCCCCACGATCACTACCGCATGCTCGTTCATTTGCTGCTCCCCTGTCCACAAGTCCTGTACTGAATTCTGCGGCACGGCGGGGGTCTTGCCGCAAGCCCCGTTGCGGGATATATGTTGAATATGGCAAGGAGTTTGTGCTCCTTGCTTTCTCTGTAAGGTCGAAACATGACCACGCCCGCAAGCCACGAGCCAGCTGGTTTCGCTGGTCCTCTAAATGAACTGTTCGAGACTTTCCTGGACGATCATCGCCGAGCGCTTCACGACTCACTCCATGACGTCACGGATGAGGAGTCACGCACCCATCTCGTGCCATCGAAGACGACCCTGCTTGGACTTTTAAAGCATGCAACCTTTGTGGAGCTCGTGTGGTTCAACGAAGCGATCACCGGCAAATCCCGGGCGGAAATCGGTTGTCCAAGCGGCCCCGATGAATCGTTCAACCTTGATGCGCTCGACACAATAAGTTCGGTGCAATCCAGGTATAGAGAAGCGTGCGCTTCATCCCGCGCGGCAGCAGCGAATCTGAGTATCGACGACCTGGTCTACGGTAATCATCGGGGACCTTTGCCGATGCGTTGGATCTACCTGCATATGCTTCGGGAACTCGCGCAGCACTGCGGCCACGCGGATATCCTGCGGGAACAGATTATTGCAGGCCGCAGCGCCAAGAGGCCGCAGGAGATCTAGGGAAAATGGCACCGTCGCCGTCATCAGGAACCAAGCATGACAGGAGCGGCCTGGTAGGGCGCGACCATGGCTTTCTGTTCGGGGCTGATCCGTTGCAGGCGTCCGGATTCCGCCGAGACGAAAGCAATGCTGGTTTGCGCCGTCACGCATACGACGTCGGTTACCGGGTCCAGGAGCAGGTAGTTGATTGCCAGGCTGGCAGCTTTCAGATCACTGACCCAGACCTTGGCGTTCAACGGGATGTTGCGATACTCCAGCGAAGCTTTGTACTTCACGCGGTGCTCCACCACAAGGGCCTGCGTTTCCGCCGGCAGCGAGGAGAAGAACGGCACTTCCGGCTCCCGGCCGGGCCTGCCGGTTCCACCCGGAGGTCCAAAGGCGCCGATGCGTGCTTCCTCAAGGATGCGGACGACTTCCACGTTGTTGATGTGTCCGTAGGCGTCCATGTCGCCCCAGCGCATCGCAATGCTGCAGGTGATCGCCTCTTCGGGGAAAGCTGTACCGGCGGAAGTCGTCATACTTCAGTTCTTACCAGAACGACGTCGAAAGCGATCAGCGTGCGTCACCGGCACTGGCTGCCGGCTGCCGCTGGTCCAGCCCGGTAACCTCCGCCAGCAGTTCGTATGACCGCAGCCAGGCGTCTGTGGTCTTCGTCTGGCTCGCCACAATCAGTTCGTCCGCCTGGGCATGCTTGGCGAAGCCGTCGATGTACTCCTTGACGTCGCCGGGAGTTCCAACAGCCGAATATTTCATCATTTGCAGGACCTGCTGCCCGGCCGGCGCTTCCAGAATCATGTCCGCCTCGTCGTCGGTGAAGGTGCGTCCCCGGCCCACGAGCTGGGTCACCCGGCGCCTCTTGGTGGCGAGGAACTGCTTCTGCGCTTCCTCGTCGGTGTCGGCTGCGATGACGTTGACGCCTGCGATGACGTACGGCTCTTCCAGTTGAGCCGAAGGCTGGAAGTCCCTTCGGTACACCGCCACTGCGTCCTGCAAGGCGTTGGGCGCAAAATGCGACGCGAAGGAATAGGGCAACCCGAGGGCGGCGGCGAGTTTGGCGCCGAACAACGAGGAGCCGAGGATGTAGAGCGGCACGTTGGTGCCCCTTCCCGGGATCGCGTCCACGCCCTTGATCAGGGATTCACCGGCGAGGTAGCCCTGCAGCTCCTGCACATCCTGCGGAAAGCTTTCGGCCGACGACGGATCCCGCCTCAGCGCCCGCATCGTGTTCTGGTCGCTGCCCGGCGCACGGCCGAGGCCAAGGTCGATGCGTCCTGGATGCAGGGTTTCCAGGGTTCCGAACTGCTCGGCGATGGTCAGCGGTGCGTGATTCGGAAGCATCACGCCACCGGCGCCAAGGCGGATCGACTTCGTCTGGCTGGCGATATGGCCGATCAACACACTGGTGGCGGACGAAGCGATCGTCGACATGTTGTGGTGCTCGGCGTACCAGATCCGCCGGTAGCCCCAGTCCTCGGCGTGCTGCGCAAGGGAGACGCTGGCGGCGAAGCTGTCCCGGGCGGTGACACCTTCGCCAATGTGTGCGAGGTCGAGGATGGAGAGTGGAACTGTCACGGGGATAAGCCTTTCGCAGCGGTTATCGGAGCAAGCATCACTGTTTTGATTGCCCGGGGTTACCGGGTGCAACCTCCGGTCGGCTCCCGTTATTTCAAGGTGCCCGATCCGCCGTCGAAATTCGTTGTTTTCCGTTCCCTATTTGAGACCTATGACCATATCCAGCGCGGCCTGTTCGGACGTAATATTAAGGCGCTGGTAGGGCGCCAGATGCGCCGTATCAACGGGCCGGACAATGCCCGGCCGAATTGGTCCTACTCACCAATTAGGAGGGGGAAATGACTACGGCATCCCATGGTGCATCCGGTATGCATATGACGCGCGGCCATGTAAGAAATGCCGCGATCGGAACCGGCGTAGTGTTTCTGCTTTTAGGCGTCCTGGGATTCATCCCGGGCATCACGACCCAGTACGGCGAAATGGCATTCGCATCTGGTTCGGAGGCGCTGCTTCTGGGCGCAATCCAAGTATCGATGCTGCTTAACATCGTCTACCTGCTCGTCGGAGCGGCAGGCGTGGCGATGAGCAAGAGCGCGACGATGGCGCGTGACTTCCTCCTCGGCAGCGGCGCACTGTTCCTCCTGTTGTGGATCTACGGACTGGTCATCGACCTGGCCACGGGAGCGAACTTCCTGTCATTCAACGCGGCCACCAACTGGCTCCATCTGGTGCTCGGTGTCGTCGCGGGCGGCCTGGGCATTGCCTACATGGCACGCCACCGCGGAGGTGACGCAACTGATCACGCATAGTCGCACCACCTGAGTTCTTCATTCCACAGCATTTGCCTTGTGCGGAACGTGTCCACACAAGGCAAATGCTCTTAACCGTCAGACAACCTGCGGGAAGCCGAGGTCGATTTCGGAGGTGGAGGGATCCGGCCAGCGGGTGGTAACAACCTTGCTGCGGGTGTAGAAGCGGATGCTGTCCGGGCCATACATATGCGTATCGCCGAACAGCGAGCTCTTCCAGCCGCCGAAGGAGAACGAACCAACCGGGACCGGGATGGGCACATTGACGCCGACCATTCCCGCCTCGATCTCAAACTCGAACTGCCGTGCCGCGCCGCCGTCGCGGGTGAAGATCGCGACGCCGTTGCCGAACTCGTTCTCATTGGTGAGCTGGACGGCGTCGTTGAAAGTTTCCACCCGGACGACGGATAAGACGGGGCCGAAAATCTCGTCGTCGTACACCTTCATGCCGGGCTTGACGTGGTCGACCAGGCTGACGCCGGTGAAGAAGCCGTCCGAATCGAACTTCTGCTGGCTGCCATCCACCACCACGGTGGCGCCTTCGTCCGCTGCGCCGGCAACGTACTCCGCCACCTTGTCGCGGTGTTCGGCGGTGATGAGCGGGCCCATTTGCGAAGCGGGATCCGTGCCGGGGCCGATCTTGAGCGTGGCCATCCGCTCCTTGATGGCAGCGACCAGGTCATCGGCAATATTGCCGACGGCGACGAGCACGCTGACCGCCATGCACCGCTCCCCGGCGGAACCGTAGGCCGCGGAGATGGCAGCGTCGGCCGCCATCGCCAGGTCCGCATCGGGCAGGACCACCATGTGGTTTTTCGCACCTCCGAGGGCCTGGACGCGCTTGCCCCGTTCGCTGGCGCGCTGGTAGATCGACTTGGCAATCGGCGTCGAACCGACGAAGCTCACGGCCTTGACCTGCGGATCCTCCAACAGCACATCGACGGCTTCCTTATCCCCATGCACCACGTTCAGGACGCCGTCGGGCAGTCCCGCCTCGGAGAAGATTTCCGCAATGAACACCGCCGACGACGGATCCTTCTCGCTCGGCTTGAGCAGCACGGTGTTGCCACAGGCGAGCGCACTGCCGATCATCCACAATGGCACCATCGCCGGGAAGTTGAACGGGGTGATACAGGCGACGACGCCGACTGGCTGGCGGACGGAGTGCACATCAATTCCGCCGGAGACCTGCTCGGAGTATTCACCCTTGAGCATGTGGGACAGGCCGGTGGCGAATTCGATGTTTTCCAGCCCGCGGGTGATCTCGCCTTCGGCGTCGGAGAGGACCTTGCCGTGCTCGCTGGTGAGGATTGCCGCCAGTTCGGCCTTGCGCTCGTTCATCAGTTCGCGGACGCGGAAGAAGATGTTGGTGCGCTTGGCGAGGCTGGTGGCGCGCCATCCGGGAAGCGCCGCGCGGGCTGCTTCGATGGCCTCTTCGACCCGGGCGCCGGAGGCGAGCGCGACTTCCTTCTCCTGTTGGCCGGTGGCGGGATTGAAGACCGGGCCGAAGCGCTCGGCGTCGGCAACCTTGCGGCCGTTGATGTAATGCGGAATGCGTTCCATGAAGATACTTCCAGTCTGTAATAAGGGTTAGTTGGCCTGGTTCAGGGACTCGTCGACCAGCTTGATGATCTGCGAGCAGTCCTTACCCGCCTGGCCGGAATCGATCAGGCGCTGGAACAGCTGCTGGACGTGCTCGCCGATCTCCAGTGGAGTATCCGTTTCCTTTGCCGCGGCGATGGCGAGGTTGATGTCCTTATTGGCCAGTTCGGCGGTGAAGGTTGGCGCGAAGTCGTTGTTGGAGGCCGCGGTGGGAACAACGCCTGGCACCGGGTACCAGGTGCGCAGCGCCCAGCTGTCGCCTGACGAAACCGAGGCGATGTCCCAGAAGACCTGCTTGTCCAGTCCGAGCCGGTCCGCGAGCACGGCGCCCTCGGCTGTGGCGGCCAGGTTAATGAACAACATCAGGTTGTTGCAGATCTTGGCGGCCTGGCCGGTGGTGGCAGCACCGGTGGCGATGATGTTGCCGGACATCGGTTCGATGAACGCGCTCGCGTCCCGCACCGCGCCGTCCTCCCCACCAACCATGAAGGTCAGCGTGCCGGCCTGGGCGCCGCTCATTCCGCCGGAAACGGGTGCATCAACAAAGCGGAAGCCTGCCGCAGCGGCGGCGTCGTGCAGCGCCCGGGCGGATTCGACGTCGATAGTTGAGGAATCCACCAGCAGAGTGCCGGTTGCTGCATGCGCCAGCACACCATCCGCCTCAAGGTAGACCGTGCGGGCATGGTCGCCCTTCGGCAGCATGGTGAAGACCACGTCCGCCCCGCTCACCGCGTCGGCGATGCTGGCCACCGGCTTGACCCCGCCAGCCTCAGCTGCGGCGACCGCCTGGGGGTTAAGGTCAAAGCCGCGGACGTCATGTCCCGCCTTGACCATGTTCGCCGACATGGGGCCGCCCATGTTGCCCAGACCGATCCATCCAACTACAGCCATAACGTAAGCTCCCTCGCTTATTTGTGTTGCCATACGGCGTTCTTTGCTATGACCACCATCACAGGCTGTTACAGTGCAATCAAGGGAAAAATTCACAGAGGCTATGTGCATCCATGCACACAATCGGGGTGGCGAAGAGTGGACTCGAAACGGTTTCCAAGTCCGGATGATCTGCTCATCCTGTTAACCGTGGCGCGGCTGGGGCGGTTCAACGCCGTGGCCGAGGCATTAGGCACCACGCACACCACGATTTCGCGCCGGATCCTCGCTCTGGACAAGCAGTTGGGTGGCCGGACACTGGAGCGCAGTCCGCATGGCTGGGAGCTGACCGGGCTCGGCAGCCAGGCGGTCAGCGCGGCAGAAGCGATCGAGTCCACCCTGGGCTCGCTGACCAACAGCATGACCCAGGACGGAGACAAACTATCCGGATTGGTGCGGATCAGCACGGTCGACGGATTCGGCGCTGAGTTCGTTACGCCTGCCTTGGTGCGGCTGCAGCAGCAGAACCCCAAACTTCACGTGGAGATGTTCAGTGCCACCCGGAAGGTCAGCCAGAACCGGTCAGGCGTCGACCTCGAAGTGGTGGTGGGGCCGGCGAACGTTACCAACGCGCGGGCCATCTTCCTGACCAACTACTTCCTGCGGCTCTACGCCAGCTCTCAATACATTGCGGCGGAAGGCGCACCGGCCACGCTCGACGACGTCAAGCACCATGGATTTGTCAGTTACGTGGAATCGGCACTGCAGGTGAACGAACTGGGCCACGGTTCCTCGCAGCTTCCGATCCCGAAGGTCAGCTTCCAGGCGACCAGCATTTTCGCCCAGGTCGAGGCCGTGCGCGCGCACGCCGGCATCGGGCTGCTGCCCAACTTCATAGTGCAAGGCAAACCGGACTTGGTTCCGGTGCTGCGCGACGACTTTCAGCGTCAACTGCCGATCTGGGCTGTGGCGCGGCCGGAGTCGCTGCGCTCGGTGCTGGTGCGCGCCGTCATCGAGGCCATCCAGGAGGAAGTGGCGGACCGGCAGGCTGTGCTGACAGCCTGACAGCTGAGACGGCCGGGTGAGACGGCTGGACGATCGACGGTGTCGGCCGCGCTGGCAGGGATAGCTCAGGCCTGGAACAGACGCCGCACCACGTGACCGGCGGACAGGGCATCAAGGCCCTCATTGATGTCGGCGAGCGGTTTCGTGTCCGAATGGAGCAGCTCGACCGGAAGTTTTCCATCCCGCCAGTACTGCAGGTACAACGGAATGTCGCGACCGGGAACGGCATCGCCCATGTAGGAACCGAGCAGGCGCTTACCGGCGCCGGCAAACTGCAGGGCCGGCACGGTCAGCTCGGCGGAAGGATGCGGCAGCCCGACGGAGACGACGGCGCCGCCCCGGGTTACCAGATCCAGGCAGGAGGCGATGACACCTGCCGAACCCACAGCCTCGACCGCCACATCGACGCCGTCGCCGGTGGCACGGGCAATGAGTTGGGCGGCGTCGTCGGGCGTTCCAACTTCTGTGGCGCCACAGTCGAGAGCCAGCTGATGCTTGCCTGTATTCGGGTCGATGGCGATGACGGCGCTTGCCCCCGCCAGCGATGCCGCCATGACGGAAGAGAGTCCGACGGCGCCTAGCCCGAAGACCACCACCGACTGGCCGGATTCGACGGCGGCCGTGTTGAGTACAGCCCCCATTCCGGTGAGGACAGCGCAACCGAACATCGCGCCCACGGTGTCGGGGACGTCGTCGTCAATCACCACCGCCGATTCCCGGGCCACCACGGCATAGTCGGCGAAGGCGGACACACCAAGGTGATGGTTAATCCGCTCCCCCGCTCCGGTCTTCAGCAAAGCTCCGCCATGAAGAAGGTCGCCGGATCCGTTGGTCTCCGCCGCCCGGTGGCACAAGGCGGGCCGTCCCGCCGAGCAGGCCCGGCAGTGGCCGCAGCTCGGAACGAACACCAGGATCACATGGTCGCCCACTTCGACGTCGTCGACGCGCTCCCCGACGGTGACGACCCGCCCGACAGCCTCATGCCCAAGCGCCATCGGCAGTGGCCGGACGCGGGTGCCGTCCACCACCGACAGGTCCGAATGGCAGAGGCTGGAGTAGGTGATGGAAACTCCCAGCTCGCCCGCGCGTGGCTCCGGCCGGTCCAGGTCTTCGAGCACCAGCGGCCGAGCTTCGGCGTAGTTGGTCCCGGCGGGAACGGTCGAGTGCAGGACGGCGGCGCGCATAGTGCTTCCTTCGTGTGAAAAACGGGTGCCCGGGCAGACTATGCGTCCGTCCGGGCACCCTGTGGGGGTTTGTTACTTCTTGGCGGCGGCCAGCAGGTCTGCCGTGCCCTTGGCATCGGCCGCATCAATGTCGTGCAGTGAGACGCCGCGGGTTTCCTTCAGGGTCAGGACCGCAATGGCGGTGATGATGCAGGCACCCATCAGGTACAGCGCCACCGGCGTGGAGGACCCGAACTCGTCCAGCAGCGCGGTCGCGATAATCGGCGCCAGCGAACCGGCGACGATGGACGTCACCTGATAGCCCAGCGAGACACCGGAGTAGCGCATCCGGGTGGGGAACATTTCGGCCATGATCGACGGCTGACCGGCATACATCAGTGCGTGGAACAGCAAGCCGATGGTGATGGCGACCAGGATGACGAAGTCATTGGCGGTATCCATCATCGGGAAGGCGAAGAAGCCCCAGGTTCCACCCAGAATGGCTCCGGACAGGTACACCGGGCGGCGGCCGAAGCGGTCGGTCATCTTGCCGACCATCGGCACCGCACAGAAGTGGATCACGTGGGCCAGGAGCAGCAGGAGCAGGATCCGGGAGGTATCGGTGCCGACGACGACGGCCAGATAGGTGATCGAGAAGGTCACCACCAGGTAATACAAGATGTTCTCCGCGAACCGCAGTGCCATGGCGGTGAAGACACCGCGCGGGTAGCGGCGGAAGACCTCGGCAACACCGTAGCCCTTGTTCTCCTCTTTAACTTCCTTGCGGGATTCGAGGAAGATGGGTGCGTCCTGGACCTTGGTACGGATGTAGTAACCGATGATCACGATGACGGCGGAGAGCCAGAACGCAACGCGCCAGCCCCAGCTGAGGAATGCCTCGTCGGAGAGAGTCGCGGAGAGTGCGAACAGCACACCGGTCGCCAGCAGGTTACCCAATGGCACAGCAGACTGCGGCCAGCTGGCCCAGAATCCGCGGGACTTGCTCGGGCTGTGCTCGGCTACGAGCAGCACTGCGCCGCCCCATTCGCCACCCACGGCGAAGCCCTGGACGAAACGGAGGATGACCAACAGCGCCGGAGCCCAGTAGCCGATTGACCCAAAGGTCGGCAGGCAGCCCATCAGGAAGGTGGCGACACCGACCATGATGATGCTGACCTGCAGTAGCTGCTTGCGGCCAAACTTGTCTCCAAAGTGGCCAAAGACGATGCCGCCGATGGGCCGGGCGACAAAGCCGACCGCGTAGGTGAGGAATGCGGCCAGGATGCCGTCCAGTTCCGATTCAGCACCAGGGAAGAACAATCCACCGAACACCAACGTGGCGGCCGCCGCGTAGAGGAAGAACTCGTACCACTCAACGACCGTACCGGCCATCGAAGCCGCGACGACTTTCCTTAGCCCGGAGGATTTGGGGTCCTGATCCTCCCTCTGCGTCGGCGTCAAATTCCCTGTACTCATCTGGAACTCCTTCAGTGTCTTCGCTGACACGGTGCGAACGGTTGGAACATAATTCTGTGACAGGCACCACAAAGCGCGCCCCCTCGAGTATGTCCGCACCTGAGAGCCAGCTCAAGTTCCATTCATGCAGAGCGCATCTGCAGAAATGCACAGTGGAAATCGCTTAGCAGGCGAGCCGGGCACAAAGGGCACAACCGTTCCGCGCGGGTCCTACCTGTCCACGGTCTACCCGGCTACCGGCCTACGAATCCTCGTCGGTAGGACGTTCTCCAAGCTCGATTTCCACGCCCAGGCTTCCCCCATTGCGGATCACTTGAGCTTCGACGGTATCGCCGGGATTGAGTTGGCGCAGTGCGGCCAACAGATCCTCGGAGTTCTCGAGTGGTTCGCCGTTCAGGGACACGAGCAGATCGCCGGGCTCAATGCCCGCTTCCGCTGCCGGGGTTCCTGCGCCCACCGAAAGGACCACCACGCCGGATTCCTGCTCCACACCCAGTTGCTCAGCGATCTGCGGCGTGAGCGTCCGCGGGACCAGGCCCAGGTAAGCGTGCTCGGCTGAGCCGTCCTCGATGAGTTCCTCGGCAACTTCGACGGCGGTGGCAGCCGGGATGGCGAATCCGAGCGAAACGGCGCCGCTCTGCGGCGGAATGTAAGCCTCGCTGATACCGACCACCTCACCTTGGCCGTTGACGACGGCGCCGCCGGAGTTCCCGGGGCTGATGGCGGCGTCAGTCTGGATCAGGTCGACCAACGACTGGCTGTTGGTCGCCGAACCCGGGATTTCACGGTGCAGACCGGAGATGATGCCGGCACTGGCGCTGTTCTCAAAGCCCAGGGGGCTGCCGATCACGACGGCGAGTTCACCGACCTCGGGCAGATCTGTCTGGAAATCCGCGGCGGGGAGATTGTTGCGGTCCGCTTGGACCAGAGCCAGGTCGGTGACCGGGTCGGTGGCGACAACCAGTCCCGCCACCCGCTGGCCGTCGGCGAAACCAATCTCCACATCCCGGGCGTCCCCGACCACATGCTCATTGGTCAGGATCAGTCCGTCGTTGCTGTAGATGACGCCGCTGCCGAGGCCGCTTTCGGTGAAGATGGTGACCACCGAGGGCTGCACCTCATCGATAATCCCCGGGATGTCGGCGAAACCGATTTCGTCGCTCGTTGGGGTAGGTGTCGGTGTGGGAGTCGGCGAGGCTTCAGCAGTGCTTGATTCAGGTGCCGGGCTTGGCGAGGGCTCCGGGTCCTCTCCGGTGCAGCCAGTCAAGGCCAGCGCCGCCACCGCTCCAGTCGCGGCCAAAGAACGAAACCGGTGGGGGGCACGGCCTGCTGAATCGGATTTGCTCACTGCTGACTCCTTTGTCCGGCCTCTGGCAGTTCTGTATTGAGCTGCCTGCCGGGTCGAGGGTTTTGCGGCGGTTCACGGTGAAGTCGTCTCCCCGGGAAAGGAAGACGGTTTCGCTTCATTCTTGCCTACTTGGTATCCGATTTATAGCGGAAACCAGCTCCTTGTCGGAATTGTGACTCGCCCGCAACGCATCGGAGTAGCGTTGGAACTGTTTCGCGAGGGCAGGAGGGCGCAATGTCCGGATCGGTTGAAAGTACTGATGTGCTCATTGTCGGTGCCGGGCCGACTGGGCTGACGCTGGCAAACTGGCTGACCAAACTCGACATCAACTGTGTGCTGGTCGATTCGAAGAGTGGGCCAACACGGGAATCGCGCGCCCTCGGCGTGCAGGCGAGGACCATGGAGATCTACGACCAGCTCGGCATCGCATCCGAAGTGGTTCGGGACAGCGAAATCGCAGAAGGCATCGCTCCGGGGTATGAAACCAAACCATTCGGCTATGTCCGCTTCCTGTCCCTCGGCGCCGGCAGCACTCCGTATCCGCACATCTACATCTTCGAACAGAGCCGGAACGAGGAACTTCTCAGCGGGCACCTGCAAAAACTGGGCTCCGGCGTTCGTTGGGAACAGCGGATCACAGCGTTGCAGGATGAGGTGATGGACGACGGCGGCACAGGAGTAATCGCCACAGTCGAGGGCCCCGGCGGCCGGGCCGGCATCCGCGCACAGTACTGCGTCGGCACCGACGGCACGTCATCGGCCGTGCGGAAACTGCGGGAGATACCTTTCGAAGGCCGCACCAACCAGCACACCTTCTACGTGGCCGACGCGCACGGCGTGACCGGACTTTTGCCGGCGTCGATCAATCTGCGGTTCGGTGCTGAATACATGTTGCTGGGATTTCCGATGGGTCCAGGCGGACATAACCGGTTGCTCGGCATTGTCCGGCAGCAGCCCGGGCGGGAGGACGATGAACCCGTCGAATCATCTGTCCGCCCGATGCTGCGGCGCGTTTTCGGCGTGAGCTATGAGTCGTCGTCGTGGTTTTCCACCTACCGCGTGCACCACCGGGTGGCTGCCAATTTCCGCGATGGGCCGGTGTTCCTGGCCGGGGACGCCGCGCACGTGCACTCCCCCGTGGGCGCGCAGGGGATGAACACCGGACTGCAGGACGCGCATAATCTCGCCTTCAAACTCGCGGCGGTACTCAAGGGCGAAGCGCCGGATTCCTATCTGGACCGCTATGCCGCGGAGCGCCGGCCGGTCGCGCTGCGGCTGACCCGCACCACCGACCGCGTCTTCGGCGCCGTCACCTCGGACAACTTCTTCCTCCGCCAGGCGCGGCGTTTCCTGCTGCCGCTGGCCGCTCCAGTCGGCATCCGGGTGATACCCCGGCTGAGAGGTGGATCCCGGCTCTTCGAATACGTTTCGCAGGTGCGCATCCACTACTGGATGAGCGAGCGGGCGCGCGAGGATGCACGCGGCCGCCGGGGACGCGTCGTCGGACGCCGCCTGCCGTGGACCGGACAGAATTTCGAAGCGCTGAGGGCTGCCCGCTGGCAGGCCCACGTGTATGGGGACATCAATGCCGGCCGGCTGGAAGCACTCCGTTCCGAGCTCGACGTCGAAGTCCTCACCTTCCCGGCCAGTCCGCGGAAAGGGCTGGCCGACGGCAAGGTATTCCTCATCCGGCCGGACGGCTTTGTCGTCGCGGAAGCCTTCGCCGACCAAGCTGCGGCGGCCTTCCAGGAGGCGATCCGGGTGCACGTCGGCACCGCAGATTAACGCCGGTTGGCAGGCCGGCACCGCAAGATAGCGACGGCTGGCAGGGCGACACCGCGGAAAAGAGACAGCCGGCTGATCAGACCGCCGAATACCCGCCATCGATCAGCATGTTCTCTCCGGTGACCATGCCGGCGTCGTCGCTGGCCAGATAAGCGATCATGGCGGCCACCTCTGCCGGCTGGGCGAATCGGCCGGCCGGAATTAGCTGCTTCATCGCCTCGCCTTTCTCCCCCGCCCACGCCTTCTTGCCCAGCGCGGTTTCGACGACGGTCGGCGAAACCGCGTTGACGGTCACCCCGCGACCCGCCCACTCCATGGCCAATACGCGGGTCATGCCAACAATCCCGGCCTTGCTCGCGCAGTAGGCTACGTGCTGGTCCAGGCCGACCACACTCGCCTGGGACGCCAGGTTGATGATCCGGCCATAGCCCCGCTCAGTCATGGCACGTCCGGCCGCCTGAGCCATGGTGAAGCTGGCCGTGAGGTTGATGGCAATCGTTGCGTCCCACTTGTCCCGGGGGAGATCCACCGCCTTGTCCAGTAATGCCACACCGGCTGAATTGATCAGGATGTCCACCGGACCGGCTGCCTCAATCGCCTCGGCAACAACTTCCTCCGCCGCACCATCGGCGGTCAGGTCCTTTTGTATACCGTGATGGTCTCCGCCCGGCAGCGCGCACATGGTTCCGTGCACCGAATCCGCCATATCCACCCCGATAATGCGGGCACCCCTATCAGCGAAGTACTGCGCGACCGCATTGCCGATGCCGCTGGCAGCGCCTGTGATGACTGCTGTGCGTCCGTCGAAATTGTTGCTCATTAGTCCACCTCGTAGCTGCGGATGGCGTCCACCTTGGCGGCGGAGGCGCTGGACTCATCGAACGTATAGGTCAGCCACTCGGACTCGAGTCTCCGCGCCAGTTCGAGCCCGATGACCCGCTCACCCAGGCACAGCACCTGCGCATTATTGCTGAGCACCGCCCGTTCCACAGAGTACGGATCGTGGGCGGTCACGGCACGGATACCCTTGACCTTATTGGCCGAGATGGCGACACCGAGCCCGGTCCCGCACACCAGTAATGCCCGGTCGGCTTTGCCTTCAGCCACCATCCGGGCGGCGTCGACGGCGATATGCGGATAGTCGGTTTGGCCGTTCTCATCCACGCCGGAGTCAAAGACCTCGGAAACGAGCTCATTGGCCTCAAGGTCGGCCTTCAGCGCTTCCTTGTAACTAAGGCCGGCACTATCGCCACCGACCACGATTTTCATTGCCATCTCATCAATCCTTTCCGGTACAAATTCTTCTGTCCGTGGCGTTTCTATTCGGCACGGGCGTACATTTTCAGATCAGCCAGTCCCGACACGAGCAGAGCCAACGAGGTGGCCCCCGCGTCCGGCGTACCGACGCTCTTCTCCGCCAAAGGACGCGCCCTGCCGACCTTCGGGCTCAAATGTGCAGTGGCCCTGGCCTGTTCCGTCGCCACCACCGCGGCCGCTTGCCAGGCTGAAGCGAAACCGGCTCCATTATTGACGTTTTCCTGCAGCGTCCCGACAAAAGGCACCAGCGCATCCACCAGCGTCTTGTCCTGGAGGACAGCGCCGCCCAAATCCGTGATGGCCGAGCAGAACGCCTCCGCGGCGGCCACATAATCCGATGCCGAGTACGTACTCCGGCCGTCGGTCAAGGACTGGCCTGCCGCTTCCAGCGCGGCCCCCCAGAGCACGCCCGAGGTGCCGCCTGCATGCTCCGCCCAGGCCCGGCCCGCCTGCTTCAATGCCCAGGCACCCCCAACAGGTCCGGCTGCGGCCGCACGTCGGGCCGCGTCGAGGGCAGCATCGACACCTTTGACCATTCCCCGGCCGTGGTCACCGTCGCCGGCCACCGCGTCGATATCGCCAAGCTCCTTCTCATGGCTGTGCAGCGTTTCTGCCATGTTTTCCAGTCCGTGGACGACGACGGCGGCCAGTTCCCGGGCGGCGTCGGTGGCCTCCGGCGCAGCTTCCGTCTGAACACCTGTGGAAGCATCATCTTCCAGATCGGTTTCGGCCATTGCCGCGAGCGGAGCTTTCTGTTTGCGGTAGGCGGGCGTGTACGTATCCGCCTTCCAATGTTCCTCAAGCTCGCTGTCCAGCCACATCAGGGTGAGGGAAGCACCGCCCATGTCCAGGCTGGTAACCAGCTCACCGACCTCCGGCTCCACCAACTCCAGACCGGCAGCGCGCAGACGGCCGGCAATGACGCCCCACAGCAGGAACAGCTCTTCATACTTGGTGGTGCCCAATCCGTTGAGGAGGACGCCGGCCTTGGTCCCGGCGTCGGCCGGAGCATGTTCCAGAACATGTTCCGCCAGCATCGAACCCAGCTCCGACGCGCCGGGCAGCCGTTCGTCCCTGATACCAGGTTCGCCATGAATTCCTAAGCCCAGGCCCAGCTGTCCGTCCGGAACGGTGAAGAGCGGGGCTGAGGCACCGGGCATGGTGCAGCCAGAAAATGCGACGCCGAGCGTCCGGGTGGCGGAGTTGGCGGCTCTCCCCAGCCGTTCGACGTCGTCAATGTCCTTGCCGGCAGCGGCGGCGGCACCCATCACTTTGAAGACGGTGAAGTCTCCGGCGATGCCCCGGCGCTTCTCCTCGTCCGCTGCAGAGGCGACGTCATCGGTAACCACTACTATGCGGGTGTCGATCCCCTCCTTGCGCAACCGTTCGGCGGCGAGACCGAAGTTCATGTTGTCGCCGGCATAGTTGCCAAAGCTGAGGATCACGCCCCGCCCCTGGTCGGCCGCTTTGGCGACGGAATAAACCTGTGCCGCCGACGGCGAGGTAAAGATGTTGCCCACCACGGCACCGGCGGCAAAGCCTGGGCCGACGAGCCCGGCGAAAGCAGGGTAATGTCCGGAACCACCACCGATCACCACTGCCACCTGGGGGTCGGTGGTGCGCCGTGCAACCACGCCTCCTGCTACTCCGCGCAGCCGGTCGGCGTAAAGGTCCACGAAACCAGCCAACTGGTCATCGGCGAACTCGTCCGGGCGGTTGAAAATCCTGGTCATGGATCAGGTCTCCTGAGTGGAATTGGCATGGTCGCGGACAGTGCTTGACCTCGCTGGTTGCAGGTCCGGGTCCGTTGGGTCTTCGGGAACGTGCAGGAACTTCATCAGGTAGAAGGCGACTCCATACAGAGCCACAAACGCCCAGACAACCGCTTCGGGTCCGCCCCAGGGCAGCACCGCAGCGACGACCGCCCCGCCGAGGAACGCCGCCCCGCCGGCGGCCGTGGTGTACATGGCCATGGCCGCACCCTTATGCCTTGGCGTCAGGGCCGGCATGATGGCGCCCATGGGGACGAACCCGGCCAGCAGAATTCCGAAGGCCACGCCGGCAATAACGGAAAGCACATAGCCCCAATCGGAGCCGGGCTCGACCCAGTGCGGCACGTACCACCAGGCCAGCAGACCCAACGCCGAGCCCATCACGCCGAACCATTTCACGGTGCGCTGCCAGCCCCACTTGTCACCGATAGCACCGAATACGGCGTTGAAGGCGATATTGGAGGCGTAGACGATCACCGTCATCGCCAGCCATTGGGTCTGCGACCAGCCCAGTGATCCGCCGATGATGGCCGGCAGGATGATGAACATTCCATACTGTGGGGCGGTGTTGATAAGCCGCACCACAAACCCGGTGAAGATCTTCGGTTGCTTGAAGCTCAGTCGGATTCCGCCGAAGATCACTTGTGAGGCAGATTCGCCTTCCGGGGCGAGCCGCCGGGTGCCGGTCTTTTCCCTGATACCGAGGACCGTGATGAGATAACCGGCTGCCACCAGGGCCGTCGATGCCAGCATGGTGGCTGATTCGCCGCCGCTGCCGCCACCGAACACCGGGATGAAGATGAGGGCGAAGAGCGAGCCAAAGGTGGGAAGACCGCCGGTGAACATTACGTAGAACCAGCCAACGGCCGTCCCGTTGCGTTTGCGTGGGACTATTGCGTTGATCCAAACCAGGAACGCGAAGGCGAACAGCGGGTAACCGAAGCCGCGTGCGAAGTAGGTGATGAATACGCCCACGGTCGATCCGGTCGCCAGGCTGATCAGGAACAGCCCTTCGAATGCCACCCAGATGGCGAAGCCAAGGGTCATCACTTTCCGTGGTCCCCAAAGGTCAGAGAGTGCGCCCGACAGGTAGGAGGACACCAGCACCGCCACGCCGTACATGGTGATGATGGTCGGGACGAGGTTGTTGGAGCCGAGCGCGTCGGCCATATGCGGGGCGATGAAGTTGGACTCCACCCCGTTACCGGTCATGAACACCAGTACGCCGAGGAAGCCCCAGCGCAGCGAGTGCGGAATGCCGATCCGGTCCAGGCGGGTTTCCCGCCCGGATCCTGTAGCTGCTGTTGCGGTCACGATCTATCTCCTCTCACGCCATTGAGCGAGGATGTCAGTTGGGCAGGATAGATACCTTGATGGAGGCTCCGGAGGTGTCGGACACCAGATCCAGCGCTTCCTGGAATTGGTCCAGTGGGAACTGGTCGGTGCATATTTCATCCATGGGCAGGATGCCGGATTCGATCATCTTGATCGCGGCGGGCCAGCAGTGCGGGCCGAGGTGGGCGCCGAGGACGTCGAGTTCCTTGTCGTCGCTGATGATGGACCAGTCGACGGACACATCTGATCCAAAGACGGAGTATTCGACGTAGGTGCCAAGCTTGCGCAGCAGGTTCAGGCCCTGCCCGACGGCGGATGGGTGGCCGGTGCTTTCGATGTAGACGTCGGCGCCGTAGCCCTCGGTCATGTCCTTGATCCGCTGGACTGCATCTTCCTTGCCGATGTTGATGACTTCGTCGGCGCCGCACTTCTTCGCCAGTTCGAGCTTGTCATCGACCATATCCAGAGCGACCACCTTGAGCGGCCCCTTTGCCTTGGCGCCGGCGATCATCCCCAAACCGATGGGACCGCACCCTGCCACCACGACGACGTCGTCGAACTTAATGTTGGCTCGCTCGACCCCGTGCAGTGAGCAGGAAAGCGGTTCGGCATAGGCAGCATGGGCCGGCGGGAGTTCCTTGGAGACCTTGTGCACGCGGGCCTTCGAGGGGACGATCATGTACTGGGCCATCGCACCGTTGTAATTGCGGAAACCGAACATGTCATGCGGACCGCACATCCAGTACTGGCCGCGCTGGCAGTAGCGGCATTCGCCGCAGGGAACAATCTGTTCGCAGGCAATCCGGTCACCGATACCGGCGCCGTGGAGATCTTCCGCTGCCTGGTCGGACTGAACAATGGTTCCGACGAGTTCATGCCCGGGGGTAACGCCCTTCTGCGCCCAGGCCGGGCGATTCGAATCGCCCCAGAATTTCGCCGCTCCGTGATAGCACTTCAGGTCGCTCGCGCAGACTCCGACCGCTTCGACTTTCATGAGCATCTCCCCCGGCGCAGGTTCCGGTACGGCGAGCTGCTCAAGCCGGTAGTCCTCAGGTCCGTGGCAGACGACAGCCGCCATTGCTTGCGGCAATGCTTCGGTAGGGGCATTCGAGTGTTCCATTGATGTTGTCGACATCGGTCCTCCTTGGCTGGTGTGTGATCTGCGTCAACATTCAATAGCCTAGCTCATCGTGAACATATGTCAAGAACATAATTTCTCAACGAGATATTGTATGAAATTCTGTTCACCGGCGAGGTAGAATTGGAATCTCTTGGGATAGAGTCGCCAAGGTCATCGGAATACAGTCAGGGAGGCATCATGAGTGGGACGGCGAATGCTGAATCCACCCTGGACAGTAAATTTCCCTTGACCACGCTCTACGAAGCGGCGCGAATGTATTACCTCGAGGACGCGAACCAGGTTCAGATTGCGGAATCCATGCAAGTGTCGCGGCCAACAGTGAGCCGCCTGCTGGCTGAAGCAAGGCGCGTCGGGCTCGTGAAGATT
Source organism: Arthrobacter monumenti (assembly GCF_054511255.1). Lineage (NCBI taxonomy): Bacteria > Bacillati > Actinomycetota > Actinomycetes > Micrococcales > Micrococcaceae > Arthrobacter > Arthrobacter monumenti. The sequence goes on along the minus strand of NZ_JBTNCY010000004.1, from coordinate 76,024 downwards.
GACGTCATCAATCCCATCGAACAGGAGGGACATCTTCTGGCGGACGAGCTGGCCGGACGCTTGGGTCTGGAAAAGGCCTACATCGCCGACGGCGACCAATCGTCACGCATGCGCACCGGGCTGGCGCCCCAGGTCGATGCCGCCTTCAGGGATGTCGATCTATCGCCGGGCGACGTACTGCTCGTCTCTTCCGGCCGCACGGTCTACGAAATCATCGAAGGCTTGCTGCCCAAGCTGCCCGGCGTCGTCGTCGCTCCGACGGTTGGCGGGCAGGCGGAGCCGGAACCTTGGTACCAGACCAACGAAATCGCCCGCACGCTGGCAGAAAAAACAGGTGCCCACCCCGCGTTCCTCTTCGCGCAGGCACTGCCATCGGAGGACATGTACTCGAGCATCAACCGGGACCCCTCATTCCAGCGGATTCAACGATTATGGGAGAACGCGAGCATGGCATTGTTGGGCATTGGCGCTCCGCCATCGAGCCGCGGTTCCATCTCCCGGTTCATTCCGGCCGACGACGATTCCCTGTTGCGGGCGGTTGGCGACGTCTGCCTGAACTTCTTCGACAATAACGGCTCCGACGTTGATTTTCCTGGCAGCTCGAGGATGGTGAACACCCGCTTGGAAACGCTCAAGCAGATACCCCACACAGTCGCGGCCGCCGTCGGAACACACAAAGCCACCAGCATTGCGGCAGGGGCAAGGGCCGGCTACTTCCGCCGCTTGATTACGGACGCAAAGACTGCCCGGGCAATTCTCGAATCTGTTCAGGGCAACTAGCGGTATCACGCTGTATTCCAGCCAATTCGTGCATCTGACCGCGAATGGCCGGATAGAGGGTGGAGTAGGTCGCGAAAAGCCTCTCATACACAACTGCGTTGTCCTGATCCGGTTCAACGATGTGGTCTGGTTCCGCCCAGACCGTATTTTTGGGGACTGCCCCGGTTCCTATGGCTGCCATCAATGCGTCGCCGTAGCTGGCGCCGATGGTCTGACGCGGCACAATCTGCGTTCTTCCGGTAATGTCGCTGACAACTTTCGTCCACAACGGCGCATTGGTTCCACCGCCGACGGCCACCAACCGCCTGACCGGCTCGCCTGTGCTTTCCAGCAGTTCCAGGATCTGCCGAATCCCATATGCCATTCCTTCATAGGCGGCCCTGAGCAGGTGTGCCCGGCCATGCCGCATGGTCAGACCAATAATCGTGCCGCGTGCATCGGGATCGAGAATAGGCGCCCGCTCCCCGGCAAAGTGAGGCAGAACCAGAAGCCCTTCGGAGCCGGCGGGAACCGACTCCGCCTCCTGAATCAAGTCCGCCAAGGGAACATCCCCGAACAAGTGCTGCATCCAGCTGACCAAACTTCCGGAGGTGGACATCCCTGCCGCCAGTGTTAAGGCACCCTCTGTGACGCCTGAACACGCCCATAGTTTGTGATGAGTACGCGGCTCGCTAAGAATGTGGACGAAAAACATTGTCGAGCCGTACATCAACATCAAGTCCCCGGGCTGCTCGACTCCTGCGCTGAAGGCTTCGGCCCAAGCATCCACAGTGCCGGCACAAACTGGTGTCTCCACCGGGATACCGGTGAATTCCGCTGCTGCCGGTGTCACTTTCCCGACGACCTCCGTAGACCACACGAGCCGGGGAACCTTCAGATGGCCGGCCACCGCAGTCACTGCATCCATGGCCCAATCGCAGTTGGCCACATCGTAAAGCGGATCGCACTGGCTGGCAGAGTGATGATCCTGAACGTACTCACCTGTGAGCTTTGCGACAATGTAGGAATTCAAGCCGAACCAATGAGTGGCGTGCGCGAATGTGTCGGGTTCGTGGTTCTTCAGCCATCTCAGTTTCGGTCCGACAGATTGGGACGAAAGTTCCTTTCCGCAAGTATCGAATATCCATTGTGGTCCAAACTCTGTTGTCAGTTCCGCGGTTTCCTCTGTCGCCCGTGTGTCCACGCCGTAAAGGATCGCTGGCCGCAATGGTGTGAACGAATCATCAGTAACGACCAGGCAGGGCCCCATGCCGCTGACACAGACGCCCTGGAGATCTCCGGCATCGTTGCGGGATAAAAGCTCCTGAGCCAGAGCAGCAATCTCCGGCCACCACACCGTATTGGCATCGAATTCGACCCATCCGGGTCGCGGTAAATCGGCAGCGTGGGTGATGCTCGTTCGATCCAGGATGCGACCGTCCGGGCTGACGAGCACGGCCTTGCTGCTGCCGGTGCCAATATCAATTCCCAGAAACATCGCTCCACCTCATCTGTCGCATTATCCGTCCATGGTAGCCGGGCGGCCAATGCGGTGTGCCAGGATGCGGCAGGCCTCAAAACCGGCATCACAACCGAGAAAAATTCACCAACGGAACAGGACCTGCGGGCATATCGGCGTGACTTAAGTGACTTAAGTGGCCTGAGTGAACAATTGATCGAATCTTGTGCGAAACCTGCGCGTATCCCACCGCTGAAGATCAGGATGGGCGGGTACAACGGAGATAGGCGCCCCGGGCGGAAGTGGACCCCCGGGGCGCCGACACTATCGCAAATTCGAACCGTGGGGGTTTTTACAATGGCACCCAGACCAGCTGCTGGAACCATCATTTCCGGTCTCGTTCTCCTGTTCATCGGTGGTCCTGTCGTCATGGCCACATGGTTCGCCGCGTCCCAAACGTTTTTCCTGTCCGAGCATTCCGTCTGGGCGGCCTTCATTACTGGAACAGCCGTCGGGCTGGCCGGCGTGGGGATGCTGGTTGCCGGCATCCGGCGAGCAATTGCACGCCGCGAATACCGGCTCGCGATGTTCGGTCCCGTAGGCCCCCTGGCTGGCCGGACCAACCTTAATCAGTCCGTCTGGCCCAGTGAGCAGTAGGCCCTCCACAACGGCTCTGCCCCAGCTTCCACCGGCGCATTTAATGCGAGTAGTGTTTGGATTGTAGAGACCAGGCCGTCTGTACGGGAGGTTTGAAATGAGCAACTCAGCGCCCGATCCCCTTGACCCGGATGCGCCGGAGGCCGACGTTCTTGAGCAGCGCCGGGCCGCCGTATGGGAAGACGAAGCGGACCGCCGCCGGGGTATCCCGGCTGAGGCCAACGAAGCCGACGTGGCTGAACAGAATCTCGACGTCGATGACGACGACGATGAATACCCCCGCGACGGGTAGGCTCCTCCGGGTGTGAAGGTGCGCACATTACTTTGCACCATAGGTCTGATGGTGCAAAAATACACTTTGTGTCAAATAGTGCAGATATTCATACCTCCGGCGGATTGCGCGAGCGCAAGCGCGTAGCCCAGCGAGCCGCCATCAGTGATGCGGCACGCGCCTTGACGCTGGAGTACGGTTTCTCGAACTTCACCATCGAGCAGCTCTGTGAACAGGTCGGCATCTCCCGGCGAACCTTCTTCAATTACTTTCCCAGCAAAGAAGACGCCCTCATCGGCCACCATGAAGACGGCGTGCCTGACCACGTCGCCGAGGTATTCCTGAACGGCGGTGAAGACTCCCCGTCCGGTCGGCTATCGCCGGGACTGGTCGATGACCTGATCGATCTCGCCTGCGGCATGGCTGAGCAGTCCCCGCTGGACCGGACGCAATACCGCCAGCTGATTGCCGCCGTCGAAAAGGAGCCGGCACTACTGCTCAAGATTGTCGGCAGCCGCGATAAGTGGGAATCCGAAATCGCCGCGCTCATCGCCGAACGGGAGCGGATCGAGGCGGATGACCCATTAGTCACCGCCACGACGACAGTTTTCACCAGTCTGTCCCACAAAGCCGGGCACCGTTATTTCAGCCCGGACAATTCGGACAGCTACCGCACGATTCTCACCAATTACGTCGCGGCCGCACGGTCGCTCTTCACCTCCTGACCGTCCGCGCCTCCTGACCGTCCGTTCCTCCTGCACGGAGAGCTGCCGACGGTTATACACCTCAGTCTCAAAGGAACTTCATGACCATCACTGCCACGCCCGGCACCGAGCCGATCCTGCTCACCCAGCGACGGATCTGGATTATCTTCTCCGCCCTGATCGCCGGCATGCTGCTGGCCAGCCTGGACCAGACGATTGTTTCCACTGCGATGCCCACCATCGTCGGTGAGCTTGGCGGCGTCGAACATCAGGCGTGGATTGTCACCTCCTACCTGCTGGCGACGACGATCGTGATGCCGATCTACGGCAAGTTCGGCGACGTACTCGGACGGCGGAACCTCTTCCTCTTCGCCATCGCCCTGTTCACCGTCGCGTCCGTGGCTTGTTCGCTCGCCACCGATTTCTGGAGCTTCGTGATCTTCCGCGCGGTGCAGGGCCTGGGCGGCGGCGGCTTGATGATCCTGTCGCAGGCGATCATTGCCGACATCGTTCCCGCCAACGAGCGCGGTAAGTATATGGGACCGCTCGGCGGCATCTTCGGGTTATCCGCCGTCGCCGGTCCTCTATTGGGCGGCTTCTTCGTGGACCACCTGAGCTGGCAGTGGTGCTTTTACGTGAACATTCCGGTCGGCATTGCCGCGTTCGTCCTCGCCTACTTCGCCTTGACCATTCCGAACAAGCGGGCGGAAAAGAAGCTGGACCTGCCCGGCGTCGCGCTGCTGTCCATCGCAACCGCCTGCCTGATCTTCTTCACCGACTTCGGTGGCAATGAGGACCAGGGATGGGATTCACCGCTGACCTGGTTGTTCGGCGCAGGCATGGTCGTGTCAGCGGCACTGTTTGTCGCCGTCGAACGCCGAGCCGAGGATCCGGTGATCCCGTTGGGCCTGTTCAAGAACAAGGTCTTCGTCAACAGCACCGCCATCGGGTTCACGCTGGGGCTCGGCATGTTCTCCGCCCTGGCCTTCATGCCGACGTTCCTGCAGATGTCCTCCGGCACGTCCGCAGCGGTTTCCGGCCTGCTGATGCTGCCCATGATGGTCGGCATGATGGGAACGTCGATTTACTCCGGCATCGCCATCACGCGCAGCGGCAACTACCGAAAGTATCCGATCGCCGGGACCCTGCTCACCGTCGCTTCCATGTTGTGGATGACGACGTTGACGGCTGAGACTCCCATCTGGGTTATCTGCGCGATGCTTTTCTTCTTCGGCGCCGGGCTCGGGCTGATCATGCAGGTCGTCGTCCTGGTCGTGCAGAATGCGGTACCTGCCTCGATCGTCGGCACTGCAACCAGCACCAACAACTACTTCCGCGAGGTCGGGGCCGCCCTGGGTGTGGCTGTTTTCGGATCCATCTTTACCTCGCGGTTGGGAGATGCCCTGACAGAGACCTTTGCCAGCTCCGGCGCCGCACCCGCCGACGCGGAATCCGCGACGGCGAATCTCGGTCCCGACGCGATGGCTCAGCTGCCCGAGACGGTTCAGAATGGGATTGTCGCGGCGTACGCGGACTCGCTGGCGCCCGTCTTCTGGTACCTGATTCCATTCCTGGTTATCGCGTTCCTGCTGGCATTGAAGCTCAAGCAGATTCCGCTGTCCGACACGGCTGGAATGGTGGCCCGGGGTGAAGCGATCGGCGGCGAGGAAGCCATCCGCCTGGAAGCGGAGCGAATGGGAGTTGTTAAAGAGAATGGTGCCGGTGAACGGTCGGAGTAGTTGGGGGAAACACTCCAATTGTTCACCGGCACCGGGACCAGTCCGGGGGAAGACCGGTCCTCATCACTCGCACCTAACAAGAGGTAATTAAGAATGTACGGACCGAGTCAGGGAAAAGGCTCAATAGGACCTCAACGCCAGCCGTGAATATTGAATCCTGATACCGAACACCGACAGAATGAGAAGACGGAGGAGCAACTCCGGGGCGCCACGTCGTTGTAGAGATCAACGTAGCCCGCCCAGGATTCCAGAACAGTCCTTACCCTGGGCCATCTGCAGCGTCGAGGTGGCTCGTGATCGCCGTCATCACCTCGGACATGTCGGGGTATGGAAACGGGTGACCAGCGTCTTCCAGCCAAAGGCCGCAAGCGGTTGGGATGGCTGCGGCGAGTCGGCGGCCGTGCTCGATCGGCGAGAACGCATCGGCGTTCCCGTGTACCACAAGCGTGGGTGCCGTGATCGTGGCCAGCAGCGGGTATCGGGAGCGTGTCACGGCGACAGCAACCTGGTGCTGCAGCAGTGCACGGAGGTTGAGTCCGTTTCGTTCGCGCAGGTCGTAAAGAACGATCCTGGTCCACTCTTCCACGTCGACAGGCTCGTCTCCGCCTTGCGCGATCAGCCCCGCGAGGAGCTCCTTCACGAGATTTGTTTCGCCGCCGAGCAAGCGGTACCGCAGCAGCGGAAAGCCCGCTATCGCCGACCGGATCAGTGGCCAGGCCTGAGGCCCGGGCATAGAGGCATCGGTTGGATCCGCCGATGTTGACATGAGGGTCAGAGAGTGGACACGCCCGGGGTATGCGATCGCGACCTCTTGGGCGACGAAACCACCTAGGGAGACCCCGAGCATGTGAACGCGGTCGATGCGAAGCTCGTCGAGGACGGCGATCGCATCGTTGGCCATGTCGACCAGCGAGTACGGATGCTTTCGGCTCCAGTCCGTCATCCAACTCGACGCACCGGTCCCCCGATGGTCGTACCTGACCACGCGGTATCCCGCCGCCAACAGGGCGCGCAGGAACGCGGGCGGCCAGAACAACGAGCCCACACCGAGTGAGGAGTTGAGTAGTACGACACCCTTCTCCGCCCCGACAGGAGGAATGGATTCGTACCAGATCTGGACCCCGCCGGACTGGGCGTACCCCGATTTGCCGTTGACGACTCCCGTCACTGGGCCGGCGCGGATGCGGGCAATCGTTCTCTCGGTGCCGGGCGGCAGACGAGGCCCGCGCCACGTCAGAAACGCCGCGAGTCCGGCAAGTCCCAACGCCGCCGATGTCAGCACCGTCCACTTCCTCATCGGCTCAGGATAAATGATGGATCGTAGATCTGCCGCGAATGTAGGGGGGTTGAACATGCTCTGAGAGGAATGATTCTGCGAGGACCGACTCAATAGCCTGACCTTAAATGAGAATGGTGCCGGTGAGCGGTCGGAGTAGTTGGGGGAAACACTCCAGTCGTTCACCGGCACCGGGATCAGTCTGGGGGAAGACCGATCCTCATCACTCGCACCTTCATGAGGTAATTAAGAATGTACGGACCGAGTCAGGGAAAAGACCCGGTAGAACCTTAATGCCAGCTGTGAGTTTTTGGCAGCCGGACCAGGGCCGGATAATCGAAGCACCGAATCAGCACTGCAGCCTGGCCGGCAGGTAGGTCGGACTGGCCACCACTGGCCCCACATTGTCTGTCCCCCGATAGGCCCGGCAGACCCGTAGCCCCCTTGCGGCAAGTCCGGATTTCATCTGGGCAATCGCCGTCGGATTGAAACCGTTCCATTGCATGTGCATCAGCACGGTGCTGCCGCGGGTAGCGAACCGGACCGTGTGGGCGACGACCTGCGCGCGGGTCCGGCCTGTCCAGTCCTGAGTATCCACGTTCCACAGCCACGGCCGCATCCCCGCGAGCCGGTAACCACACGAGACCGCCGCGTTCATCGCCCCGTAAGGTGGCCGGCCGTAGTTGGTAACGACGCCGGGCGCCCCCAGTTGACGCGCGACGCCGGCACAACTGAGGGTGCGCAGGTCCGGATGGCTGATGCTGTGGTTGATGGCGTACTGCCCGTTTTGCCTGGCGACCGTTGCCAGATTCACACCGTTGAGCGTGCGGAATTTCCGTTGGCAATCGCCGGTCGGAGCCACCACCAGCCCGGTGTTGGTCCGCCTGGCCCAGGCCATGACATTCACATACGCGCTCAACGTTCGCGGACAGTCGTCGAAGGTCAGCACAACACGGCCCGTGTAGTTGGGCCCGCGGTTTATGTTGTAAGTCGCAGCCGACGCCGATGGCGCCGCCGGTATCAGGACGCCGATGGCAAGAGCCAACGCAGACAATGCAGATAGAATGGCATGACGGTAATGCATCACAAACCAGCTTTTCCCCAACCCCATGTGTACGGGCGGGAACTACTGCTGCAATTCGGTGCCCGTGCAACTGCCTACAGTGTCTGCCCGTCCGCCCTCCCTGTCAACGCCTGTTTCATAACAGTTCGATACCGTGTCGGATGCACGTGGAAGGATGATTTCCGTGCCATCCTCGAGCTTTCCCTTAGTGGACGTCAACGAGATCATCCGCCTGGTCGGCGGTGCCGCGTTCGCGCGGGCACAGGGGTACGCCAAGGGCGGCGCAATTGCCGATATGGAGTGGGATGAAGGCTCCGGGCAACTGCGCAGCACGGTGCACGGAACCGCCGCGGTCCCCTACCGCTGCAGGATCCAACTAATCCGCCTGAACAATGGCCGCTTCCGCACGGATTTCAGCTCGTGCAGTTGCCCCATGCGTTTCGATTGCAAGCACGTAGCCGCGACCCTGCTCGACGCCAACACGGCCCACGTCATGGCAGCCAACTCATTCCATGAGCCGGAACCGGAACCCGCCTCAAGACCTGACTGGCAGCAGTCGCTGACCGGCCTGATCAGCGGGAACGACGACGGCGCCCGGGCTTCTCCGGCAGCTCCCACAGGAACCGGCTCAGCTGGATCAGCAACCACACGGCTGGGCTTGCAATTCGACCTGGCCGCACCGCCGTCGCGCGTCCCCTTGCCGTGGCGCTCGGGAGGTTCCCGGGAACGGGACACCACCGTGGACCGTCTCCGGCCGGCAGTCCGTCCGGTGATGTGGAACAGCAAGGGCCGCTGGGTCAAGAACAACCTGCGCTGGAACACCATCAGCTACAAGACGTATGGCCTGAACTTCGACCCGGAGCAGCACCGCTGGTTCAGCCAGTTCGCACCGCTGCACCGCGCAAACGGCCTTGCGTATTACGGCGAGGACAACGACTGGCTCTACCTCGACGAATTCAGCAGCCCCCTGCTCTGGCAGCTCTTCGCCGAGGCGGAGCGGCTCGGAATCGAACTGGTGGGCGCGCGCAAAGACCTGACTATCGTCGTCGGACGGCAGGCCGTGCTGGGACTCGACGCGCGGAAAGAACAAATTAACGGCGACGACGACGGCGGGCTCAGCCTGACGCCGACCCTCGAGATCGACGGCCACCGCCACCCGCTGGAAACCTCCGGCGCCATCAACCATCACGGCGTCTACAGCTACACGCCCGCCAACCCCCGGGTCATCACGCTGGCGCCAACCGCGAAACCTATTTCCGAGCAGGAACGCCAACTGCTGCTGAGCGGCAAAACCGTGGCGATTCCGGCACCCGAGGTGGAAAAGTTCCTCGAGGATTTCTACCCGCCGCTGAGCAGGACCGTCGAGATCACCAGCAGCGACTCCTCCGTCGATTTCCCCGAAATCGTTCCGCCGGTTCTGGTCCTCACCGCCACCTACGGGCCAGCCCACACGCTCGAAACCAATTGGGACTGGGAGTACGTCCACGGCGGGACCACCGGCCGCAAGGGTCTCTATCCGGAACCGGGTGAAACCGGCTACCGGGACAATGCGGCAGAGACCGAATTGACCGGAGCGGTGTGCAAGGTCCTGCACAGCAGCGAACTGCCGGCCAAGTCCACCTTCCAGAATTTCGACGCCGTGGACTTCACCGAACAGACCCTGCCCCGGATCGAAGAGCTCGACGGCGTCCGCGTCGACATCGTCGGCGAGCGCCCTGACTACCGGGAACTTACCGAGACTCCGGAACTCACCGTGAGCACGGTCGAGACCGAGCAGAGCGACTGGTTCGATCTGGGCGTTATCGTCACGGTGGCCGGACGGAAGATTCCGTTCAACGACATCTTCAAGGCGCTGACCAAGGGGGCTAAGAAGCTCTTGCTGGTGGATAAGACGTACCTGTCGATGGACCAACCGGTTTTCGACCGGCTGCGCGGCCTCATCGACGAGGCGCTCACCTTGCAGGACCGGAAGACCGGCCAGTTGCGCGGCGTCCGGGGCGAGGAACCCGGCGCGGATGTGGAGAACGGACTGCGGATCAGCCGCTACCAGGCTGGACTGTGGGCGGAGCTGGAGGAACTGGCGGAGGAGACCGAGCAGGCACGTGCCTGGCGGGCTTCGGTAACCGGGCTGTTGGAACTTGAAGCGGTGGAGCAAACCCCGGTTCCGGCCGGGGTTCATGCCGAACTGCGCCCGTACCAGCTGGACGGCTTCAACTGGCTGGCGTTCCTCTGGCATCACGGGTTGGGCGGTGTGCTGGCCGACGATATGGGACTGGGCAAGACGCTGCAGGCGCTGGCTCTGTTGGTCCACCGCAAGGAACGGGCGACGGCGTCTTCCACCGCGAACCCGGGGCATCGCCCAACAATCCCGGGTCAGCCCGCTGCAAACCCTGTGCAGCCGTTCCTCGTCGTCGCACCGACGTCGGTGGTGCCCAACTGGGTTTCCGAAGCCAACCGGTTCGCGCCCGGCCTCAACGTCGTCGGTATTACCGATACTCAAGCCCGCGGCCGCCGTCCGCTGGCGGAAATTACTGCCGGGGCCGACGTCGTCATCACTTCCTACACCCTGTTCCGGCTCGATTTTGCCGCCTATCAAAAACACGGGTGGGGCGGGTTGATCCTGGACGAGGCTCAGTTCGTCAAGAACCGGACGGCGAAGGTGCACCGCTGCGCCAAGGATCTGGACGTGCCGTTCAAGCTGGCGATCACCGGCACGCCGATGGAGAACAACCTGATGGAGCTGCATTCGATCTTCTCGATCGTCGCGCCCGGCCTCTTTCCGATCAGCACCAAGTTCGCGGAGTTGTATCAGCGTCCGATCGAGCGCAGCGAGAACAAGGAACTGCTGGGCCAATTACGACGCCGGATCCGGCCGCTGATGATGCGCCGCACCAAGGAAGCCGTGGCCTCCGACCTGCCCGAGAAGCAGGAGCAAGTGCTCGATGTGGAGCTCGGAGCCAAGCACCAGAAAATCTATCAGACGCACCTGCAACGTGAGCGGCAGAAGATCCTGCGCCTGGTCGAGGATATGGACAAGAACCGGTTCACGATCTTCCAATCCCTGACCCTGCTAAGGCTGCTCAGCCTGGATGCGTCGCTTGTGGACGAGGAGTACGCCGCCGTCCCGTCCAGCAAACTCGATGTGCTGTTCGAGCAACTCGAGGACGTCGTCGCCGAGGGACACCGCTCGTTGATCTTCAGCCAGTTCACCAGCTTCCTGAAGAAAGCCGCCGAACGGCTCGACGCGGCCGGCATCGACTATTGCTACCTCGACGGCTCCACCCGGCGGCGGGCCGAAGTGATCGCCAAGTTCAAGGACGGCAAGGCGCCGGTGTTTTTGATCAGCCTCAAGGCCGGTGGGTTCGGCCTGAATCTGACCGAAGCAGACTATTGCTTCCTGCTGGACCCCTGGTGGAATCCCGCCACCGAAGCCCAGGCCGTCGACCGGACCCACCGGATCGGCCAGACCAAGAACGTCATGGTCTACCGGATGGTGGCCAAGGACACCATCGAGGAAAAGGTCATGGCGCTGAAGGAACGCAAGAGCCAGCTCTTCTCGTCCGTGCTCGACGACGACGCGGTCTTCTCCACGCAGCTCACCGCCGAGGACGTGCGCGGCCTGCTCGACAGCTAACACCAGTCCCTCCCGTACCGCGTCATCGGCTTGACGCCAAAGGTCGACATAGGTAAGGCTTACCAAAGTAAGGGTTACCTATCCTGCCCACCAACTTGTGGGCACTTCTTGTCGATCACAGTTATTGAGGGAGTCGTATGACCTTGAACTCCGCTACAGAAACCCGCGAGGACTTCGGTTCGGGGGTTGAGTTGGCGCTTGCTGCCGGAAACCAGCTTTTCAACCAACGCAACGTGTCCCGGTACGCCGACGAAGTCCAACAGGGGGTGAACCTCGTTGCCGACAAAATTTCCCGCACGGCAAAGCCCTTCACCGGTATCACCCCGGACGGGTTGGCTCCTCTCGTGGAGGCGGTGGACCTGGACTCGCCCATCGAGGACATGCCGTCCGCCCTCGCCGAGTTGGAGGATCTCTATCTGCGCGACGCGGTCTACTTCCACAACAGTAAATACGCCGCCCACCTGAACTGCCCGGTCGTCATACCGGCCTTGGTCGGTGAAGCCATTCTTTCCGCGGTGAATTCCTCATTGGACACGTGGGATCAGAGCGCCGGCGCCACACTGATCGAGCGCCGCCTGATCAGCTGGACAGCGGACCGGTTGGGCCTCGGCGCCGCGGCCGACGGCGTCTTCACCAGCGGCGGCAGCCAGTCCAACCTCCAGGCACTGCTGATTGCCCGCAACCAGGCCGTCGCCATCCTTCGGCGGGATCCAACCCTGCGAGCCGCCCGGCTTCCGGCGCTGTTGGAGCGACTGCGGATCTTCACCTCCGAGGTCAGCCACTTCAGCATCCGGAAATCCGCCTCTCTGCTCGGGCTGGGCTACGACGCCGTTGTTCCGGTCGAATGCGACGCGAATCAGCGGATGAAACCGGCAGCCCTGGAGTCAGCGATGGCGGCCAGTGCCAAACGCGGCGAGGTTCCAATGGCGGTGGTGGCGACAGCCGGAACCACCGACTTCGGCAGCTTCGATCCGCTCCCGGACCTCTCCCGGCTCAGCCGCCAACATGGCAGTTGGCTCCATGTCGATGCGGCCTACGGCGGCGGGTTGTTGACCTCGCTGCGCCACCGGCATCTCCTGGACGGGATCGGCGACGCCGACTCGGTGACCGTGGATTACCACAAGACGTTCTTCCAGCCCGTTAGCTCCAGCGCCGTCCTGGTCCGCGACCGCACAATGCTCCAGCACGTCACCTACCACGCCGACTATTTGAATCCGGAAAGTGCGGCCCGCGAGGACATTCCGAACCAGGTGGATAAGAGCCTGCAGACCACCCGGCGTTTCGACGCGCTGAAGCTCTGGCTGACCTTGCGCACCCTGGGCGCGGACGGCATTGGCGTGCTGCTGGATGAGGCCATCGACCTGGCCCAACACGCCGGCCGGATGGTGGCTGCCGACTGCGAGTTCGAGCTGGCCGCCCCGGTGCAGTTGAGCACGCTCGTCTTCCGCTATTGCCCGGACGGGCTCGACGGCGACGCGGCCGACGTCGTCAATCTCCACATCCGCCGCACCCTGGCCAGCTCCGGCGAAGCCATGATCGCCGGCACCAAGTCCGCCGGCCGGCACTATCTGAAACTGACGCTGCTCAACGCCGAAACCACCCTCGGCGACGTGCGCGAAATCCTCGGGATGATCCGCCGCGTCGGCGATGACTACCTTGCAGGAGGGACACGATGAGCACGCACGTCCACGACTTCATCGGTATCGGTGCCGGCCCCTTCAATCTGGGCCTGGCGGCGCTGACGGCACCGATTTCCGAACTCGATGGTGTCTTCCTCGACGAAGGCGCCGGCTTCGACTGGCATCCGGGCATGATGCTGGACAGTGCCCACCTGCAGGTCCCGTTCCTGGCGGACCTGGTAACGATGGCGGACCCGACTTCCCGGTACTCCTTCCTGAACTACCTGAAGGAATCGGACCGGCTGTACCGCTTCTACATCCGGGAAAACTTCTATCCCCTGCGCGCCGAGTTCAATAAGTACTGCCAGTGGGTCGCCGCGCAGCTGCCCACCGTGCATTTCGGCGAGCGCGTGACCGCAGTGCGGTACCGGAACGGCGTCTACGAAGTCCGTTCCATACACATGGGAAACGGCGAGACGGTGCGCTATGCCCGCCGGCTCGTGCTCGGCACCGGTACCCAGCCGCACGTGCCGTCGTCGTGCACTTCCATCCTCAATACCGGCGGCCTGGTCCTGCACACCGCCGACTACCTACCGCGCAAGGCGGAACTGCAGCGCCAGTCCAGCATCACCATTGTCGGCAGTGGCCAGAGCGCCGCTGAGCTGTACCGGGACCTGCTGCAGGAGATTGATGTGTACGGGTACGAGCTGAACTGGGTGACCCGCTCCGGACGGTTCTTCCCGCTTGAATACACGAAGCTCACGCTCGAGATGACGTCACCGGAGTACGTCGACTACTTCCACGCCCTGCCGGCGGACGTCCGCGGAGCGGTTAACGAGTCGCAGAAGAATCTCTACAAGGGGATCGACGAGGACCTGATCAACGAAATTTACGATCTGCTCTACATCAAGAGCCTGGATGCTCCCCCGCGGACCCGGTTGCTGACCCACTCCTCGCTGGAAGCCGCCCGGTACGATCCCCTCGCGGGCTCTCACATCCTGGACCTCCGGCACGGCGAACAGGACCGCAGTTTCACCTTGGAGACCGGCGCCGTCGTCCTCGCCACCGGTTACACCTACCGTGAGCCGCCGTTCCTGGCCGGGATCGCGGACCGGATCCGCCGCGATGACGACGGTCGGTTCGACGTCGGCCGCGACTACAGCATCGGCGTCGAACCCGGGGAACTGTACGTGCAAAACGCCGAACTGCACACGCATGGGTTCGCCACCCCGGACCTCGGCATGGCCGCCTACCGCAACGCCTGCATCATCCGCGAGATGCTCGGCTGGGAGTACTACCCGGTGGAACGTTCGATCGCGTTTCAGCAGTTCGGCGCTCCGGACGGCGTGCCGGAAGAGCCCGAACTGGCCGGCGCAGGGGCGGAGGTGCCGCAATGAAATTCGCCTTCATTCCCGTCGATCCCGCCCGGCATTCAGAGCTGCTGCATGGCTGGATGATCCAGGAGTACGCCCGGTTCTGGGGCATGGGCTCGGCCACCGTCGCCGACGTCGAGCAGGAGCACTCCCGCATCGCCGCCAACCCGCATCACGAGGCGTGGCTCGGACTCGAAATTCCGCAGCTCGACGACTCAGCCACGGAGCCGGCCTTCCTGATGGAACGCTATGCCCCCGGACACTCGCCCCTCCGCGACCACTACGCAGTGCAGACCGGCGACGTCGGCATGCACCTGCTGGTCGCCCCGGCCACCACCCCTCGCACCGGCTACACGACGGCCGTCTTCACCTCCGTCCTGAACTTCCTGTTCGCCGATCCTGCCGTGAACCGCGTCGTCGTCGAACCCGACGTCGGCAATACAAAAATCCAGGCGCTGAATGCCCGCATGGGGTTCGAAAAGGACCGCGTCATCCACGTCGATAGCAAGGACGCCTGGCTGTCTTTCTGCACCCGTCAACAATTCGCTGCCGCCGTTCCGGCCGGCGTTTCCGAAGGAGCACATCCATGACCTCGACGACCACCATGGCACCCGCCACCACCATGACTGCAACGACCACTCCGACCTCCCACCTCACTCCCGAACGCTGGGCCGCGGCCAACCGGCACCTGGTCCGCAAGGCCATCGCCGAGTTTTCGCATGAACGGCTCCTGGCACCGGAAGCATTGGGAGGCGACGTTTACTGCCTGCAGTCCGACGACGACGGCACCGAGTACCGCTTTTCCGCACGCCTCCTCAAGCTCGACCATTGGAGCATCGAAGCGGACGGCATCACGCGCAGCATCGACGGGCGGGAGCACCCGTTGGACGCTTTGGAATTCATCATGGATTTCCGGCTTTCGCTTGGCATTCCCCCGGACATGCTGCCGGTCTATCTCGAGGAAATCAGCAGCACCCTGGCTGGGCATGCCTACAAGAACGCGGCTGTCCCGGCCAGCTCCGGCGCGCCCGCCAGTCCCGGCGCTCCGTTCAGCTCCGGCGCCCCGCTCAGCTCCAGCGAACTCGCAGCCGGCATCACCCGCGGGTCAAACCCTGCGGAGGATTTCCAAGCCATCGAACGATCCATGACCGAAGGCCACCCCTGCTTCGTCGCCAACAATGGCCGGCTCGGCTTCGGGATCGGCGACTACCACGCGTATGCCCCCGAAACGGGAGCACCGGTCCAACTGCACTGGCTGGCCGTCCACCGGGACAACGCGGTATTCAGTTCGACGCCGTTGCTTAGCTACCGCGGCCACCTCGAGTCGGAGCTTGGCGCAGAGATGCTGGCCTCCTTCGACGCCCGGCTCACCGAGCTTGGCCTCTCTCCATCCGACTACCTCCTTATGCCGGTCCATCCCTGGCAGTTGGAGAACAAACTCGCCGTGACCTTCGCCGCGGAACTGGCTCAACGCCGGATCGTCCATCTCGGTACCGGTGCTGATACCTATCAGGCGCAGCAGTCCATCCGCACCTTCTTCAACCGTGACCGGCCTGCCGCCAGTTACGTCAAAACCGCGCTGTCCGTTCTCAATATGGGGTTCATGCGCGGACTCTCCCCCGAATACATGCGCGCCACTCCGGCCATCAACGACTGGGTGCACGACCTTGTCCGTTCCGACGCCACCTTGCAGCAGCACGGCTTCAGCATCCTGCGCGAGACGGCCGCCGTCGGATACCACAATCACTATTACGAAGCCGCGGCCGAAAGCGGATCCCCCTACCGGAAGATGCTCTCGGCGTTGTGGAGGGAGAGTCCGCTGCCCTCGCTCGAGCCCGGACGGCAACTCGCGACGATGGCTTCCCTCCTGCACCGGGACGCAGCCGGCCACTCTTTCGTGTCGGCGTTGGTTGACCGGTCCGGAATGGGCGCTGCCGACTGGTTGCGGAGGTATCTGGATGCGTACCTCGTTCCACTGCTGCACTGCTTCTACCGTCATGAACTCGTCTACATGCCGCATGGCGAGAATCTGATCCTGGTCCTGCGCGACGGCGTCCCGGAGCGCGCAATCATGAAGGACATCGGTGAGGAAATCGCCTTCTTCGGCGATACGTCCACGCTGCCCGACGACGTCGCCCGGATCCGGGTCGAGGTGCCCGAAGGCGAGAAAATATTGTCCATCTTCACGGACGTCTTCGACTGCTTCTTCCGCTTCCTGGCCGCCACACTCGACGAGGACGGCCGTTTGGACCAGGAGGACTTCTGGCGCACGGTCGCCGCCGTCGTCGTCGATTATCAAGACCAGCACCCGGAACTGACCGAAGCCTTTGCCAAATACGACCTGTTCGCGGAGGAATTCGAATTGTCCTGCCTGAACCGGCTGCAGTTGCGCAATAACCAGCAGATGGTAGATCTCGCGGACCCCTCCGGCGCGCTGCAGAAATCCGGCGTCCTGCGCAATCCGCTCGCAGAATTCGGCCCCCAAAGACAGAGCAGGACAGCCGCAGCCTGACATATTAGAACCCGTGGACGCGGCTCGTAGACACTCCGCGTGGGCTCCTATAGTCTGACAGCGCTGACAGCAGTCAGTGATCACTCATGAGCATCACCAGGGGAAAACTATGACCAACAATCCATACGGCACGCCTCAATCAGCTCCGCAGAATCCGGGCTACTACCAGTCCTTCCAACACGATCAGTCCCGCCAATACATGGAAGGCTCCAAGCACGCCCAGACCTCGCTGGTTTTCGGCATCATCGGGCTTTTCTTCCTGGGCATCGTTTTTGGCCCGCTGGCCATCGTCCAGGCGAAGAAGGCCGAGGCCCTCAACGTGCCATCATCGGCTGGCAAAATTCTTGGTTGGATCGACGTCGTCTTCGGCATTCTGAGCATCATCATCTTCATGGTCTTGATTGGGACCATGAGCATGAGCATGGCGCCGTAGAACCACATGCCGCAAAGGGGCTGTCCTCCCACCGGAGGACAGCCCCTTTGCGATAGGCGGCTGCTCTGCTTTCCTCTGACTGCGTACTCGTCCTCTCGAAAATCAGTGAGAAGGTGCTTATGGTGGTCTCAGACCATCAGGAAGGTGCTGCCGTGAAGGAATCGCAGACGCAGGACAATCTTTGGAGCCGCAAGGAGTCATTGATTGAGTACCTCCTGAGTGCCCATTTCGACGTCGAACTCGATCTGGAGCGCGACAGCGACTCCGGGCGGGACATAATTCTGTGAGAAATACCCGGAACCGCTAATTCCGACGTGCTCCATTTTCGACTCTCCTATCCCCCGAATTTCGCCTGCCCGCCGGCTCCCGATCAGAGAGCCAGGCTGAGTCCGAGCACGCAGAGCAGCGAGACGACAGAGGCGATCGAGGTGATGATCGTGCAGACCTTCAGAGTCCCCTGCGTGGAAAGGTTCAACAGTTTCTGCGTCATCCAGAAGAAGTTGCTGTTGACGTGCAGTGCGAATAGAGCACCGGAACCGGCGGCCAGGGCAATGAGCAGTGGCGAGACGCCGATCTGACCCATCACGGGAGCAAGGATACCCGCCGCGGTAATCGCAGCGACCGAGGTGGAGCCGATTGCTGCGTGCAGGATGACGGCGATCAGCCAGGCCAGAATCAGGGGCGAGAGTGCGTTGACCGAGAAGTAGCCGGCGAGGATGTCCTCGAGTCCACTCTCGCTGATCACGGCGCCGAGGGCTCCACCCAATCCTGTGATGACCAGAATCGGGCCTCCATCACGGAGTGCTTTATCCAACGCTTTGTTGATGACGTCGTTGCCCAGCGAACGCCACGCAATGAAGTACGCGAACAACAGGCCGAGGAGGAGCGCCACCATTGGATGACCGAGGAATGCGATGACTCCGGTTTCAATTCCGGCCGCCGCCGCGATGCCTCCCATGGCGATGAGAGCGACGGAGATCAGCAGTGGCAACAGGAGTACGGGAAGCGGAAGCCGGGACTGCTGCTCATCATCGCGTTCCACGATTACATCTTCGGTTGCTGCGGGAATCTCGTCCTTTTCTGCGTTCCACAGCCCACGCTTTAGAAGCCACCGGTAGACGAAAATACTGACGAAAGCCGTCGGCAGCGCAACCACCAATCCCCAGAGGAGCATCTGGCTCAGCGGCACATCCAACAGACCTGCAACGGCCAGCGCTCCTGCACCCGGCACGACCAGGACGAGCCCCAGCTCGGAGCCGAGCACCAGAGCCGCGGCCATCGACGGCGTTCCATTTCGTTGGATCCGAGGGGCAATCTTGTTACCCAGCGGAGCGGTGAGAACCAGCAGGACGTCGGTGTAGATGGCGGGGAAAACGGTGCTCATGGACATGCCGAATACGTACGGTGATCGTTCCGCTCCGAACACTCTCAGCAGTGCGGAGGTGAGTCTTTCCAGGGCGCCGACGGCCGATAGGAGGGAACCCAGCAGCACGCCGAAAACGATCAACAGCCCGATATCGGCCATGATGTCGCCGAATCCGATAGAGACAGTTTCGGCTGTGTTGAGGAAACCCAGTCCGGTTGCGACGCCCAGATAGAGGGCGCCGATGGTGATGGCGAGGATTTCGTGCATTTTGGCGCCGAGAATCAACCCGACGATAATCAGGATGGAGATGGCTGTGTGGATCAATATCAGTGTGTCGCTCAACGTGTGTCCTTATGTCCGGAAACGGGCGCCGGTTGGCCTTACTACTTCAGCCACCATGTTGCTTGAACCAGTGACGACCATCACGCTTGAGTTCATAATGTTCATGGCGCAACTGAAACGCCCTTGCTGAGAACGGACCCTTTTTGCATTCCTGGAGTATCGCCCGCCGGTTTTTCGCCGGCCAACTGATCTTCGTCCTGTGCCTGACCGCCGGTATCGCCTGGGCAATGTACGAGGATGCCCAACGCCAGCAGTACGCCGAATCCGCCGGCCGCATGCACGCCATCTCCAGCACCTTGACCAACGACCCGTACGTAATAGCTGCAGTCCAAGCTGAGACACCGACCAAGGCCCTGCAGCCATACGCGCGGACAATAATGGACGAGACCAGAGCGGATTTCGTGACCATCATGGCTCCAGACCGCACCCGGTTTACCCATCGCAACAGGGCGGAAATCGGCGGCGACTACATCGGCTCGACCCGCCAGGCCTTATCCGGGCAGACCTATACGGAAACCTATACCGGAACGCTGGGTCCTTCCGTAAGGACCATCGCGCCCGTGCTGGACGATAATGGTGAGGTGATCGCGATGGTTTCCTCCGGCGTCACTATCGCGAATGTCAGCGAGGCACTTCAGGAACAGCTGCCGTTCCTGATTCTGACTGCGGCCGGCACCTTGGCCCTCGGAAGTTTGGTGTCGTGGTGGATCAGCCGGCGGCTCCAGCGCCTGACCCTCGGACAGGGTCCGGAAAATCTGGCCCAAATGTATGTCTTCTACGATTCCGTGCTGCATTCTGTGCGTGAAGGGATGGTCCTTGTCAACGCCTCGGGCGAGCTGGTGCTCTACAACGATCAGGCGGCTGCCCTGCTGAACCTGCCGCCGTCGGGCCGTGACCATTCGACGCCGGTGGCCAACCTGACGCTTCCGCCCTCGCTGCGGGAGCTGTTGTTGAGCGGGCGCCGCGCCGGCGACGAACTACATCTGACGAATGACCGCGTCCTGGTGGTTAACCAGGAGCCAGCCATCCCACCTGGGAATCCCCGCGCACCCCGCGACAGTATGGGAACGGTAACTACGCTGCGCGATCACACCGAAATCCAGGAGTTGACCGGTGAACTGCAGTCGATGAGAACGGTGACAGACGCCCTGAAGGCACAGACGCATGAGCACTCCAACCGGCTGCACACCATCGTGTCCCTGATCGGCCTGGGTAGAAGCGACGACGCCGCGGAGTTTGCAGCCGCCGATCTGCAGCAGTCCCAGCACCTGACGGACAACGTCGTCGGTTCCGTCGACGAGCCGTATCTGGCTGCGCTGCTTGTCGGCAAGGCCGCCCAGGCCAACGAACGCGGAATCAGGCTGGAAATCCACTCCGGGAACGGGCTGGGAATCGAAACACTGAATCCCGGGGACCTGGTCACGATCATGGGCAACCTGCTGGACAACGCCTTCGACGCCGTCGCCACGGTGGACGATCCGCTGATCACAGTGAGCATCTCCGCGCCAGAAGAACAGCTGGAGATACGTGTCTGGAACAACGGCGCAGGGCTGGACATAGAACGGATAGAGCGGATTTTCGACCTCGGCTTCAGCACCAAGTCAACCGATGGACGGGGCATCGGGCTCGCCTTGGTCAGGCAGGCCTGCAACCGCCTCGGCGGAGAGGTAAAAGCGCAAAATTACGACGACGGCGCACTCTTCAGTGTGCGCTTGCCCCGCACCGCCGGACGGGACAAAGCAGCCGCCCGGAATGTCTTGCCAGTTCCGGGAGAAGGTTCAGCATGAGCCTCATCCGGGTCCTCGTGGTGGAGGACGATCCAATTGCGGCAGCGGCGCATGCCAACTACGTCGGGCGGGTCGAGGGTTTCGAATTGGCCGGAACCGCCGGCACTGGCGCCGAGGCGCTCGGGCTGATGGGCGCATCGGTGAAGCCGCAGGAAGGAGCGGGTGGAGCCGGGGCCATCGACCTGGTGCTGCTGGATATGAACCTTCCCGACATCCACGGTCTGGACATTATCCGCCGGATCCGTGGAGCTGGCTTGCCGATGGGAATCATCGCCGTGACGGCTGTCCGGGAACTGCCGGTCGTGCAGAAAGCCGTGAGTGCCGGCGTCGCGCAGTACTTAATCAAGCCGTTTACGTACGCCACGTTCAGCGAAAAACTCCTTCAGTTTCGGCAGTTCCACGATAATTTGACCCGGCAGGCCTCGACCACGAATCAGTCCGAGGTCGACAAGACCCTGGCCGCGCTTCGCACTCCCGGCACGGTCGACCTACCTAAGGGGATGTCGGAACCAACTCTTGCGGCCGTCGTCGAACTCCTGCAAAGAGGTGCCCGGCCAATTTCCGCCAGCGAAGTCGTTACCGAGCTCGGTATATCCCGCGTGACGGCGCGCAGGTATCTGGAGCACCTGGCGGATGACCGCTCGGCGATCCGGACTCCCCGCTACGGAACTCCGGGGCGTCCGGAATACGAATACCGGTGGCGCTGGTAGAAGCGCTCCCAGGTGACGATGCAACGTTAATGCAACCTTCGACGTCGTACGCTGAGCTTGAGCCTTTGCCCGCCCCGGGGATACGGCGCGCCTCCCCCCGGAACGGGATCAGGCCTGTGTCTTTCGGTGCAGGGTTCCGCCATCCAGACGGGATCCACCGGGGAAAGGGAGGAAACAAATGTCAGGGAACAAAGCAGTTGCCTACAAGGGGAAGGGAAAAGTCGAGGTCATCGATATCGACTATCCCAGTTTCGAACTCAAGGACGGACCGGGGGTACATCCGGATAACGTGGGCCGCCAGGTCCATCACGGCGTGATCCTCAAGACCGTCACCACGAATATTTGCGGCTCCGACCAACACATGGTCCGGGGCCGTACGACTGCACCGGAGAATCTGGTGCTGGGCCATGAAATCACCGGAGAAGTAGTCGAAGTCGGCCGGGATGTGGAATTCATCAAGGAAGGCGACATCTGCTCGGTGCCGTTCAACATCTCCTGCGGGCGGTGCAGGAACTGCAAGGAACGCAAGACCGGGATTTGCCTTAATGTGAATCCGGACCGCCCGGGCAGTGCCTACGGCTACGTGGACATGGGCGGCTGGGTCGGCGGACAGGCCGAGTACGTGCTGGTGCCTTACGCGGACTGGAACCTGCTGAAGTTCCCGGACCGGGACCAGGCGTTGGAGAAGATCATGGATTTGACCATGCTTTCCGACATCTTCCCGACCGGATTCCATGGCGCATACAGTGCCGGCGTCGGACCCGGATCCTCGGTGTATATCGCCGGAGCCGGACCGGTTGGCCTTGCCGCCGCCGTTGGGGCGAAACTGCTGGGTGCCGGCGTCATTATTGTCGCGGACCTGAACGAGGACCGGCTCAAGCAAGCGCGCAGTTTCGGTTGCGAGACCGTGGACGTTTCCAAGGGCGATCCGAAGGATCAGATAGAACAGATCCTCGGTGCGCCGGAAGTGGACTGTGGTGTCGACGCCGTGGGCTTCGAGGCGCGCGGGCACGGCGAGGGTTCCAAGACGGAGGCGCCGGCGACGGTGCTCAACTCGCTGATGGAAGTCACGTCGGCCGGCGGTGGACTCGGAATTCCAGGGCTGTATGTCACCGGTGATCCGGGCGGTATCGACGAAGCCGCACAGAAGGGTTCGTTGTCGCTGAATCTCGGACTCGGCTGGGCGAAGTCGCTCTCGTTCGTGACCGGTCAGTGTCCGGTGATGAAGTACAACCGCGGCCTGATGCAGGCCATCCTGGCCGGCAAGGTAAACATCGCCGACGCCGTCAACGCAAAGGCCATCGGTTTGGAGGATGCACCGCGCGGTTATGAGGAGTTCGACGCCGGCGCAGCCACAAAGTACGTGCTCAATCCGAATGGGTACGTAGCGGCTTAGCGGCACCGGCAGGCAAGCGAGCCGTGGCGCGGCAATGTGGGGGTTGTCGCGTCACTTTCTTGCCCGAGAGCGCTCGACTGACCGAACCGGGCCGCTGCTTGGGAGGTAAACGTCCAAACCTCGCTGCGTAGATATGTTCTTCGCAAGAGTGATTGCATTGATTGCACTCGCTGGAACTCGCCATGCTTGCAGTGCAATCACTTAAGAAAACAATCATCTCCAGGTGCCCTCAGTAACCCGCCTGCGCATCGTCGCCGGCATCCCACCTGTACGTCGTCGTCGGCATCCCGCCTCCGGACCGTCGTCGTAATGGAATATTGACTCTGCTGAAGTGTTACACCGGATATGCCGTCGCCTAAGATTCCTGTCTCGATTCTCGACAGAGCCAACGCCCGGGAAAACGAGACTGAAGCTGAGTCGTTGGGCAGCACTATCCGCCGTGCTCAGAGAGCGGAAGAGCTTGGTTACCGGCGGTTTTGGGTGGCAGAGCATCACGGAGTTCCGGGAATTACCGGTTCAGCGCCGACCGTCCTGATGGCAGCCCTCGCGGCCAGGACTGATCACATCCGGATCGGTTCCGGCGGCGTCATGCTTCCCAATCATCAGCCACTGGTTGTTGCCGAGCAGATTTCCACCTTGGAGGCGTTGTGGCCCGGGCGGATTGACCTAGGTATCGGCCGGTCGGTGGGTTTCACCTCCGGGGTGCGGAAGGCTTTGCGGC
This sequence comes from Arthrobacter monumenti, assembly GCF_054511255.1. NCBI lineage: Bacteria > Bacillati > Actinomycetota > Actinomycetes > Micrococcales > Micrococcaceae > Arthrobacter > Arthrobacter monumenti. The sequence continues at coordinate 52,203 of NZ_JBTNCY010000004.1, read as the reverse complement.
AGGACAAGGAAGCGGCGGACCGGTTTGAAGAAGACCTCGCTGAACTCATTGCGTACCTGTCCGGAACTGCCACCATCACCGCCCGGCCACGCAATCATTCGCGCACCCCGTTGTTCCTGCTTGCCACGGGGAAGGGTCTCGACATTGCGGCCCGCGCCGGCCTTGCCGTGGTCCTTGGCGGGCCTGCACTCTTCCGGCACGACGGCCGGCACGACGACGGGGTAGGCCACGCAGGCCTGAACCGGTACCGCCAGAGCTTCCGGCCGTCCCGCTTGTATCCGGAATCCCACGTGGTCGCATCGGTGAACATTGCGGTGGCCGATTCGACCGACGCGGCCAGGGAACTGCTGCTGCCCGAGGCCTGGGCGCTGGCCCGTTCGAGGACGCGAGGGGAGTTTCCGGCGTTGGAACCGGTGGAGAATATCGACGGCCACAATCCGACCGATCGGGAACGATCCCTCATTGAGGACAATCTGGCCAAAGCGATCTACGGCACAGCGCAAGAGGTGACCGAACAGCTGGAGAGATTGGTCCGCTTCACCGGCGCCGACGAGTTGCTGGTGACTGGCGGCGCCTTCGACACGGCGGCCCAGGAGAAGTCGGACGCCAGGCTGATCGAGTTGCTCTAGAAGTCTGGAAGCCGTCGAGTTTGGCTACGTCGACCGCGGCCAAGGCGCGTGCGGTTAGGGGGAGCGCGGCTAAGGCGAGTGCCGGCAGGGCGAGTGAGGATAGGTCCCGTGCCGATAAAATGGAGCCGATGACCGATTCGCTCACACCGGAACACCGCAGCTGGAACATGTCCAGAATCCGGGGCAAAAACACCAAACCGGAACTGACCGTCCGGCGGATGATTCACGGCGCGGGCTACCGGTACAGGCTGCATGGAAAGAACCTTCCCGGCAAGCCGGACCTGGTGTTCGCCGGCCGCCGCAAGGTGATCTTTGTGCACGGCTGTTTCTGGCATTCACATACCTGCCGGGTTGGTGAGCGGGCGCCAAAACAGAACGCTGAATTCTGGTCGGCGAAGCGGCTGCGTACCTTCGAACGCGACGCCAGCCAACTCGAGCAGTTACGCGCGGCCGGGTGGGAACCGCTGGTGATTTGGGAGTGCGAGTTGAAGGATCAGGCTGGGCTTCTCAAGCGGGTCAACGACTTCCTCAGCACAACCGAAAAGTAGCTTCGCACATAGGCGGCCTCCCGCCGTCGTGCCCTGAGGCTTTCACCGCTCCCGCCGCCGTCGTTAATTTCCTGACTGACCAAAGTCTATGCCCAGGCAAATGGCAGTGGCACCTGCACCTGACGCGCCGTTTTCCGAGACCGTTTCTCCATTGACAACGACCTTGCAGCTGACCTCCGCTGAAGCATCCGATGAATCGGCAGCCTTGACGGTCAGCGCGCTTAAAGGCGGGCCGGTGAAGGTGATTTCCTCGCTCCAGTCCTCCGAAATCTGTTCGGTCGTGTCTCCGTCGCCGTCGAAGTACTCCACCGTCGCATCGCCGCTGGTGGTTGCGCTGTATTCGACTACGCGCTTTTCAGATACAGACTCCACGCCAGCGCCGATGAACATGATGGTAGCGATGGTGACGATGACGGCCAGGATGGCGCCGATCGCACCGAGGACGATGCCGGCGATCGACATCCCCCTGCCGGGCTTGCCCTTCTTGAGTGCAATGATGCCCACGACGACGGCGACGATTCCGCCGATGATGCTGATGAAACCGATGAACGGGATCAGGCACAGGACAATGGCGACGATACCCAGGACGAGAGCGGTGATGGCCATGCCTTTGCCCGGCTGCGGGCCGCGCTGGCTGGGATACTGCTGGTAACCGGGGCCGCCGTAGGCCTGCTGCTCATAAGGGTCGGGGCGGGCGTAGGGATTGTTGTGCGCGCCGTGCTGCGGTTGCTGGCCATAACCGTACTGATTCCCGGCCGTCTGCGGGGCGGAATTGTCGTCGTCGGACGGGTTCCGGCCTGGGTACTGGTTGGACATGACGCTCCCTCACGAGTTGCGATTGCCGCGATACACCGGGTGCGGGCCGGTACTTCAATCGTAGCGAAAGCGGGCCTGGGAGTCCTACGCCTTCCGGACGATACTGACCCTGACTTTTCCCTGATTTACTGCCGATGGCGCCGTGTGGCGTGCCAGACTATGAGCAACATTCATCGTGGAGGGACGGGACCATGCGCAGTGCACTTTTCAGCGAACAGAACCAGGAGATGCAGACGAATGAGCGGTGGGCTCTGCAGTCTCCGCGGATGCTTAGGGCGGTGCTGGGCGAGGACATGATTGCCACCAAGGGCGCGATGGTCGCGTTCCAGGGGCAAATCCAGTTTCACCATGAGGGGTCCGGCAGCATCGGCAAGCTGGTGAAGAAGATGCTGACCAGCGAGGATGCCCCGATGATGCGCGTATCCGGGCAAGGAGAAGTCTTTTTTGCGCGGCAGGCCAACAATATCTTCCTGATGCAGCTCGAGGGCGACTCGATCTCGGTTGCGAGCAAGAACCTGCTGGCGATGGACACGACGATAAACTGGGACATCCGCCGGGTTCAGGGAGCGGGCATGGTCAGCGGTGGCGTGTTCAACCTGTTGCTGCAGGGCCAAGGAACTGTCGCGATCTGCTGCGAGGGCGAACCGCTGATTCTGGATTGCAGCCAGCAGCCGACGTTCGTGGATGCGCAGGCGGTGGTTTGCTGGTCGGGGAATCTCACCCCGCAGGTGCACAGTTCCATGAACATGCGCTCGATGCTTCGCGGCGGTTCAGGCGAGGCGTTCCAGTTGGCGTTCCACGGGCCGGGCTTCGTCGTCGTCCAGCCCAGTGAGGGAATCCCGGTTCCGCAGCAGGGCTGATCGAAACGGTTCGGGCGGGGAGTAGGATTCGCCGTATCTGGGCTATTTGTGCATCGCGTTCGCCTGTTTTACTCCTCAGGCGAACGGAAACCCCGGGACGCGTGCGACCGCCGCCTAAAGGTGGGTCGGCTCGAACATCTTCAGCAGGGCTTCGACGACGACGACGTTCGGACCGTCCGCGGCGAAAGACTCCTCGAGTGCTTCCTTGATGCCTTCGGGTGCGACCTTCCGCGCCGGCACGCCGAACGCTTCGGCGAGCGCGACGAAGTCGGGCCGGCTCAGTTCGGTCGCCGTGGCCTGGCCGAAGGCGCCTTCCATGTACTCGCGCAGGATGCCGTAGCCGCCGTCGTCGACTATCAGCCAGGTGACCGGCGCGTTGTGCTGCTTGGCAGTGGCGAGTTCGGAGATGGAATACATCGCGGAACCGTCGCCGGATACGGCCAATACGCGTTCGCCGAGCCCGACGGAGCCGCCAATTCCGCCTGGGTAGCCGTAACCGAGGCCGCCGGCTCCTTGCGCGGAGTGGAATTGTCCGCCGCGGGCATCCCAGCAGGACCAGCCCCAGTATGCGGCGATCGTCATGTCCCAGAACGTTTGCATCCCCGAAGGTACGGCGTCGCGGATGTCCGTCATAAACTTCCGCTCCATGGACAGGTCCTGCGCGTCGAGCCGGCCGGTAATCTTCTTCAGAGTTTCGACGACGACGTCCTCGGCGGACTTGCCGTGCCAGCTGTCGGTGCGCTGCGAGGGAGCCGGAACGGGCAGTGCCTCCGCGAGCGCGGTGAGGGCCAGACCGGCGTCGGCATGGATGCCGAGCGCCGGATGGTTGGATTCGAGGACCCGCCACTCGGCGTCGATCTGGATCATTTGTCCGCGCGGGGCCAGGGTGAAGTAGTTGGAGGTGACCTCGCCCAAGGACGTCCCAATCACGAGCAGGACATCGGCGTCCTCCATCACCTCGGTGGCGTAGCGGTCTTCGGCCCAGCTCTGCAGTGACAGCTCATGGTCGCGGGGAAAGGCGCCGTTGCCGCCGGGCGAAGACAGGACAGGGGCGCGGAGCTTCTCGGCCACCTGGAGCAGCGCCGCCTCGGCATTGCCCCGACGGACGCCGCCGCCGGCGATGATCGCCGGCCTTTCGGCTTCGGCGAGCTGCTTGGCGGCAGCTGCCATCAGTTCCGCGCGGGCGGGCACCGGAACAGGCGCCGCGGCGACGTCGCGGACGGTGGGGATCCGGTGTTCGGCAAGCAGGATGTCCTGCGGGATTTCCAACCAGACCGGGGCCATCGGAGCGGTCAGCGCTTCGGCCCAGGCTGCGGCGATCGCCGACGGGATGGCCGAGGGATGCTGGATGAGCCGCTGGCTCTTGCTGACGTTCGCGGCCGACGCCTTCTGGTCATCCAGTTGGTGCAGCATACCCTTGCGGCGGGCGCCGAGTCCTTCGGATGGGATCTGCGAGGAGATGACGACCATTGGAACCGCCGAAGCGTACGCTTCCTGCAGCCCGGACAGTGATGTCAGGGCGCCGGGGCCGGTGGAGAGGAAGACGACGCCGGGTTTACCGGTTGCGCGGGCGTATCCGTCCGCGGCGAATGCAGCGTTATTCTCCACGCGGGAGGACACGAAGTGCAGCTTGCCGCGGCCCATCGCGTCGAACAACCCGAGTGCATGCTGGCCCGGAATGCCGAAAACCGTGCTGGCACCCAAGGCTGTGAGGGTTTCGACGACAAGGTCGCCGCCGTTGCGCTGCCCCGGTGCGTCGGCCGGATCCGCGACTGCCGACTGGGAAATCGAAGCCTCACTCATACGAGGTCCTCCTGCTGCCGCGCCGCCGCAAGGTCGACTCTGCCGCCGTCGTTCGCGGCCTGCTCCTGATCCGACGCACCCAACGCCATCAGCGAGACCAGGTCGTAGGCCACGTGGGACGCTGCGACGCCGGTGATTTCGGCATGGTCGTAGGCCGGGGCAACTTCGACGACGTCGGCCCCAATGAGGTTGAGTCCGCGGAAGCCGCGCAGGATCTCGAGCAGTTCGCGGCTGGTCATTCCGCCGGCTTCCGGAGTTCCGGTGCCCGGCGCGTGCGCAGGATCGAGCACGTCAATGTCGACTGAGATGTACAGCGGGCGGTTGCCGATCCGGTCGCGGAGCCGGGCCACGACTTCGTCCACTCCCTGGCGGAACACGTCGGCCGAGGTCAGGATGCCGAAGCCGAAACGCCGGTCATCCTCGAGGTCCTTCACTCCATACAGAGGGCCGCGGGTGCCGACGTGCGAGAGCGCCTCGGTGTCGATGATGCCCTCTTCGAAGGCGCGGCGGAATGGAGTGCCGTGCGTATATTCGGCACCGAAGTAGGTGTCCCAGGTGTCGAGGTGGGCGTCGAAGTGCAGCAGCGCCACCGGTCCGTGCCGTTCGGCCGCGGCACGCAACAGCGGCAGGGCGATCGTGTGGTCACCGCCGATCGTGACGAGCTTGCCGCCGTCGGACGTTAGATCCAGCGCGGCCGCCTTCACGGTGTCCAGTGCCTCTTCGATATTGAACGGGTTGACCGCAATGTCGCCGGCGTCGGCCACCTGCACATTTTCAAACGGCGAGACGTCCAGCGCAGGGTTGTACGGACGGAGCAGGCGTGACGACTCACGGACATGATTGGGACCAAAACGCGCGCCGGGCCGGTACGAAACACCGGTATCGAAGGGGACGCCGACGACGGAAACATCCGCCTTGCCGACCTCGTCCAGCCGCGGCAACCGGGCGTAGGTCGCCGGACCGGCATAGCGCGGCACCCGGGATGAATCGATGGGTCCAACGTTGCCGTTCGGGGCGGTAATGCGCATCTCAGTCATGAGGTCCTCTTCGTTGAAGGTCCGGGTTTCATTCGGTAATGCTACGGCAATGTTTCCTGTCACGCATCAGAAGTTGTCTAGCGCTTCCCGCCGGGCACAAGCGTCCAGATCACGACGACCTCGTCGTCGGTGTCGTTGGACCAGCTGTGTGGTTCACGCCCGGGGAAAGTCATGGTGTCGCCGGGGCCAAGGTCATACGACTCGTGCGTCATGATCAAGGTCAACCGGCCGCTGACCACGTGCAGCACGTCCACCTCGCAGTCGACGCTGTACAACTCGGATTCACCCTTGCCGCGTGGGGCGATAACCGCGCGGATCATCTGAATCCGGTGCTCCGAGCGGACTGTCAGCAGCTTCTCGGAAATCCCTTCGCCACCCAGACTGATCCGCGGCGCAGTCTCGAGCCGGACCAGATTAGTCTCCGGAGCCAGGAACAGGTCGCCGATCGACACCGAGAGCACCTCGCATAACGTGACCAGCGAAGCCACCGAAGGCGAGGTCAGATCCCGTTCGATCCGGCTCAGAAAGCCCTTGGTCAATCCCGTGGAATCCGCCACCTGCTCGATCGTCATCCGCTGGGATTGGCGCGCGGCTCTGATCCGCGAGCCAATCGCCACTTGACCATGGCTGGGTTCTACCGGAAGGGCTTTCATTCTCTCTCCAAATATCCTCGATGCGGACGCGGCGCCTCTCCCCCGGGCGTTCCACCGGCGGACCGGCGGCATGTAACCCACGTCACAAAGAGCCTACCGGAAAACGATTGTTGCACCGCATGCAATGGGCGCGGCTCGAATACAGCTCGATAACGATTGACTGTTGTACACGTCACAGCCTACTCTTTAGAAAACATAAGTTGCCACACAGGCACTTTTTCTTTTCAACCATAGCAACGACGACGGCGTCCCGCCCCTTCCGTACCGGGTGCCGTCCAACCACCGCCCGGAGGCCCAGTGGACCTGAACGTCATCATCGTCATCCTGTATTTGCTCGCCATGCTCGCGTTTGGCTGGTGGGGCAAGCGCAGGACCAAGAATGCCAGCGATTACCTGGTCGCCGGCCGGCGCCTTGGACCGTTCCTGTACACAGGAACCATGTCCGCGCTCGTGCTCGGCGGCGCTTCGACAGTCGGCGGCGTAGCGCTCGGTTTCGAATTCGGAATCTCCGGGATGTGGCTCGTGATCGCCATCGCCTGTGGGGTGCTGGCCATCAGCCTCTTCTTCGCCGGCACCATCCAGAAGCTGAAGATCTTCACCGTTTCCCAGATGCTGACACTGCGCTATGGTGCGCGCTCCACCGAGACATCCTCCATGGTGATGCTCGGGTACACCCTGATGCTTTCGGTCACGTCCACCACCGCTTACGCCACCATCTTTACTGTCCTCTTCGACATCGACCGGTTCTGGGGCGTGCTGATCGGTGGCGGCATTGTCGTGATCTATTCCTCGATCGGCGGCATGTGGTCCATCACGCTGGCCGATATTGTCCAGTTCGGCCTGATGACCATCGGCCTCTTCGCCCTGATGCTGCCCTTCACCTGGAACGCAGCCGGCGGTTATCAGGGAATCGTCGACCGCTTGGGCCAGACAGCCTTCGATCCCGCCGCCATCGGCATGCAGACCATCATCACCTTCTTCGTGATCTACACGCTCGGGCTGCTGATCGGGCAGGACATTTGGCAGCGCGTCTTCACCGCCCGCTCCCCTCGGGTTGCCCGCTGGGGTGGCGCCGCAGCCGGCGTTTACTGCATGCTCTACGGTGTTGCCGGCGCCTTGATTGGAACCGCTGCCGCATCTTTCATGACAGGGATCGAGAACAGTGACGCCGTCTACGCGGCCGTGGCTCAGAACATCCTGCCGGTCGGCCTCGGCGGCGTCGTCCTCGCTGCCGGTGTGGCAGCCATGATGTCCACCGCTTCGGGTGCACTGATTGCCTCCGCCACGGTGGCCCGCGCCGACGTTGTCCCTCTGATCGCCAGTTGGTTTGGCCGGAAGCCCTCCGAGGACTACACCAAGCAGGATCAGGAATCCGATGTGCGCGGAAACCGCTGGTTTGTGCTGGGACTCGGCATCGTCGTCGTACTTCTCGCCGCCGTAATTGAAGACGTAGTGACAGCACTGACCATTGCGTACGACATTCTGGTGGGCGGCCTGCTTGTGGCCATTCTCGGCGGGCTGTTCTGGAAGCGGGGTACCGGGTATGGCGCGGCGGCTTCGATGGCGGCCGGTGTGGTGACGACTCTGGTCACCATGGTGATCGTCGGCGATGTGCTGGCCAACGAGCCCATCTACTACGGCCTCGGCGCATCCTTGCTCGTCTACATCGTGGTCTCGCTGATCACCAAGCCCACGCCAAAGCCGATCATGGCCGCATGGGAGCAGCGGGTTGCCGGGCAGTACACCGATGAGGAAGCCGAACCGGCCGGCGCGGGAACCGGCACCAATTAAGGGATTCCTGTTCGGCCGGGGAGTAGAAAGAGGCGTTTTCGGCCCATTAAGGGCACATATCCGCTGGTTCTACTCCCCGGCCGAACACGTCTGAGTTTCTGCCCCGTGCAATACTCCAGACATGGCCACCTTCGTAGCTGTTGCGTTCATCGATCCGGTCCACCGCGGCATGGTTTTCAGCCGGGGTGCATGGCCGCTGCACATCACGTTGACGCATTTCAGCTCCGATCTTCCGCCGGACCGGCTGGCCGAAATCCTCGGTCAGCCGGCCCGCGCCGCTTTAGGGGCGGAGATCCTCATCGGCAAAGACGACATGTTCGGGAGCCGGCGGACGGTTCCGGTGTCGCTCGTCGAACACAGCGACGTCCTGCAACGAATGCACGAGGACATGGTCCGGGCGCTTTCCGAAAACGGCGCGGACAATACCAGCCCGCACTTTTCCGGGGAGAACTACCGCCCACATGTGACCGTGACGGATGGCCGGCGCGTGAATCGCGGGGACACCTTCCGGATAAACCAGGTAGGTTTGGTCGAAATGCGCCCGGACGGCGATGCGACCATCCGGCGGATTCCCGAGCTGTGGGAGGACAAGTGATCTCGATGGATGCATTACGCCTTCGCCCGCTGACGATGGCCGATGAGAAGCAGGCGCTACTCGCTCAGCACGAACTCGACCGCGAGGATTTCACCTTCCTCCTTGGTTTCCAACAGACGGACTCTTGGACCGACCACCTATTGCATTTAGAGAACGCGCGCCGGGGAATCGATGTCCCCGAAGGCCGGGTGCCTGCAACCTTCCTCGTCGCCGAAGCCGACGGACAATTGGTCGGAAGAGTCTCGATCCGGCATTGCCTCAACGACTTCCTCCTTCAGATCGGAGGCCATATCGGCTACGCGGTCCGGCCGGCGTTCCGCCGCAAGGGTTACGGTACGCAAATCCTGCAACAGTCCCTTGATGTCGCACGCGGGCTGGGGATTCGACAGGCGCTGGTAACCTGCGACGCGGACAACCTTGGATCGATTCGAATCATCGAGAGCACCGGAGCCCAACTCGACGAACCCGCAGCCTTGGGCAACGGCACACCGCCCAAACACCGATATTGGATAGCGACATAAATGACAAAGATCAGCCTCACCGATTTCGTCAAAGCCGGCAATCAAGGCGTCAACCCAGACCTATATGAAATCGAAAACAACGCCCTGGACCGCGAAGGCGCAGTATGGAGAGCCCTGCAGCAGCTGGCGCCTTGGGCTCAGAAAACGCTCGTCGATTTGGGTTGCGGTTCCGGCTTTTGGCTTCCCTGGTACGCAGAGGAAGCTGCCCAGGTTATTGATATTGAACCCGATCCGGACCTGCTGCCCGCCGCGCGGGCCCGGACAGTGGCTGCCAAGGTATTGGCGGGATCGGCTGAACATCTTCCGCTTGCGGATGCCAGCATAGACGTCGTCCATGCCCGGTTCGCCTATTTCTTTCCAACCCCGGACAACGATTGCTCGGCCGGTCTGGCCGAGGTGCTGAGGGTGCTCAAACCGGGTGGTTCACTGGTAGTCATCGACAACGATCACCTTCATGGCGAGTTCGCCGGCCTGCTGGCTCAAAGCCCGGCTGCCGCAGCTTCGCAGGGAACCGACGAATATATCCGTCAGTGGTGGGCACGGCACGGCGCCACCCGGACGGAAGTCATGAGCAGTTGGACTTTCGATAGCCGCGAAGACCTCGCGGCAGTGCTGTCCATGGAGTTCCCGCCGGAAATCGCCGCACCGTGGCTGAATAGCCACCCGAAACGAACCTCCCTGACTTACGGCTACGTCTTGCACCACGTACGACGGGACCCTTAAACGGTTTCTTCGACGGGCGCCGGGAATCGCGGGAATCCCACCGCAGCCCGCGTTACCGCAGGATGACGGTCCTGCCACCGGAGAGGATGACCCGTCCCTCGCAATGCCAGCGGACGGCATTGGTCAGCGCCCGGCACTCGGTATCCCGCCCGGCGGCGACCAGGTCCTCGGGCCCGTAGGTGTGGTCGACGTCGATCACCTGCTGGGCAATAATCGGACCTTCGTCCAGCTCTGCGTCGACATAATGGGCAGTCGCACCAACGGTTTTAACCCCGCGCTCGTACGCCTGGTGGTACGGCTTCGCGCCCTTGAAACTGGGCAGGAACGAGTGGTGGATGTTGATGCATTTGCCGCTGAGCTTGGCACTGAGTTCGTCGCTGAGCACCTGCATATAGCGGGCCAACACGACGAGTTCGACGTCCTTCTCATCGATCAGCTCCAGCAACCGCGCCTCCGCGTCCGCCTTGGTGTCTGGCCTGACTGGCAGGTGGAAATACGGGATTCCGTGCCAGTCCACCAGTGCTTTGTGGTCCAGATGGTTGGACACGACGGCGGTAATTTCGATCGGCAGCTCGCCACTCCGCGCCCGGAACAGGAGGTCGTTGAGGCAGTGTCCGAACTTGGAAACCATGATCAGCACGCGTCGCTTCCTGCCGTGCTGTTCCAGATTCCAACGCATGCCATATTGTTCGGCTATCGGATCGAAGGTGCTGCGCAACTGTTCCGTCCATTCGTCGGCAGCAGTCCCGGCGGCAGTCGAGGTGACGTGAACCCGCATGTAGAAGCGGCCGGCGCGCCGATCGCCGAATTGTTTGTTGTCGATGATGTCGCAGCCGTGCTCCACGAGGAATCCGGATACGGCATGGACAATTCCGGGGCTCTCGGCACAGTCCAGAGTCAGGACGTGTTCGACGGCGGCCCCGGTCGCCGCCGCTGCCGGTTTATTTTCGGTCACGGTCATGTCAGCAGGCAATCACGTTTACGGCCAGGCCGCCACGGGAGGTTTCCTTGTATTTCGATTTCATGTCGGCTCCTGTATCGCGCATGGTCTTAATTGCCTGGTCGAGCGATACCGTGTGCCGGCCATCGCCCTTGAGTGAAAGCCTAGCGGCATTGATCGCCTTTGAACTGGCGATGGCGTTCCTTTCGATGCACGGAATCTGCACCAGTCCGCCTATCGGATCGCACGTCAGGCCAAGGTTGTGCTCGATCCCGATCTCGGCGGCATTTTCCACCTGTTCCACCGTCCCGCCGATGACTTCGCACAAGCCGGCTGCCGCCATCGAACATGCGGACCCGACTTCACCCTGGCACCCTACTTCCGCTCCGGAGATAGACGCGTTTTCCTTGAACAGGATTCCGATGGCGGCAGCTGTCAGCAGGTAGCGGACCACGCCGTCGTCGTCGGCTCCGGGGATGAACTTGGCGTAGTAATGCAGCACCGCGGGGACGATGCCGGCAGCTCCATTGGTCGGTGCGGTCACCACGCGTCCGCCGGCGGCATTTTCCTCGTTCACCGCGAGCGCGAAGAGGTTCACCCAGTCCATCGCGCGGATCGGGTCCAGATCGTCCGCTTGCTCGGTCAGCTGCCGGTGCAGTTTCGCCGCCCGACGCGTCACTTTGAGCCCGCCGGGCAGGACGGTTTCTTCGGTGCTGCAGCCGTTGCTGACGCATTCCTGCATGACGTCCCAGATATGCAGCAGCTCAGCCCGGACTTCCTCCTCCGACCGCCACGACCTCTCGTTGGCCATCATCAATTCGCTGATGGACAACCCGTGGTCGTGGCATTGCTGCACCAGTTCGTCTCCGCTGCTGAATGGATACGGAACCTGGGTATCGTCCTCGACGATGCGGTCCTGGTCGGCGGCCTCCTCGGTGACCACGAAGCCGCCGCCGATCGAATAGTAGATCCGCTCGTCCAACAGCGTTCCGTTTTCATCGAGTGCACGGAAGGCCATGCCGTTGGGGTGCGCGGGCAACGACTTGCGGCTGTGCAACGTGACGTCGGCGGCCCGGTCGAAGCGCACAGGATGCGTTCCATTCAGGGCGAGTTTGCCTTCGTCGCAGATCTGCCGCACCGCCTCGTCGGCACCCAGCGCGTCGACCGTTTCGGGATCCTCACCCGTCAGGCCAAGGATCACCGCTTTGTCGGAACCATGCCCGACGCCGGTGGCTCCGAGCGAGCCGAAGAGTTCAGCCTGGACACGTTTTACAGCGTCCAGGCCCAGCTCTTCCGCTACGGCGGCAACGAATTGCTTCGCCGCCCGCATCGGCCCAACAGTATGGGACGACGACGGCCCGATTCCGACCGAGTACAGATCCGGCGCGCTCAGTGCCATTTCAGTTTGCCTCTGGCCTGTTCCCTGCGGGCCTGTTCCCTGCTGCGGCCGGCGCGGTCTGGCGGGCGGCCGGAACCGGTTGCGCAGCGGGAATCTCCGGAGCTGCGAATTCGGCCATACCGTCAATCAGCCAGCGGCCCAGGTAATCCGCGAACGATGCCCGCGGCATCAGCCGGTAGGTCGGCGCCTGAGCAGGTCCACCGGTGCTGGCAGGAAACCCGCCGCGTCCTTCGAGCTGCCACAGTACCGCCGGAACACCGGCGAGAACTGTGGAGACTGCGGTGCCCGGCGCAAAGGCGCGTGGGTGCAGATCGAGCGCGCAGCTCTTCTCCAAAACGGCGCGGGCGGAGGGTCCGGACAACTCCAGCGTGGTCCGGTTCGCCGAAACATCGACCACCGATCCCGGGGTGCCCTCAAGCTTGCCGGCGAGCGTCTGAACCAGCGGACCGGCGTCGTCGTCGGTAATCACCAGGAACTCATCCGGTCCCTGCCACAGCACGGTGCGGCCTTCCCCGGTGGCGGTTTGACCGCAGCCGGCCGGCAGGGTCGTGCCGAGCACTTCCGCCAGCTTCGCTGCCGTGTCGCTAGCCGGGTCCACACGCAGGCTGATCATCGTTACGTAGGCGACTTCCCGCAGCTGGACGCCGCGTTCACCGCTGACTCCCGCTGCCGCGAAGGCACCAGCCAGGTGCTCGGCGGGACTGTGACGCAAGGCTGCCAGTCCGCCCGCAGGCGGTCCGCCCGGCCGGGACAGTTCTTCCCGTCCCTGCTGCTCGTGCCCGGTTCCGTATTCCAATGCCGTACTAACCATCCCGCTTACTTCCTTCCCGGTCATACATAACGGTGTCCGTCACTTCGACTTCAATCAACTTTCCCTGCAGTGGAGCGACCAGCGTCTGGCCAATCCGCTCGCGGCCGCCCTTGATCAGCGCCAGCGCGAACGACCTGCCCATCGCCGGGCTGTAGTAGCTGGAGGTCACGTGTCCGACCATCGGCACCGGTCCGTCCTCGGGGGTGATCGGTGTGCCCTGCTCAACTATCTGCGCACCTTCCGGCAATCGGAACGTCTTATCCACCGGCAGCAGTCCGACGAGTTCCTTCCGGTTCACCCGCGTGTGATCCAGCCGGGTGTAGGAACGCTTGCCGATGAAGTCCTTGCGCTTGGAGACCACCCATTCCATCCCCGCATCCTGGGGTGTAACGGTTCCGTCCGTGTCCTGGCCGGAGATGATGAAGCCCTTCTCCGCGCGCAGCACGTGCATGGTTTCGGTGCCGTACGGGGTGATGTTGAATTCCGCCCCGGCTTCGGCCACCTGCTCCCATACGCTGAGTCCGTACCAGGACTCCACGTTGATCTCGAAGGCCAGTTCACCGGAGAACGAGATCCGGCAGATCCGTGCCGGAATGCCCGAGGCAAGCGTGGTCTGGCGGAATTCCATGAACTCGAAGGCCTCCTGCGAGACATCCAGGTCCGGCACCAGCTTCGCAACCACCTCGCGGGATTTAGGCCCGACGACGGCCACTGTGCTCCACTGCTCGGTCACCGAGGTGCACTTCACGTCCAGCTCCGGCCACTCGGTCTGGGACCATTCCTCCAGCCACTCGAGCACCTTGGCGGCACCTCCGGTGGTGGTGGTCATGAAGTACCGGTTGTCATCAATCCGCAGGGTCACGCCGTCGTCGAAAATCATTCCATCCGGCGTACACATGAGCCCGTAGCGGCCCTTGCCCGCCGGCAGTTTCTTGAACGCGTTGGTGTAGATGCGGTTCAGGAATTCGCCGGCGTCGACGCCCCAGATCTCGATCTTGCCGAGCGTGGTCGCGTCCTGGAAGCCGACTCCCTCACGGGCGGCACGGCATTCGCGTTCCACCGCGGCGTCCATGTCTTCGCCTTCCTGCGGGAAGTACCAGGGCCGCTTCCACTGTCCGACATCCTCGAATTCCGCTCCGTTGGCGACGTGCCAGGGGTGGATCGAGGTGAGCCGGGCGGCGTCGAAAAGCTTTCCGCGTTCCCGGCCGGCGAGCGCCACGAAGGCAACCGGGACGTAGGGGGCGCGGAACGTCGTCGTGCCGACTTCGCCCGGCCCCTTGCCCTCGAGCGCCTCGGCAATCACACCGATCGCGTTTACTGCCGACGTCTTGCCTTGATCGTTGGCGGTGCTCAATGAGGTGTAGCGCTTGACCAGCTCCACGCTGCGCATCCCCGCGCCGGTGGCCCGGAGGACGTCGGCAACGGTCGAGTCCCGCTGCAGGTCCACGAAGTGCGTGTTCCAGTCGACCGGTTCGCCTTCCGCGGCCGGGGTCAGCCACAGTGCCCGTGTGGGTGTGGCGCCGGCGGCGGGATCCGACAGCACCGGCAGCGGCGAGTCGCCGAAACCGGTCAGCGCTGCGGCACCGGCACCGGCCATGGCGCCTTCGCCCACGCATGCTGCCAATTCGTAGTTGCCGCGGGCGGAACCCACCACCTGCTGGTCTTCCACCGTATCCGCGGGAACGAATCCGACCAGCGTCCCGTCGAAGCGGAGCTTGCCCTGGCGCTGGCTGTGCAGATGGACGACTGGGCTCCAGCCGCCGGAGACCGCGAGTAGATCGCAGTCGGTGCTCTCGGGGGTGCCGGTGAGGACGTCGTCGTCGTCAATCGCGCTGATGGTTACGGACGTGATCCGGCCCTCGTTGGCGGAACCGGTCTCTGCGGCAGTGTCGATGACGGCGCTGCCGGTGAGAACCCGCAACCCGTCGATCGCCTTCGCCGTCTCCGCTGCCTTTGCGGACAGGTCCTGCCGCGCGTCCACTACCGCAGCCACTTCGACGCCGGCCGCTGCCAAGTCGGTGACGACGTCGTAGGCGCTGTCATTGGTGGTGGCGACGACGACCCGGGAACCGGCCGCAACGGCGTAACGGTTCAGGTAGCTGCGCACCGCGGAGGCGAGCATGATGCCGGGGCGGTCGTTGTTGGCAAAGACCAGCGGGCGTTCATGCGCACCGGTGGCGAGAACGACTTGCCCGGCGCGAACGTGCCAGACCCGCTGCCGGGAAACGCCGGCCGGAGCCGCATCACCCAGGTGGTCGGTGCGGTGTTCGAGGGCGAGCACGAAGTTGTCGTCATAGCTGCCGAAGGCGCTCGTGCGCTGCAGGATGGTGCACTCTTCTTCCGTCTCGAGGTCCGCCCGCACGCCGGCGACCCACTCGAGTGCCGGTTGTCCGTCAATCTTCTCGCCCGGGGTCGAGAGCAGCGAACCGCCCAGTTCCGGCTGGTCATCGATCAGGATGACCCGTGCACCGGTGGCGGCGGCATCCCGCGCAGCGGCCAGGCCTGCCGGCCCGCCGCCAACCACCAGCACGTCGGTGTGCACGTACTTCTTGTCGTAGATGGCGTTGTCGTCGGCGGGATCCAGTCGTCCCAGCCCGGACAGCAGCTCTGCTTCCAGGCCCTCGATCGCCGGAACCATGGTGGACTGCAGCATCGACTCGGCAACGCCGCTGCCCGCGGGAGCAACCCGGATCAAGGCGTTCGGCTCTTCCACGCCGGCGGAGAAGATGCCGCGCGGCCGCTTCAGGTACAGGGACGGGCCGGCTTCGATCCGGCCTGCGGCGAGCAGCGCCGAAGCCACGGTGTCGCCGGGATGCGCCGTCAGTTCACGGCCATCCACGGTCAACCGGAGCGTCGTGCTGCGGTCGATCCGGCCGCCGTCGGACAAGCGCTGTGTCGGGGTGCTCATGACTTTCCTCCAATTGCTGCAGCCGTAGTGCTGGTGGGGATTTCCGGGGGCGTCGTGCCCATCGGATAGGTGGCGAGCACCTTGTAAGTGCCGGTGTCGCGGATCGCATTGAACCAGCGGCGGCAGCCGACGCCGTGCATCCAACGTTCGGCGAAACGGCCCAGCGGGTTCGCCCGGTAGAACAGGAACTCGGCCCATTCATGGTCGCTGAGCTCGTCTGGATTTTCCGGGTACGCCACGTGCGCCTGGCCGCCGTAGGTGTATTCGGTCTCGTTGCGTGGCCCGCAGTAGGGGCATTCAATGAGCAGCATGGTGTCCTCTCAGTGCGCGACGGCGGCGGCGCCGTGCTCGTCGATCAATGCACCGCTGACGAAGCGGTCCAGGGCGAATGGTTTGTTCAAATCATGCGCTTCGCCGGTGGCGATGGTGTGCGCGAAGGTGTAGCCGGCCGCCGGGGTTCCCTTAAAGCCGCCCGTGCCCCAGCCGCAATTGACGTACAGGTTGTCCACCGGCGTCGTGCTGACAATCGGAGACGCATCTGCAGTGACGTCGACCGTCCCACCCCAGGTGCGCAGCACGTGTGCCCGGGCGAAGATCGGGAAGAGTTCGATGGAGGCGGCCATCTGTTCCTCGATCTTGTGGAACGAGCCGCGCTGGCCGTATCCGTTGTAGGCGTCGACGCCGGCACCCATCACCAGTTCGCCCTTGTGCGCCTGGGAAACGTAGACGTGCACGTGGTTCGACATCACGACGGTGGGATGGACCGGTTCGTGCAGTTCCGAAACCAGAGCCTGCAGCGGGTGCGACTGGATCGGCAGCCGGAAGCCGGCCATCTCCGCCAGCAGCGAGCTGCGTCCGGCGGCGGCCATTCCGACCGAACCGGCGTTGATGCGGCCCAGATTGGTTTCGACGCCGGTGACACGGTTGCCGTCCTTGATGAACCCGGTGACCTCGCAGCCCTGGATGATGTCCACACCCATGGCGTCACAGGCCCGGGCGAAGGCCCAGGCCACGTGGTCGTGCTTGGCGATGCCGGCCCGCGGCTGCCAGGTGGCGCCCATCACCGGGTAGCGGATGTTGTCCGAGGTATTCAGCACCGGACACAGTTCCTTGATCTCGTCCGGCTCGACCCAGAACGCGTCGACGCCGTTGAGCTGGTTGGCGTAGACCCGGCGGTTACTGTCCCGGACTTCCTGCATGGTATGCGCGAGGTTGAGGACACCGCGCTGGCTGAACAGGAAGTCGTAGTCCAGTTCCTCCGGCAGGCCCTCCCACAGCTTGAGCGAGTGCTCGTAGATGGCCGAGCTTTCATCCCAGAGGTAGTTGGAACGGATGATGGTGGTGTTGCGGGCCATGTTTCCGCCCGCGAGCCAGCCGCGTTCCAGGATGGCGATGTTGGTCATGCCGTGGTTCTTGGCCAGATAGTACGCCGTCGCCAGCCCGTGGCCTCCGCCGCCGATAATGACGGCGTCGTAGGAGGACTTGGGCTCGGCGTTGCGCCACAGGAATTCCTTGCGGTCGCCGAGCGAATCGTGTTCAACAGTGGGGGTGCTCATCGGGTGGCTCCGTTCTGGTACAGCGGGAACTGGTTGGCGAGCTGTTCGACGCGGGCGCGCAATTCGTCCAACACGCTCTCATCGAGCAGGGCTGCTCCGTCCAGGTCAGCATCCTGCGGGGCGGAACCCTCGGCAGATGAACCGTCGACGGCGGCAGGTGCGGTTTCCACCGCGCGTTCAGCCGCCGCGGCTGCAGCGCTAAGCGCGGTGGCGATGATGTCGGCAACTTCGGCGAAGTCCGCGCCGCCCAGACCGCGGGTGGCCAGCGCCGGTGTGCCGATGCGCAGACCGGAGGACACCATCGGTGGGCGCGGGTCGAACGGAATCGAATTCCGGTTGACCGTGATGCCGATCCGGTGCAGGAGGTCCTCGCCCTGCTTGCCGTTCAGCTGCGAGTTCCGCAGGTCGACCAGGACCAGGTGGACGTCGGTCCCGCCGGACAGCACGCTGATGCCTGCCTCTGCGACATCCGGCGCTGACAACCGGCCCGCCAGGATGCCTGCACCTTCGAGCGTCCGCCGCTGCCGCTCCCGGAATTCTTGCGAAGCGGCGATCTTGAACGCGACGGCCTTGGCTGCGATGACGTGCTCCAGCGGTCCGCCCTGCTGACCGGGGAAGACTGCGCTGTTGATCTTCTTGGCGTGTTCGGCCTTGCTCAGGATGACGCCGCCGCGGGGTCCACCCAGCGTTTTGTGCGTGGTGGTTGTGACGACGTCGGCATACGGCACGGGGCTTGGATGCAGGCCGGCGGCCACCAGGCCGGCGAAGTGGGCCATGTCCACCATCAGGTAAGCACCGACGTCGTCGGCAATCCGGCGGAACTCCGCGAAGTCGAGTTGGCGTGAGTAGGCGGACCATCCGGCGATGATCATCCGCGGGCGGTGCTCGTGGGCGAGCCGCTCGACCTCCGCCATATCCACCCGGTAGTCGCCGTCGTTTACGTGGTACGGAACCACGTTGTAGAGCTTGCCGGAGAAATTGATCCGCATCCCGTGCGTCAGGTGGCCGCCATGGGCCAGATCCAGTCCGAGAATGGTGTCCCCCGGGCTGAGCAGCGCGAACATGGCCGCGGCGTTGGCCTGCGCGCCGGAGTGCGGCTGTACATTTGCCGCTTCTGCGCCGAAGAGCGCCTTGATCCGGTCAATGGCGAGCTGCTCGACCACATCAACGTGTTCGCAACCGCCATAGTACCGGCGGCCCGGATACCCCTCGGCGTACTTGTTGGTCAGAACCGAGCCCTGTGCGGCCATCACGGCGGCGGGCGCGAAGTTTTCCGAGGCGATCATTTCCAGTGTCGACTGCTGCCGGTGCAGCTCGTCGTCGATGGCGGCGCTGACTTCCGGGTCTGCTTCTGAAAGCGGCTGGTTCAAGACAGCGGCCGTCTCATCCAGGAATGTCGGCTCGGTCTGCAGGGCGGTATCCATACGGTCCCCTTGGGTTGAAGTCTCGGTAATACGAAACTGATATATCAGTACTGGTGATTACGATATGCTGTAGCTCACAGAGAGTCAACAGCCATTCAAAAAGAAACTGCAGCTGGAAGGTGGATCGCTATCCCGATGAACACCATGCCCGACCTGATGGACACCCACAACGCCGGTCTGTCCATGGCCGAACGGGCCTACCGACAGGTCCGCGACAAGCTCATCACGCTCGAAATCCGCCCCGGCGATCCCATCAATGAAGGCAAACTTGCTGTTGAACTCGAAGTGGGGCGGACCCCGCTGCGGGAGGCCCTCAAGCGGCTCGAGAACGACCATCTGGTGGTTTCATATCCACGCCGCGGCACCTTCGCCACCATGGTTGATATCACCGAGCTCGCCCAGATTTCCGACATCCGGCAATCACTGGAGCCGCTGGCCGCCCGGCGCGCCGCCGAAGCCGCCACGTTCGAGGCCCGCGCGGAGCTGCGCGAACTGGCCGGGTCGATTGCCGGGCTGGACGCCGCCGAGGCTGATCCACGGACGCTGATGCGCTTCGACATCATGGTGCACCGCGCCGTCTACCGTTCCGCCGGCAATGAGCACCTCGAAGATGTGCTGATCCGCTACGACAACCTCGCTGTGCGGATCTGGTTCCTCGTGCTGAACAAACTCCCGCACGTTTCGGAGCACATCACCGAACACATCCGGCTGCTGCACGCAATTGCCGACGGCGATGCCGACCAGGCGGCGGAACTTGCCTACCACCACGTCCTCGACTTCGAACGCTCCATCCGCACGGTGCTCTAACAACCCCACAAAACTTCCAGCAGCGATATGTTGCCCTGCGATCCCGACGCCGGCAATCAGGCGATGCGGTGATTTATGAAGCGCGATGCTCCCGGGCAGCCTTGGCTGAGCCGAACCCGGACCAGTCCGCCTCTCCCGGTTTGCCCCAGATCACCAGCACCTTCAGCGGTACGGTCCCGGTATTGCGCAGGTCATGCTCCACCCCCTGGGAAGCGAGCACGGAATCCCCCGGTCCGATCTCATGGACGTCGTCGCCGACGCGCATGGAACCGGTCCCTTCCAGCACCAGATACATTTCCTCCAGCGGATTCCGGCCGGCGGGATGGGCATGCATACCTTCGCTGCCGCCGGGAGGCAGTTCCCATGTCTGCACTGCTACCGGTAACCGGGATTTATCCAGAAAGTGCCACTGCATTTCGACAGGGCCGTTCCCACCATGCAGTCGATACGGAAATTTGTTTTCGTGCGCTTTCTCCAACATGGCACCGCCCCTTGTCGTATTAGGTTGGTTTGCCGCCAAGACGAAGCGTGACTTGCCTTGCAGCCTGGATACAGGAACGGCCAAGCTCCTCCAGATCGTCCTCTGAGACACGGAACTTCGGAGCTGGAGTCATGACAGCCGCCACGGTGGAGCCGCGATGGTCATAGACGGGAGCAGCAACCCCAACTTCCTGTGGCGACGTCTCGCCATAATTGACGGCGTAGCCGCGTTTGGCGACCTCCTGCAGCCGCACCAGATAGTCCGCGCGCGCCCCTGCTTTTTCCGGCAGGCCTGCGATGGTGCCACTCTCGATAAGTGCCTTGGCTTGTTGCTGACCGTCAGCCGCCAGGAACACCTGCACGGAGGAACTCAGCGCAGTGTTGTACCTGGCGCCCAGATTGGAGGTGTGCTTTACCTCGTGCCTGCTCGGGACCTGTTCCACAGAGATGGCCTCCGCCCCATTCCAGACCAGCAAGGCACTTGTCTCGCCGCTGTGTTCAGTCAGCTCCTGGAGGACAGGATATGCCGCCCGGCGCACGTCCATATCGGCGAGCAGCGGACCGGCGAGGGCAATGATTCCCAAACCCAAACGGTAACGACGGGTGGGATCCCGTTCCACGATATTTTCGCGGTCCAGCGACGCCAGGATCCGGGACACCGTGCTCTTGTGCAGCCCTACCTTGGGCGCTATCTCCGTCACCCCGAGCAGCGGTGTCTCCGGGCTGAAGCAGCGCAGGATCGCGATCGTATTTTGAATAACAGATGCTCCCCGGCTGTCGCTCCCCGCATTGGCCTCTGCTTCAGAATTTGGACTCATAATAGTTTCATCGTAGTCGGGTGCTGCAGGCACGGATGGTTACCGCCGGCGTCGAACATGGTCCTTATTGCTTTATTTCTCACGCAGCGGCTCCCGCGAAGTTTCACGAGCACACAGCACTGCACTGAGTGCTATCGCGGCCGCCAGCATCAGATACCAGCCAGGCGCGAGGCTGGTGCCGAGCATTCCGATGAGCAGCGTCGCCATGAAGGGAGCGGTGCCGCCGAAGAGGGCGTTGGACAAGTTGAAGCTGACAGCAAAACCGCTGTACCGGATCCGTGTGGGGAACATTTCCGCCAGGAAGCTGGGAAGCGTTCCGTCGTTGAGCGTCAACATTCCACCCAAGGCGATCTGCACCAGGATGACGACCAGGAAGCTGCCTGTGTCGAGCAGCATGAAGGCGGGAATAGTGAACACGATGAAGAGCACGGAGGCACTGACCAGCAGCTTCTTCCGGCCGAAGATATCTGAAGCCAGTCCTGCGACGAAGATGAAACCGATGTACGCGATCAGTGCGAAAGTAGTCGCCAGGAATGACTCCGTCTTGCTGAATCCGAGCTCCTCCGACAAGTACGTCGGCATATAACTGAGCAGGACATAGAATCCGACGGCGTTCAGCAGGACGGCTCCGACGGCGATAAGCAGCGTGCGCCAATGGTCCCGGAACATCGTCCGGACCGGAGACGCGGCGACTTCTTCCTCTTCGGCCAGATTGCGGAAGGCGGGCGTGTCTTCGAGCCTTGTCCGGATGTAGCGGCCGATGATTCCCATCGGCGCCGCGAGGAAAAACGGCAGCCGCCAGCCCCAGCTCTCCATCTGATCCGTGGAGAGGACTCCATACAGCAAGCCGGCCATCAATGAACCGAAAAGGAGCCCGGTGGCGGTGCTGGCCGGCACGACGGCGGCAAAGAGTCCGCGCCGGTTCTTGGGAGCATATTCGACCAGGAAGGCGGACGCTCCGGCATACTCACCGGCTGCGGAGAACCCCTGCACAATGCGCACGAACAGCAGCAAGAGTGGAGAAAGCAGGCCGACCGCCTGGTAGCTCGGCAGCAGCCCAATCGCGAAAGTGGACAGGGACATAATCAGGATCGAGAGGGACAGCGCCGTCCGCCGTCCGACCTTGTCGCCAATGTGTCCCCAGACGAAGCCGCCGATCGGCCGGACGACGAAAGAAACGGCAAACAATCCGAATGTAGCCAGCAGTGCCGTTTCACCCGCAGATTCGGGGAAGAATACGACGGCGATCGTTGCGGCCAGGTAGCCGTACACCGCGTAGTCGAACCATTCAACGAAATTGCCAATAAAGCTCGCGGCAACAACACGACGCCGTGTCTTTGAGCCGATCTCGTCGGTGAGCATTTGGTTTGGCCGGTCCTTCATGTCCGTTACGGAGCTCGTCTCATCAATCATGTTTTGCCCATCTTCGCCGTTGTTGCACTCTTCGCAACTGAGTTGCATCAACCGTAAATGTGGTCGGAGTCACTGTCAACAGTCCATTTCAAGTTTCCCTGCCCGTCAGCCCGGTGGCGCGAACCAGCCTCGGGAAAGCATCCACCAGGGGTCGGAGTGCCTATTGACAGTGACCAGCATCACCCATAGTCTGATGCAACCGAGTTGCGTTCAATGCAACCGCACCAGTTTTCCCGCTCGAACCGGAGTAGCAGCAGGGAAGTAACCAAGAAGACTAGGAAGGGTCCTGACATGACCGCAGTGGACGAAAGAATGACCAGCGTTTCAGAGTTGGAGCGCTTGAAGGTTCTGCACAATGGAGCCAAGGAGACACTGACGTTTTCCGATGCCGAGTTCGAACGCCGGCTTTCAGGACTGCGCCGGATCATGGCCGAAAAGCAGCTGGACGCTGTTGTCCTGACGTCGTATCAGAGCATCAAGTACTACTCGGATTTCCTGTTCACCACCTTCGGCCGCTCCTACGCCATGGTCGTCACCGATGAAGACACGGTCACGGTCACCGCCAATATCGACGCCGGCATGCCGTGGCGCCGCAGCTACGGCGAAAACATCGTCTACACGGACTGGCGCCGCGACAACTACATTCACGGCATCCAGGAGGCACTGCGCCAGCGGGGAATAACCGTACGCCGGCTGGGTGTCGAAGACGACAGCCTCCCGTTGGATAACCGCAACAAGATCCAGGCCGCCTTCGAAGGTGCCGAGCTGGTGGACGTTGCACAGGCAGCCATGCGCCAGCGGATGGTCAAGTCGGCCGAGGAAATCGCCGTCATCAAGCACGGCGCACGCATCGGCGACCTCGGTGGCGAAGCCATCAAGGCCGCGATCCGCGAGGGCATCAGCGAATACGAAGTGGCGCTGATCGGCACCGAAGCCATGGTCCACGAAATCGCCCGCACCTTCCCGGACAGCGAGATCCGGGACACCTGGGTCTGGTTCCAGTCCGGCATTAATACCGACGGCGCACACAACTGGGCCACCACGCGTAAACTTCAGCGCGGAGACATCCTGTCGCTGAACTGTTTCCCGATGACCTCGGGTTACTACACCGCCCTGGAGCGCACACTGTTCCTTGGCCAGCCGGACGAACGCTCACTGGAACTGTGGAACGTCAACGTCGAGGTTCACCGCCGTGGACTGGAACTGATCAAACCCGGTGCCGTTTGCAAGGACATCGCCGCCGAACTCAACGAAATCTATATTGACCACGGCCTGCTGGCCAACCGCACCTTCGGCTACGGGCACTCCTTCGGCGTACTCAGCCACTACTACGGCCGTGAAGCGGGACTTGAACTGCGTGAGGACATCGACACGGTTCTGGAACCCGGCATGGTCGTATCCATGGAACCGATGATTACCGTCATGGACGGTCAGCCGGGAGCCGGCGGATACCGCGAACACGACATCCTCGTCGTCGACGAAACCGGCTCCGAAAACATCACCAAATTCCCGTTCGGCCCTGAACACAACATCATCGAGGCCTAAGGAATCAGTATCAGCGGCGGCGTTGTCCCTTCCGGGCAACGCCGCCGTAACCCCTCATCCCGGGGCCCCCCTGTTGGCATTGCCGCCGCCAGAGCCTCATTCGGATAGCTGCCGGTCCAGGATATGGAGAATCGCAGGAATGCTTCGCAACAGCGTGTACATGGAAGAGCTCGACGCTTTCACCTACCGGGAAAAGATCGCGGATGAGGGCATGGTCCTGATCCCCGGAGGAGCAATTGAACAGCATGGGCCTCACCTGCCCATGAATGTGGATGTGCTGCTGTCGCGGACGATGGCCGGGGCCGTAGCCCAGGAGATTGACGCCGTCGTCGCCGCCCCCATTGTCTACGGCTACAAATCCCAGCAGCGTTCCGGCGGAGGCAGCCATCTCTCCGGCACAACGAGCCTGGACGGTGCCACCATCATCGACATCGCAAAGTCACTCACACTGGAGTTTGCCGACCATGGCGTCCGCAAAATCGGCTTCGTCAATGGCCACTTCGAGAACTACCAATTCCTGTACGAGGGCGTCGACCTCGCCATCAGGGAACTCAAAAAGAGCGGGATCGAGGACATGAAAGTAGTCCTGCTTTCCTACTGGGATTTCGTCGACGACGCCACAATCTCAGAGCTGTATCCGGAAGGCTTTACCGGATGGGACCTGGAGCACGGCGGAGTGCTCGAAACCTCCTTGATGCTGCACCTTTACCCGGGCATGGTCGACATGGACCGCGTCGATGATATTCCGCCCGCAACCCTCCCCAGCTACGACGTTTTGCCAGTGCGGCCCGAGCTCACCCCGGACTCCGGTTGCCTGTCGTCCGCCGCCAACGCCACGGCGGAAAAAGGCGAAATCCTACTGAAACGGGCGTCCGCCGGCATGGCCGGGGCGCTCCAGAATGAATTCAGGATGTGATCGACGATGATCGAAAATCAAGAACCGATGCAAGCAGAAGTTGTCGTACCTAAGACCGATCGACCACCAGTTGACGAAGCGGGCGCGGAAACTCCCAAGGAAGCAAAACGCCGCATGTTCGACGACGGCATCATCAAGTGGCTGTCGGTCGTCTCCGTCGTCGCTATCCTGGTTTTTGCGGTTGCCGTTCCCGATGCGGCGGCCGATGCCATCGGCGTCGCCCGTACCTTTGTCACCGAATACTTCACTTGGTTCTTCGTGCTGTATTCAATCTTGGCCTTGGGGGTTTGCGGTTGGCTGGCGTTCGGCCGGTTTGGACGCACCCGCTTGGGCGGACCGGGCGCAAAGCCGGACTACAGCAAGTTCGCCTGGTACTCGATGCTCTTTGCCTGCGGCCAAGGCATCGGACTGATCTTTTGGTCCGTCGCCGAACCGATCATGCTCAAGGAGGAGAGCCCGCTCTTCAGCGGAGGTTCCACCGCCGTCGAGGACGGGGCCATGGCGTGGTCCTACTTCCACTGGGGACTGACCGCCTGGGCAATGTATTGCATCGTTGCGATCTGCCTGGCCTACTCACACTTCAACCTCGGCAAGAAGCTCACGTTCCGTGACGCTGTTGTCGACTTCTTTCCGGTCAGATACCGCCGGGGCATCGGCGTCGTCGTCGAATTGCTCGCTATCCTTGCCTGCGTACTTGGCCTCGCGACGTCGTTCGGCTTCGCGACACTGCAGTTCACTTCCGGCCTCACGTCGTTTACCGGCATCGAGGCCAGCATGCCGGTGTGGATTGGCGTCGTCGTAGCTTTCGCGGCCCTCGCCGCCGTGTCGGTGTACTTCGGGATCAGCAAGGGCATGAAGCGCATCAGCGAGATCAACTCCATCCTGAGCATCGTCCTCGTCGTGGCGGTCTTCGTTTTCGGACCGATCGTCTATCTGGCCTCCACGCTGCTGCAGACCTTCGGTGTCTTCGGCCAGAACTTCGTCTCCATGAGTCTGTGGGCCGAATCCGGCGTAGCCGCTCAAGGAATCAGCAGTTGGCAGGACAGCTGGAATGGCTGGTGGACGGTCTTCATTTGGTGCTGGGTGATCGCTTTCTCCGCATTCGTCGGACCCTTCATCGCCCGGATCTCCAAGGGCAGGACGATCAAGGAATTCGTGCTCGGCGTGACGGTGATTCCCTCCGTCATCGTGATGGTCTGGATCGGCATCCTTGGCGGCGCCGCCCTTTACTACGACAACAACAACGACGGCGCGATCTCGGGA
Source organism: Arthrobacter monumenti (assembly GCF_054511255.1). NCBI lineage: Bacteria > Bacillati > Actinomycetota > Actinomycetes > Micrococcales > Micrococcaceae > Arthrobacter > Arthrobacter monumenti. Next base: position 25,947 of record NZ_JBTNCY010000004.1, on the reverse strand, counting down.
GAGGTCGCGGAGAGCACCGAGAGCGGTCTGTTTGCGATGCTCGACTACGTTCCCGTTGTCGGAACGGTGCTGCTGGTCGTGGCCACGATTCTGGTGGCCACGTACTACATCACCTCGTTGGATTCCGGGGTGCACGCACTCTCCGGTTTCGTGGCCTCGTCCAAGACGCCCAGCCGGAGCTTCCGGGTAATCCTGGTGGTCAGCATTGCCGCGATCACCGTGGCCTTGCTGACGCTGGGCGGGATCTCGGTGATCGGCACGGTACAGACAGGAACCATCATTGGAGCCTTTCCGCTGGCGTTCGTGCTGATCATCATGTTCGCCAACCTGGTCAAACGGCTGCGGAAGCATGAAAGGCCTCAGCGGATCGAAGCGTTGACTGTCGAAGACATCGCCGTCGACGAGAATCACGAGGAACCGACCGGCAGCCGTCCGTAACGACACTGGTTCGGCCAAAGGGCGGGGTCACGGCAACGTGGTCCCGCCTTTCGTCGTCGGGCGGCGGAACTAGAATGGTTGAACTGGTGCCGCAGGACTGGGGCGGGCACTAAACGGCACTGAAGTACGCCGGAGGTGGCTGGAGCCGATGACGAAGAAGCGTAAGCAGGACGATCCGTTGTGGCGGGCCGCCCGGTACCGCGCCGCGCGCCAGGCGGAGGGGCGCCCGGTCGAGGAGAGCGACAGGGCCGAGGAGGGCGAGTCGGACGCGCCGGCTCCATCAGCTCAATCATCCGGCTCGACTCAATCGGTTGGTTCAGCCCCATCCGCTCAAGAACCCCTGCAGTCCGATTCCGGCTCCGAACCGCCATCCCTTGCCGGTAAACCTCTCCCCCGGTGGGGCACCAGCCTCGACCCCGATTGGTGGGTCAAAGGCCTTATCGAGCGGGAACAGATTAAGGGGCTCGGGCCAGCCGCTTATTTGCTGCGGACGGAAGACGCCGGGCTCGACGATCGGCTTGACGAGCAGGTATCCGAGCGCGGCGTCCGTGAAACGGTGTCGGACTTCAACGCGCGTGTGATCGAAGCACGACGCCAACTGCTCGGCGGCCCACCGGTGGTAACGCCGACCCGGGACATAGAACGGGAAGTTGCACGGTGGCGTGAACGCCGGACGGCCAGATCCGGCCCCTCCTTCGCGGACCATACCGGAGGTAAGGCCGGGCGCCGTCCGTGGTGGCGACGGCGTCGCGAGGACCGGGGGGACACGCGCCCTGAACACGGCTAGGTGTTCGGCGTCCTACCGGCGAGACCCGCGGCGCGTAATACTTCGCAATCCGTGACGGAAGCCGCCGTCGTCCGCTAGAGTTCTAGAAAGCTTCACGAGATGTGGCCGCTCCACCGAGCAACAAGCTCCGACTTGGCCACGCACCAACCCCATGTTCTTGGGTGGTTCGGATGACGAAGCGGCCTGCATCAACCGTTGCGGGCAAGAGCAACTCCGAAAGGAGCTGGCCATGTCCAGCGATACTTCCGTACTTTCCCCCGGGACTTCTGCCGACTACTGCATTGACCCGGCGGACCTGAATGTTCCGGAACCCACTCTTCCTCCACAGGCCACGAAGCAGATCAGCGTGCTGCCTGCCATCGATTTGCTGAATGGCACTATTGGTTTCGCCGTTCCGCGCGGCTGGGAGGAACACTTCCACCCGGAGCCTTGGCGGATCGAGGATGCCCTGCGGCAGGCGATCCGGCCGGCGCAGTGGAACCCGTACCTGGAGGTCCTGACCATCACGGTCGCCAGCCACGAAAACCGTGCCGGCGAACCCGTCCACTTCAGCCTCATTCCGCTGACGCAGGCCCAGTCGGGCTGAGCCGTGGCAGCGGATCTGGTCGAGTAACCGTTAGGCCAGCCCACAGTTCGATGCTGCGTCGTGGGCACAGTCTGTTTGTGCCCAGTGCGGGATAACGAATATTGGGCTGGCGTGCAGAGCGACGCCGGGAGGTGCGACGGCGGACACACCCTAAACCGGTGCGACGGCGGGTGGAATGGCCCGCCGTCGTGCCGGTCCTGTAGAATGGAGGCCGCGAAGGGGAGTAGCTCCCACTGCTTGGAATCCGGCCCGCCGGAACTCAGGCGCAGCGGTCTGTCGACATACTGGTAGCCCTCATGGGCCGCCCGGCAGCCCACCCAGCAACCCTGGGCGAGCGAGACCTTCGGTCAGAACGAATAGAGCCGGTTTCCGCCGGCTGTTGACTGGCCGGAGTGTAGCTATTCACCACGGCCGGTCTGCCGATCAGGAGCGTAAGCTGTGACCGACCCCCAATCCCCCGCCCCGGACAGACCCGAGCGGCCCGAGCCGTCCGCATCGGATGTCCGCCGATGGGAGCAGTACCTCGCGGATGAACGCGCCGAAGCCGCCGTCTACCGGTACTTGGCCCGCAAACGCAGGGGTGAGGAACGTTCCATCCTGCTCGCTTTGGCCGAGGCAGAAGGCCGGCACGAGCAGCACTGGCTGGCCCTGCTCGGCGAACACGCCGGCACCCCCCGCCGGCCGTCGGTGCGCAACCGCGTCCTCGGCTACCTCGCCAAACGGTTCGGATCCGTCTTTGTCCTCGCCCTCGCTCAGCGCGCGGAGGGCCGCTCGCCCTACGCCAACGACGACGACGCCACGGCCGCCATGGCTGCCGACGAGCAGATCCATGAGGAAGTCGTCCGTGGTCTTGCCACCCGGGGCCGGAACCGCTTGTCCGGCTCGTTCCGGGCGGCCGTCTTTGGGGCCAACGACGGACTGGTATCCAATCTGGCCCTCGTCATCGGAATGAGCGCCACCGGAGTCGGCAGTGGAATCGTGCTCGCCGCCGGCATCTCAGGTCTGCTCGCCGGCGCACTGTCCATGGGTGCAGGCGAATACGTTTCGGTGCGTTCACAGCGGGAATTGCTGCGCGCATCGCGGCCGACCCAGATCACGCTCACGGCCGCATCCCAGCTGGATATCGACTCGAATGAGCTGGTGCTGGTGTACCGGGCCCGCGGCATGTCCCAGGAGGCAGCCGAGCACCGGGCCGCCGAGCGGATGGGTATCTACAGCTGCGATTGTGATCCGAGCCTGTCCCTGCAGGAACCCGAGGTTGAAAGTAAACGTGAGGAGCATGAAGCGGTTGGAACCGGCTGGGGCGCAGCCATTTCCAGTTTCTGCTTTTTCGCGTCCGGCGCCATCATGCCGGTACTGCCCTATATTTTCGGCCTGCAGGGTCTTATCGCCGCGATTGTCGCCGCCGTCCTGGTCGGGCTGGCACTGCTGGCGACCGGCGCCGTCGTCGGACTCCTTTCAGGGGCCCCGCCGATCAAGCGGGCACTGCGGCAACTGGGCATTGGCTATGGCGCCGCGGCGGTCACTTATCTGCTGGGTCTGCTCTTCGGCGTAACGGTTGCATAGTCACGTAGGATTGAGCCATTAACAGTCCTTGGGGGGACACATGAGCGCAGGGCCAATGGAGCCGCCCGACCGCCGGCACGGACGCCGCTCGTCCGGAGCAGCGGACGATCAGCCACGTGCCGAGTCAGAGAACGGGTCCGACGACGGAGTGGTCCCGGTCCCTTTCGACGGCGTCCGCCGCTCCCCCTCGGGACGGATTCCGCAGTGGGCACTGGATGAAGCCGTCGGCATCGAACCCGAACCACCTGGCCCTTGGAGCGATTTCCCGTCCCAGCATCCCCGCGGACCGCGAGGACCCTCCTTCGGTTACAAGCCCGCCGGGACAGGAAGCCCGGGACGCTACGGCTCCACGAAATCAGGCCGGAACCTGCCGCCCAGCTATGGCTACGGCTACCAACCGCCTGCCAGGCCGCGCCGCCGGTTCCGCGGACTCATGGTATTGCTCACCGTTGCGGCACTGACCATCGGTGCCTGGTTCTACTCGGGTCAATCGCTCATTCCCCAGGCCGGCTTCGGCACCGCGCCGCAGGATCCAGGCGCCGCCAGCGGCACGTTGGATACCTTCGACTCGGATGGGACCACGTTCCAGGTCGATCCGCCGACCCCGGGGTACGAGTTGGAGGCCGACCCGTTGGGGACCCCTCCCCCGTTGGACGTGCAGAGCGACTCCTACAGCTTCATGAACCCAGGCCGTGGCTCACAGGGGTATGTTGCCTACGACCCGTGCCGACCGCTGCACTATGTGATCCGCGCCGACAACATGCCCGACGACGGCGAGCGCATGATTACCGAAGCCATCGCCAGCGTCTCCGCGGCCACGGGACTGCAGTTCGTCTACGACGGTTTGACCGAGGAGGATCCGTCGGAACGCCGGGACCTCGTCCAGGAGGACCTTTACGGCGACCGCTGGGCACCGATCCTGATCGCGTGGGTCACGCCGGATGAGGAACCCGAAGTGGCAGGAGGAACCATCGGTCTGGGCGGAAGTTCCTTTGTCTCGTCCAGTGGCTCGCCGACGGCGTATGTCAGCGGTGCGATGATGCTGGACGCACCCCAAATTGCGGATTTGGCCGGCTTCCCCGGCGGCTATGAGCAGGCCCGTGCCATCGTGATGCACGAGTTGGGCCACGTCGTCGGGCTGGATCATGTGAACGATCCCTCCCAATTGATGTATGCCGAATCGAACCTGGAAGTTACGGGTTTCGGCGCCGGCGACCTGACCGGCCTCGCCAAACTTGGCCAAGGGATCTGCGTGCCGCAGCTGTAGGACCGGGCGTGGTGCAGTCCGGCCCTGCCGGGTCCTTGCAGATTATGCCTTCAGTTCTGCGGTTGATGAACGCAGCACCAGCTCCGGTTCCACGAATTTTTCCCTCGGTCCGGTGCCCTGGTTCCCGATGCGGGAGAGGATGTAGTGCGCCGCCTCGGAACCAACCCTTTCGCTTTGGCCATCGATGGTGGTCAGCCGCAGCAGGCGGGTGCTGGCGAGCGGAGAGTTGTCATAGCCGACCAACGAAAAGTCCTCCGGCACGCGGCGCCCATGCTCGTGGATGGCGGCCATCACGCCCATGGCCATGGTGTCGTTCGCAGCAAAAACCGCGGTCAGTTCCGGCCAGGAGTCAAGGAGCTCCATTGCCGACTCGTAACCTGCCGCCTCAGTGGTCGCGCCGCCTGAACCCGCGATACGGGGCACCAGCCCCGACGAGTCCATCAGCGAGCTGTAGCCCTGTTCGCGCAGCCGGCCCGCCCGTCCCGCGCCGGTAACGTGGCCGATCATGCGATGGCCGAGGTCCAGCAGGTGCTGCGTTGCCAGGCGTCCCCCGCGGAGGTCATCGTTGGCGACAATATCGGAATCCGGCACGGTGCGCTCCCTGCTGCCGGCGACGACGACGGGGACGCCTTTGACGTTGAGCATGGCTTCTGTCGGTTCTGCGGCTATGACGATTCCGTCGACGCGCAGCGCCAGGAAACCGTCGAGCGGATTGGTCTCGACGTGGGCGTTGAGATGCGTGTCCACCACGGCAATCCGGAATCCATTGGGTTCGAGTTCGCGCTGCAGTCCACGGAGGAGTTCCACAAACCAAAGGTTACGGAAATCGTCGAGAACGACGCCGATGGTGCGTGTCTCCGATCCCGCGAGGAATGAGGCTGCTTGGCTCGGCCGGTAGCCGAGTTCCGCAATGGCCCGCTCGACTGCTTTCCGCCGGGTCTGGCTCACTTTCGATGATTTCTGCAAGACCAGGGACACCAGCGATTTCGAGACGCCCGCCGCCTGTGCCACATCGTAGATAGTCGGACGGCGGGCCGGATCAGTGCTGTTCATCTACTGACAACCCTCGCTTCCATCCGGCATTCCTTGTCATGTCTTCCCACTCGGCTTCGTCATGTCTTCCCACTCGACGCGAGTTGAATTCTACTTCTACCTGCTGACGGCGGCGGTCAGTGACGGGCGTACGACGGCGGCAGCATCGTGCCGCTGAGATCCCGCCCGTTCGATACTTCCTTAATTCTCTTGACAGGACAATAGGACGAACATACGCTCGATGGAGCGCTCCAAAAGCGTCGTCCAATCTACCCTGAAACGGGTTCCCGCGCTGCGGCGCGATATTCGAAGGAGAAAAGCATGCCAGACAGCATCGGCGTCGCGGTTATTGGCGCTGGCATGGCCGGCAAGGCCCACGCCGCCGCCTACCGGACCGCACCCACATTGTTCGAACCGGACCTCCCACCCGTACGACTCGTATCCATTGGAGACGTGAACGCCGACTTCGGTTTGGCTGCTGCCCGCCGGTTTGGGTATGAACGCACGGATTCTTCCTGGCAGGCCATCGCTGAGGCGGACGATATCGACGTCGTTAGCGTGGTAATTGCTAATTCACTGCACCGGGAAGCGGTCGAAGGCTTGCTCAAGGCGGGAAAGCATGTCCTCTGCGAGAAGCCGCTTAGCGACACCGTCGCCGATGGGCGTGCAATGGCCGAGGCCGCCGCTGCCTCGTCCTCGATTGCACGGGTAGGATTTACCTTCCGCCGCACGCCCGGCATTGCCTATATCCGGGAACTTATCCAGGATGGAGTGCTCGGTTCGGTCCTGCACTTCAGCGGACGTTACTGGACGGACTACGCGTCGGACCCGCAAGCGCCGATGAGCTGGCGCTACAAGGGTGGTCCTGGTTCGGGTGCTCTGGCCGATGTTGGCAGTCACCTGAGCTATGTTGCCGAGTTCCTTTGCGGTGACGTTGTGTCGGTGAATGGCGGGCGCTTAAGCACAGTCATAAACCGCCGCCCGATGCCGCTGGGAGCCGTCATGGGTCACGACCACGTCGAAGTGAGCGACGAATACGCGGATGTTGAGAACGATGACTACGCCGCATTCTCCGCCGAGTTCGCCAACGGTGTCGGAGCCCTCGAGGTATCACGCGTCGCTGCCGGGCACGCCAATTCACTCGTCTTCGAAGTGTTCTGCGAGAACGGAGCTGCCCGCTTCGATCAGCGCCGCCCATCCGAAATTCAACTCTTCCTCAAAGATGGACCTTCATCGCAGAACGGCTACCGGCAGGTCATTCTTGGCCCCGAGCACCCCTACCTCTCGGCCGGCCTGGCGATGGATGCCCCGGGCGTGGGTTTTGGCCAGAACGAAGCCTTTGCGTACCAAGCTCGGGCGTTCCTCGATGAAGTTGCCGGTCTGGATGAATCAGCATCCCTCCCCCGGTGCGCCTCTTTCGATGAAGGCGTCCACAATATGGAAATGCTAGCTGCGGTGACCGAATCGGCACTCGGCGAGGGAATGAAGGTAAAACTATGAAACTCGGTGTCTACACGGCCATCCTGCACGACCGTCCACTTCCCGAGGCCCTCGACGTCATCAAGTCGCTTGGACTGGACGCGGCCGAAATCAACTACGGCGGCTTCCTCCCGCCCGTGCACATTCCCATCGATGACATCCTCGAGAGCCAGTCCGCCCGTGATGACTACCTCGGCATCTTCGAGGAAAAGGGCGTCACCTTGGCCGGCCTGAATGCCAACGGCAACCCGTTGCACCCGAATCCGACCATCTGTGAGGCGCACGCCAACGATCTGCGCCGCACCATCCGTGCCGCAGGGGCGCTGGGACAGACCCGTGTCGTCACCATGTCGGGCCTGCCTGGCGGGGAACCCGGATCCACCATGCCGAACTGGATCGTCAATGCCTGGAATTCCGGTTCGCTGGACGTGCTCGACTACCAGTGGAACGACGTCGCCGTGCCTTTCTGGAAGGAGATCGACGCCCTGGCGGCCGATAACGGCGTGAAGGTTGCCATTGAAATGCACCCCCAGAACGTCGTCTTCAGCCCACCAACCATGATCGAACTCGTCGAGCGGACGAACGCCACGAACATCGGGGCAGAGATGGACCCGAGTCACTTGTTCTGGCAGGGAATGGATCCCATCACCGCGGTCCGCCACCTGGGGCCGCTGGTGTTCCACGCGGCGGCGAAGGATGTGCGGATCAACGAGAACGCGAAGATTTACGGTGTGCTGGACAATCGGTTCCGGCGGCTCGGCGAACACGAAGAGCGCACGTCACTGGGTGGTCACGAATATGCCAACGAGTGGCCGAAGGACTCCGCCTGGGATTTTGTTGCCCTCGGCCGGGGCCACGACAAGGATTTCTGGGCGGAATTCCTCAAAGCGCTGCACGACGTCGACCCCGATATGGCGGTCAACATCGAGCATGAAGATGTTTCCCTGGGCCGGATCGAAGGCCTGGAAGCCGCAGCCTCGGTGCTGAGGGAAGCCGCGGAGTCGGCAGCCGTGGCCTGATCCACCCCGCGACCCACACGGAAATGACCGGCGCCATGTTATCGGCGCCGGTCATTTTCAGTTGGGAAATGTCACGTCGCGGCGCGTTTTCCCCTGGTTGCTGCGAGTTCGGATTCCACTTCACGTTCCTGCTCGTCATGTCCGCCCATGGAGGCGAGTTCGTGGGCCAGCTCTTCAAGTTCGGCACCGCCGGCCATCATGCCGGTGATTTCGTCCAGTGTCACTTCGTTCTTCTCGTAATAACCCAGTGGCTTGCCGCGTTTGAGCAGCAGGAAACGGTCTCCCACCGGATAGGCGTGGTGCGGATTGTGGGTAATGAAGATGACGCCCAGTCCGCGGTCCCGCGCTTGCAGGATGTATTTGAGGACCACGCCTGACTGCTTCACGCCGAGCGCCGCGGTGGGCTCGTCGAGAATGAGCACCTTCGCACCGAAGTGGACCGCCCGCGCGATGGCCACACATTGGCGCTCGCCGCCGGACAGTTGGCCGATGGGCTGATCCACGTCGCGCAAGTCGATGCCCATGTCGGCCAGTTCCTTCTTGGTGATCTCCTTCATCTTCTCGACATTGAGCCGGCGGAACGGCCCAAAACCGGTGGTGATCTCGGAACCGAGGAAGAAATTGCGCCAGATCGGCATCAGGGACACCACCGCAAGGTCCTGGTAGACGGCGGCGATGCCGGCGTCGAGGGCGTCACGTGGAGATCCCAGTTTCCGCGCTGCCCCCATGACTTTCAGCGTGCCTTCATCGTGCTGGTGGAGTCCGGCAATGATCTTGATCAGGGTCGACTTCCCGGCCCCATTGTCGCCAAGGACGCATGTGACCCGTCCGTTGTCGACCGCCATCGTGACATCGGCGAGCGCCATAATATTTCCATAGTGCTTTCCGACGCCGTCCAATTCCAGCAGGTGCGCGTCGCCGCCGGCTTGCGTCCCGTCTTTTTCCAGTGTCTGGGTTTTCATTTACTCGACTCCGCTCGGCGCTTGACGACGATGTTGATGATAGTGGCCAGCAGCAGCATCAGCCCCAGGAAGAATTTGAACCAGTCCGGGTTCCACTGTGCGTAGACGATGCCTTTATTCGCCATCCCGAAAATGAAGGCACCAATAGCTCCGCCGATGGCTGAACCGTAGCCGCCGGTGAGCAGGCATCCTCCAATGACGGCGGCAATGATGTAGAGGAACTCGTTGCCAATACCTTCACCGGACTGCACGCGGTCGAACGCGAAGAGTTTATGCATTCCCAGCACCCAGCCGCAGAATCCGACCCCCATGAACAGCCCGATCTTGGTCGCGCTGACCGGAACGCCGACGGCCCTGGCCGCCTCGGCATCGCCGCCGACGGCGAAGATCCAGTTGCCGACCTTGGTGCGCATCAGGATCCACGTCGCGACAGCCACCATGGCAAGCCAGACAAATACGATCGTCCGTACGCTGACACCGCCGATGTTTACCGAGGATGCGAAGATCACGCTCGCGCTCTCGAACCCGTCAAGATCCGATATCGACGGCGATGCGACGCTGCCGCCCACGAGCCGGGTCAGAGCCAGGTTCAATCCGGTCAACATCAGGAACATTGCCAGCGTGACGATGAAGCTGGGCAGCTTCGTCTTGATAAAGATGATTCCGTTGATAAGGCCAATCAGCAGGGACACGATCAGGGCCAGGACGACGCCGACCCAGACATTCATTGCGAAGTACCAGCTGAACAGCGAGGCCGAAAGGGCTGTGCTGATCACAGCGACACCAGTGGAGAGGTCGAATTCGCCACCGATCATCAGCAGTGCCACCCCGACGGCCATGATGCCGATAGTGGAGGAACCGTAAAGCACGGTGGCAAACGAATTTGGCTCGAGGAAGGCATCAGCCACGAGGGCAAAGAAGATGAACAGTGCGACGGCACCGACCAAGGAGCCGACTTCCGGCCTCATCAGTGCACCCTGAAGGATGGTTCGCCGTCCAAGGCGTTCGTCGCTCTTGGGAAGTACGGCAGTCGTCATGAAAATATCTCCTACTTGGTCCGGTTCAGGGCGTCGTGCGACGCCCTGAACCGGAATGGTGGTCTTTACCTAATACCGTCTTTGGCGAATTCCAGCACCTGCTCGGCCTGCTCCTGGTCAACTATGGCCGGACCGGTCAGAACCGGCTGCCCACCACCGACCGTAAAGCCGCCCATGTTGTTCAACCACAGCGAATCAATGGCCATGTAACCCTGGACAAACGGCTGCTGGTCGACTGTGAAGGCGATATCGCCGTCGACAATCTTCTGCGCCAGTTCGGCATTGAGGTCGAACGAAGCCACGGTGACGTCGCTTCCGACTTCCTCGACCGACTGCAGGATGGTCAAGGTGAACGGTGCACCCAACCCGATGATGGAGTCGATGTTGCTGCCGCCGGTTTGAAGCTTCGCCGTAACCGTGGACTGGACCTGGGTCATGTCGGTTCCTTGGACATACAGGATTTCCGTTTCGGGAATGACTTCCTTGACGCCGGCACACCGGGCTTCGAGGCCGACGTGGCCCTGCTCCTGGATCACACAGACGGGATGGGTCATGCCCATTTCATCCAGTCTTTCGCCCACTGCTTCACCGGCGACCTTTTCGTTCTGGCCGAAGTGGGTGAAGGCCCCAAGCTCCGCAGATGCATCCTCGCCGGCGTTGAGGCTTACGACCGGAATTCCTGCCTCCTCCGCCTCCTTGAGTGCTGACTTGAGTGCATCGGGTTTGGCAAGCGTGACGGCGATGCCGTCTACTCCCTGGTCCACCGCCTGGGCAACCAATTGGGCCTGGCGGCCACCCTCCGGATCGGCCGTGTAGAGGAGCTCGACGTTATCCTTCTTCGCCGCCGTCTCCGCACCCTTGCGGACGATGTCCCAGAACGTGTCGCCGGGAGCGGCGTGGGTAATCAGCGCGATGGTCATCCGTTCGGTATCGGCGACCTGGCCGCCACCACCGGTTCCCTCGGCGGCAGGTTCCCGCCCGCCCTCGCTGGAACAACCCGACAGCGCCAATGCGGAACCCATCATCAATGCAATTGACGCTCTGCGCCAGGAAAATTTCTTTGCCACCCTAATCTCCTTCGTTTACGTGCGGCGTCCGGCCAGATGCCGGTCCACGAGTCTGCCCCTCCGTCTCGCCACACACCCCAATGCATGGCCATGTGGACTCCATCATCGTGACATGCTTCACAAAAGTCAATAGTATGTCAGGACATATGCACATCAGTTGCAATTCCGTTACGTCGGCCGGAAGCTGGTGAGGCAGCAACTCCAAGAGAGCCAGCACCAGAACAGGAGAATCACGATGACTTATCTTCAGCAAGAGGTGGACCACCAAGCGCCGGTTCGTATCGGCCTGCTCGGCGCCGGCTGGATCGGGAAGTTCCACGCCGAGTCCATTGCCAACCGCATTCCGAATGCCCGGCTCGAGGCCATCGCCGACCCTGCGACGACCGCCGTCCAAGAGTTGGCCACCAGGCTGGGAGTAGCAAAGACCAGCGCGGGCACCGCCGATGTACTGAATGATCCCGAGGTGGATGCCGTGCTCATCGCGGCCCCGGCCCGGTTCCATGCTGATCTCATCACAGCAGCCGCGCGGGCAGGCAAGCACGTGTTCTGCGAAAAACCTGCTGCCCGAAGCATCGAGGAACTGGATGCGGCCATGGAAGCGGCGGAGGCTGCCGGGATCGTCGTACAGATTGGCTTCAACCGCCGCTATTCGAGCGACTTTGCTGCGGCAAGGGCGCTGATAGACGACGGCACAGTCGGAACTCCCCAACTCTTTCGGTCGCTGACGCGCGATCCAGGCAGCGCGGCAGGAATCCCCAATCCGGAGCGCATCGCGCCTGGAACGATTTTCCTGGAAACCCTGATTCATGACTTCGACACACTGAACTGGTTGAATCCCGGAGCTGTCCCGGTCAGGGTTTACGCGGTGGCCGACGCCCTGGTGGCGCCGGAGGCGAAGGCCGGCGGACTGCTGGACACGGCTGTTGTCACCATTACCTACAGCAACGGGGCCATCGCGGTTGCGGAGGCGAACTTTAATGCGCTGTACGGCTATGACGTCCGAGGTGAAGTGTTCGGTTCGGCCGGCATGGTGTCAGCCGGCGGACCCCAGGCGTCCAGTGCTGTCAGCTACACCGCCGCAGGCATCGAATCGGCCACCATCAGGCGGAACGTGGACCTGTTCCACGATGCTTACACCGCCGAAGTTGCCCACTTCGCTGAGGTCGTAAAAGCACGCCGCGAAGGCTCGGGCGCCCCGGGAAAACCGGGTCCCGGCTGGACCGACGCCCGGAACGCACTCACCCTGGCACTCGCCGCCGTCGAGTCAGCCGCGACCGGTGTCCCTGTGGATGTCGCCTCCGTCGCCGAGCTGCGACCGTCGGAGCCAGAAGTCGCACAGATGGGAGAACTCGCATGACCTTTCGACTCGCAGTCTGCGCCGAAATGGTTTATGGAGAACTGCCGCTGATCGAACGGGTGCGCCGGATCCATGACCAGGGCTTCGACGTCGATCTTTGGGACACGCGGGACCGGGACGTTTCCGCCCTGGCGGCCTCCGGAGCGCGGTTTTCATCGATGACCGGCTACTTCGGCGGCAGCCTCATCGATCCCGATAACTGCGACGAAGTTCCGGCCTCCGCGGAAAAGCTCATTCCCACCGCCTTGGAACTGGGAGTGGAACGCATGGTGATCCATCCCTCCGAACTCGGCGATGGAGGACTCGCCGTCCGGCCCGTGCACCGCGCCACCGGGGAAATGTGGCTCACCGGTCTCCGCACCTTGGAGCGCCTGGCCCGCCTCGGCGAGAGGCACGGCGTGACGTTTGCCCTCGAAAACCTCAACACCATCGTTGGTCACCCCGGCATACCGTTGGCACGTGCCAAGGACACGCTCGCACTGGTCGCAGCGGCAGACCATCCCAACGTGAAAATGATGCTCGACCTTTACCACGCCCAGATCGGTGAGGGAAACTTGATCGAACTCGTCCGGACCGCCCTCCCGCACATCGGTGAAGTGCAGGTAGCCGACGTTCCCGGCAGGTTCGAACCGGGAACCGGCGAAATCAACTACCAGGCAGTCGCCTCAGCCCTCAAACACACCGGTTACTCCGGAGTCATCGGAATGGAGGCCGGCGCCGTCGGTGGCGATAGCGTCGCGGCCGGAGACCAAGCCCTCGCCGCATTCCGGTCAGCCTTTGCGGTCTAACTTGCGGATCAGAACGGAGAAGCTAGGCATGTGCAGAGGGCGCTGTTACGCTGAGAAACGAGTTTTCTTGTCCTATCAACCAGACAAAGGCCGGCACAACTGGCTGGAATCCATCAGGAGACCATCGTGGCTTTCCCGCTTAACCTGCATATCGACCGGGCCTCGCCCGTGCCGCTCTACCACCAGGTGGTGCAGGGAATCGAGCAGGCCATTCACAGTGGTGACCTGGAACCGGGCACCAAACTGCAGAATGAGATCGACCTGGCCAAACAGCTGAGCCTGTCCCGGCCCACCATGCGCAAAGCGATGGACGAACTCGTCCGCTCCGGACTGCTGGTCCGCAAGCGCGGGGTCGGAACGCAGGTGGTCGCGGGGCAGTTCCGCCGGCCTTTGGAGCTGTCGAGCTTGTTCGATGACCTGCACCGCGGCGGTGCCAAACCGGTAACGGAGATCCTGGCTTTCTCGCACGCTGAGGCGGACAAGCGGGATCTGGAATTGCTGCACGTGGAGCCGGGCGCGTCGGTGTACCGGTTTACCAGGCTGCGCAGCGTGGGCGGCAAACCGCTGGCCCTAATGGAAAACCAGGTGCGGGACGACATTGCCGAACTGGACGCCGAGACCTTGAAGGAGCACGGCCTGTACGAACTGCTGCGCGCCGCGGGAGTCAATTTCCGGCTCGCGCAGCAGCGGATCGGCGCCGTGATCGCCAATGAGTATCAGGCCGAACAGCTCCAGGTCGAGCCCGGGGCAGCCTTGGTGACGATGGAACGCACGGCGTTCGATGACACCGGCCGGGTGGTTGAAACCGGGCAGCACGTCTACCGGGGCGACTCATACAGCTTTGAAATGACTTTGGTCCAGCGCTAGCCGCTGGACCAAGAAGAATCGACACTGACTGGAAGGCAGCACTGTGACGAATTGGGTTTATCCTGCGGGGACTGCCGCGGATGGAGACTGGGCCGTTTCGCTGGGTACGGATGAATCGGCCGCCAAGGTTGAGGGCTGGAAGCACACGGGCATTCGGGTGGCCAAAATGGCAGCCGGGCAACGCCTCGAACTGACGTCAAAGGCCGAGGAGCGCATCGTCATTCCGCTTAATGGTTCCTTCACCGTTCAGGCGAGCGGAGAGGAATACGCGCTGGGCGGCCGCGACTCTGTCTTCACCGGGCCCTCCGACGTTTTCTACTCCGGAACTGATACGGCCATCACCATTGGAACCAACGACGGCGGCAGGGTCGCTGTCGCATCGGCGCCGGCGAAGAATTCCTATCCTGCCCGGCTGATCAAGGCGGATGAAATACCGGTCGAGTTGCGTGGCGCGGGAAACTGTTCCCGCCAAGTGCATAATTTTGGCACGCCGGCGGCATTGGAAGCCGACAGGTTCATTGTCTGCGAAGTGCTGACTCCGGCTGGCAACTGGTCCTCCTACCCTCCGCACAAACATGATGTGGAGGCCGAGGGAGAAACGAACCTCGAGGAGATCTACTATTTCGAAACCCAGATTGCCAAGGATTCACCGGCTCCTGCTGAGGCGGACGCCATGGGTTATCAGCGGGTATATGCCTCCGACGGACGTCCCATCGACGTAAACGCGGAGGTGCGTACCGGCGACGTCGTGCTGGTTCCTTACGGCTGGCACGGACCGGCCATGGCGGCACCGGGCTACGATCTTTACTACTTAAACGTCATGGCCGGACCTGGTCCGGTCCGGCAATGGTTGATCAGTGATGATCCGGCGCACGGCTGGATCCGCCAGGTCTGGGATGAGCAGGACATTGATGCCCGGCTTCCCTTCAAAGGCTGATCCAGCCGTGCTTGCGGAATCTATTTAGCGAATCCACCGGGGGCTGTTGTTGCGGGCCAGTACTGAGCCCAGTCCCCAGGTGTTGCCTGCGTGCGTCGCGGCCAGGGCGACCATGACAGCAGCGTAGATGACGTGCTCGTCAAGGACGGGGTTGTTGATCAGCGGCAGGGCTGTGAGCCACAGCATGCCCATCATGATGACGCCGCCGACAGCGGCCAAACGCAGTCCGATGCCGAGGATGAGCGCGAGGCCCAGGCCGAGCATGCCGAGCATGAAGCCGAAGTCAACCAGCACGTTCCCGGCCATGGCATGGAACATCGGAGCGAAGGTGCCTTCGAGGCTGCCCAGGAAGCCTGCAGTCGGCGATGCGCCGGCAAGGACGGATGCTTCCGGCGTGGTCGCGAAACCCAGACCGAACATCTTGTCGAGGAACGCCCACAGGAAGATGGATCCGAGCAGGATCCTCACTACGGCAAGGGCTTTACCTGCAGTCCGATTGTCGGAAACCGGCTGAGCGGAGGTGGCGCGCTCAGTGGTGGCGGTATGCTGGGCGCGGGTGGCCTCTAGTAATGACATCATTTACCTTTCGAATATGTGACCGACCAAAGCGCCAAGGCTTTGGCTTCACCTTTGCCCAGGGGGGACGAAGGTGCTTGATCATGATTTGGCCGGAGACACCCCTCAAGGACATGCAGATACAACGCAGCGCATTTTCTTCTGTGTTGTGATGCTTCCTATAGCCGCTTGTGTCGCGACGGGGATTCGCCCAGCCGGGCGAGCCGCTCACCGCTCGTTCCTGAAACCATGACGGCCAGACCCTTGCGGGAGCAATTCTGCTTGAGTGCTCTCTTCGAGCGTTTATTCAGCGATGGACAACGAAGAAAAATTGGACGGGTGTGTCCTTTCCTTCCGTGCACCTCCAGCGTATCACAAACCACTTCCCAAGTTACAAATCGGTAACGGAACCCGCATAATTCCGGTGTAATACGCGGTTTCGGCCATCGGAATCCGACAGTGCCGGCGGGGTGGATCAGAAGCCGGCCGGGATATTGAAGGGAGTAATGACATCGGTTTTGGAAACTTCGCCGTCGTCGGGTCCGGGTAACGCGCCGTGGGCTCCCATAATGATGCGGCAGCACCGGTCAACGTCCACCCGGAAGTCGTGGTGGAGTACAGCATTCATCACTCCCGAGCGCAGCATTGCCACATTTTCGGGAACGAGATCGTGGCCAATGAAGACCTGCAACGGCCTGCCAGCTACCTCGAAGGCGTCGACGATTCCGTTATTGCCTCCGCCAATGGAGTAAACGCCGGCAATCTCCGGATGCCGTTCCAGCGCCTCTGACATCAACACGTTGGCGGTCCGGTCAAGCCCATCACTGCCCGGCAGATACAGCACCTGGCGCTGCGGATCCATCGAGCGGATGGCGGAGCGGAAACCCATTTCCCGCTCTTCCTCGCCCCGAAAAAAGTCATTGCTCACGGTTACCGCCACCGTGCCGGTATTGTCTCCCAACCACTGCGTCATCAGGTAGGCCGCCGTTGCTCCGGCGGATCGGTTATCGATGCCCACGTACGCCGCCCGGGCGCTGACGGGCAGGTCGGTCACCAGCGTAACCACCGGAATGCCCGCAGCATGGAGACGTTCGACGGCGTCGCACACCTCCGGAACGTCCGGCGCCTTGAGAATCACGCCATGACTGCCCCTTTTGATGATCGCATCCAGTTCGGCGACGCAATCGTCCACCTCCCACTGCTCATGCAGGTGGAAGCGTGCACGGAAGACGGCGGGCCGCAGCCGCGGCAGGACCGACTCCAGCGCGAGCCTGACGGCGGACGTGAACCTGCCAGGGGCATCTGCGACTACGTCGACCATGAACCGTCGGCCGGAGAGTTCGAGCTGGGTCCGCTGCGCATCAAGGTCTTTGATGGCTTGGCGCACCTGTCCAGCGGTGTTCTGCCTGACTCCAGGCCGGTTATGCAGCACCCGGTCGACGGTCGCATCGCTGACACCGGCCTGGCGGGCGATTTCCCGGACGGTATAGGTATGCGGCATCCGGTTCCTTTCAATCAGCGGAGCTGATGGACTCATGAGGGGTTTCTGATGGACTTTATCGTTGCATACGCCGTTCGCCAGGACCAGAGTGGAGACTACGCAGTTACTCCATCCACCCTCTCACCAAGGAGCCACTCAATGACCACAACCACCAACAACGTCACCACGACAACCTCCCGGCAATGGCTCAGTGAAGGTGACTGCAACCTGGACGACTTCGTCGCCGTCGTCAGCGAGGAAACACGGCCGGATGACTATCCGCATGCCGCATCGGTTGAGCAGAATGTCCCCGTCTACGGCAGCCGGTTGCTGGAGAAGGCCGGGAACGACAAGGAACGCGCCGACGTCCAAGCGGAACTGATCCGCGCATTGACCTCGGGACCGGGCATCGTCGTCTTCAAGGGTGCCTTTAGCGATACGTCCACGGTGGACCGCGCCACTGAAGCATTCAATGCCATCATCGCCGAGCAGAAGGCCGCGGGAACCGCCTCGGGCGACCACTTCGCCAAACCGGGTGCCAACGACCGGATCTGGGGAGCCTTGGACAAGTTGGCGGTCCGGAACCCGGATATTTTCGCCGACTACTACGCCAACGACATCCTCGCCCTGATCTGTGCGGCTTGGCTCGGCCCCAACTACCAGATGACATCGCAGGTGAACGTGGTCAACCCTGGAGGCGCCGCGCAGACCGCCCACCGCGACTACCACCTCGGCTTCATGTCCAGCGAGCAGGCCGCGCGCTACCCTGCCCATACCCATCTGCTCTCGGCAGCGCTGACACTGCAGGGCGCCGTCGCCCACTGTGACATGCCCATCGAATCCGGACCCACCCTCTACCTGCCGCATTCGCAGAAGTACGACGCCGGCTACCTCGCCTTCCACCGGCCCGAATTCACCGCCTACTTTGAGGAAAACCACGTGCAGCTTCCGCTGGAAAAAGGCGACGCCGTCTTCTTCAATCCCGCGCTGTTCCACGGAGCAGGGCACAACAAGTCCCACGACATCCGCCGGATGGCAAACCTGCTGCAGATTTCCTCCGCTTTCGGCCGGGCGATGGAGACGGTTGACCGGACCGGCATGTCGAAGGCGCTGTATCCGGTGCTGCGGGAGCTGAAGTCCGGCGGCGCAGGTGAACGGTCGCTGCGCAACATTATCGCCGCATCCGCGGAGGGATATGGCTTCCCGACGAACCTGGACGAGGACCAGCCGGTCGGCGGCATCGCGCCGGAATCGCAGGCTGAACTCGTGTGGCGGTCGCTGCAGGAAGGCGCTTCCGCCGGCGACGTTGCCCTCGCCCTGGAGGCGCAGCAGCAGCGCCGGCTCACCACGCACGAAAGCCGGTGATGACTATGGACGGATCGAATCTGCCGGCGCCTGGGCCGGCAACGGAAGCTGGAATGCGCGATACGAAGCTGCGGGTGGCCCTCTGCGGTTCCGGCCGGATCGGCAGGGTCCACGCCGCGAATATTGCCGCCGATTCCCGCCTCGAATTTGCGTGGGTGGCCGATCCGTTGCTGGACAGCGCCAACGAACTCGCTGCGCGCTACGGTGCCACGGCGACCGGCTCGATGGATGAGGTGTTCGCCGACCGGGCCCTGGATGCCGTCGTCATTTGTTCACCGACCCCCACGCATATTGACCTGATCCAGGCGGCGGTGGAGCGCGGTGTGGCGGTGCTCTGCGAGAAGCCGATTGATTTGGATGTGCAGCGCGTCCTGAACTGCCGGGCCGCGATCGAGGGCAACAATACGCCGCTCATGATGGGCTTCAACCGGCGCTTCGATCCGGCGTTCGCCGCCATCCACAACCGGGTCTCGGACGGCGAAATAGGACGCTTGGAACAACTGAGCATCACCAGCCGGGACCCGGCACCCGCTCCCGAAGCGTACATCCGCGTATCGGGCGGGATCTTCCGGGACATGACCATTCACGACCTCGACATGGCCCGGTTCTTCCTGCCGGACATTGTAGAAGTGACGGCGACCGGGTCCAACCTGTTCTGCGATTACATCGAGGACGCGGGCGACTACGATTCCGTTCTCGTGACCCTGCGGAGCCGCGGCGGCGAACTGGTCTCGATCACCAATTCCCGTCACAGTTCCTACGGCTACGACCAGCGGCTGGAAGCATTCGGCAGCACCGGCATGCTCAGTGCCGCCAACCTCTCACCCACCACTGTCCGGAAATACGGGGCCGACGGCGTCGAGCTGGCGGATGCCTACGAGCCTTTCTTCCTCGAACGCTACGCGGATGCCTACCGGCTGGAGCTGGGCCACTTCGTCGAGTCCGTCCAAGCCGGCAGGCATTGTTCCCCGGGCTTCGACGACGGCGCTGCGGCCCTGGTGCTGGCCGACGCCGCGGCGGAATCGGCGGCCACTGGTAAAACCATTTCCATTGAAGGAGTTCCATAAATGACGGCTGGACAGCTGCTCGACAGCAAAATCGTATTAATCAGCGGCGGAACCCAGGGTCTCGGCGCCGGCATTGCGGCGGAGGCAGCCGCCCAAGGAGCGGCCGGAATCGCCATCACAGGACGGACCTCCGACGCCGGGGAGAAGGTCGCCGCCCAGCTCTCCGAGCGGGGAACGCCCGCCGTCTTCTTCCAGGCCGACCTGGCGGACAGCGCGCAGGCGGCAGGCACCGTGACCAGGACCATCGAACATTTTGGCCGGCTCGACGCCGTCGTCAATGCAGCCGGACTGACGACGCGGGGCACCATGCTGGACACCACGCCGGAGCTCTTCGACCAACACGTCGCCGTGAACCTGAAGGCGCCGTTCTTCATCATGTCCGAGGCCATCAAGCATCTGAAGGAACGCGGTGAACCCGGCAATATCGTCAACATCATTACGATGTCCCAGCACGGCGGACAGCCCTTCCTGGCACCCTACGTCGCCTCCAAGGCCGGACTTGCGGGCGTGACCCGCAATGCCGCGCACGCGCACAAGTGGGACCGGATCCGGATCAACGGAGTCAATATCGGCTGGACCGCCACCGAGGGTGAAGACGCGATCCAGCGGCGGTTCCACGGTGCGTCAGACGACTGGCTCGAGAAGGCAAACGCCTCGGTTCCGATGGGCAAACTGGGACAGATCGACGAAATTGCCGAGTTCGTCGTGTTCCTGCTCTCCGACCGGAGCGGTGTGGTGACCGGTTCCATCATCGACTGGGACCAGAACGTGATTGGCGGGTCGGATTAGGCGGACACTTTAATCAAGAGGAGCCCCGGGTTCTTCGGGGCTCCACTCAAGGGTTTGCTAAAAAGGGTCTTCGGGCTCAGTTACCTGTTTCCGGCTTGACGGCCAATACCGGAATTGGTGAATCGAGCAGAAGCCGTTGGCTGATGCTGCCCAGCAGTGCTTTACCAACCCGGCTTCGGCGCTTGAGTCCGATGACGAGACGGTCGGCGTGGTGGGTATCAATCTCGTCCAGAACGGCGGCGACCGGATCCCGGTCTTCACGTCCGCTGCGGTCGACGATCTGGATATTCACACCATCGGCATTACCGGGCGGATCGAGGGAACTGAGGGTGAGATTGACCGCCACCAGATCCTTGCCCTGCATTCGTGCTTCGTCGATGGCCATTTCAAAGGCATTCCGGCCTTCTGGACTGTCGGTAACGGCAACCATGATGGTCATATTGAGAGGCCTTTCTCGAGTGCGTTGAGGCTATCGTGAGTGCTGGAAACGAAACTCATCCTCGAACTCTTCGAGTGTCTTGTTCCGGGTTTCGGGGACCATCTTATAAACGAAGAGGATCGCCACCACACCCACGCCTGCGAAGATGAAGAAGGTCGAGCCGATTCCCAACGCCGCCACCGTAGGCGGAAACGCGAAGGCGACGACGGCGTTGGCGATCCAGAGCATGAAGACACACACGCCCACGGCGAAACTGCGGATCTTGAGCGGGAAGATCTCGGACAGCAGCAGCCAAACGAGCGGCCCCATGGTGCCCTGCATGCAGAATACGAAGGCGACGACGAAGACGAGGATCAGATACGACTTGAATGTACTGTCCGGAAGAAGCGTGGACGACAGCCCCACCAGGATGTGGAAAGTTGTGGTGAGGATGAAGCCGCCCAGCAGCATCTTGCGCCGGTCGATCTTGTTGATGACCATGATTCCCACGGTGATGCCCAGCACGCTGAACAGGCCGTTGAGTGTATTGAAAATGATCGCGGCGTCGCCGGAGAAACCGGCGCGTTCAAGCAGCTGCGTGCCATAGTACATGATCGAATTGATGCCCGTCAGCTGCTGGAAAATGCCCAAACCAATGCCGATGAAGATGAGCCGGCGGATCCACGGCACGGCGAGATCCGCCCAGCCGCCGGTCTGCGATGCCTTTTCCTCCTCGGCTAGGGCATGGACTTCGGCCATTTCGGCTTCGGCACGTTCGGGTGACCGGACCTGCTTGAGGACCTGCAGGGCCTCGTCATCGCGGCCTTGCGACAGCAACCAGCGCGGGCTCTCCGGCATCCGGAGCATGCCAACGAACAATGCAATTGCCGGCAGCACGGCCACCGCCAACATCCAGCGCCACACGGACTCGTTTTCACCCCAGAACTGGAAGATCAAGGCGTTGATCACGAAGGCTGCGAACTGGCCGGATACGATCATCACTTCATTGCGGGTCACGAGGCTGCCGCGCCGTTCCACCGGTGAGACCTCCGCCAGGTATACCGGCACTGTCGCGGAAGCCCCGCCGACGGCCAGGCCGAGGATAAAGCGGAAGACGGCAAGCGTTTCCCAGTTTGGGGCAAACACACAGCCGAGCGTGCCGACCATGAAAACCACCGCGAGCATGACAATGTTGTGGCGCCGCCCGTACGCGTCCGACAGCCGGCCACCGATCAGGGCGCCGACCGCCGCACCGAAGATCAAGATGCTGACCACGAGCCCCTGGGTGGTCGGGGTCAACCCCAGGTCCTCCTCCATCGGGCCGAGCGCCCCGTTGATGACACCAGTGTCATATCCAAACAGCAAGCCACCAAAGGTAGCGATTACCGCGACCAGCCCGAGGCGCTTATTGTGCGGGCCGGGGGTATCAGGGGGCAATTTCGTATGTTGCTTTCGTGCTTCCTGAGTCATGTCGACTTCCTCCAAAGATTTCGACGCCGCCGGAGAGGCAACGGTTTAGGCAAAGTTCTAAAGGGCTAATCAGCCACGCCGCTTGGTCTTGCCGATGTAGTCGTTCATGGTGGCCAGTTGATAGCGGGACACTTCCTCCGCGTTCTCGTTCTCGGCGAAGACGCACGACACCATGACCGTCTCTTCGCGCTCCAGGAAGCCGTTTTCGGCCAGACCGGAGAACAGTTCGTCCCAGTTCACGTCGCCGTCGCCGATTTTCAGGTGCTGGTGCACACGGGCGGGACTGCCGGCGGGGTTGGTGATGTACCGCAGGCCGTTGGAGCGGTGGTGGTCCATGGTGTCGGCGATGTGGACGACGCGGAGCCGGTTCCCGGCCGCGCGGATAATGTCCAGCGGCGCGTCCTCCATGTGGAAGGTATGCGGCGCGACATAAACCATGCCGATGTTCTTCGAATTCACGCCCCGGATCACGCGCAACGCGGCCAGGCCTTGCTCGACGAAGTCATCCGGGTGCGGATCGATGGCGATGTGCACGCCCTCGCGCTCGATGATCGGCAGCAGTTCCTCCATCGAACGGTAGAACGCACGTTCCGACTCTTCGGGCTTCTCGGGCCGTCCAGTGAACTCGGTGTTAAGCTGCGTCACTCCCAGGTCCACAGCAATGCGGATGGCGCGCTTCCAGTACCGCACGGCTGCTTCCTGCGCGTCGGCATCCGGCCCGGACCAACGCAGGACCGGCAGTACCGACGCGATTTCGACGCCGGCTTTCCTGCAGGCAGACTTCAGGTCCGAGACCAGTTCGTCGTCGGCCTTGGGATGGTTATAGAAGGGGATGAAGTCGGCGTGCGGGGTCATTTGCAGGTACTTGTACCCGAGGTCCGCCGCGAGCTGAGGGAAGTCCAGCAGCCCGTGGGTTAGGTGGAAAGGTGTGGGATCCAAAGCGATTTTCATGGGCGATCACTCCGTTGTGTTGCAGGTCATAGGGGAAAGTGATTAAAAGTATGGGGCCGGCCAAGTTGCTCGGCCGGCCCCTTCAGAGGTCGATGCCTGTCAGAATCAGCTGTACAAGTCAGGTTTCTGCTCGAGTTTGACGGAGACCTTTTCTCCGTTGCCCTGCGCCTGCACGCCGGCCTCGCAGCACGCCGCGGTGGCGTAACCGTCCCAGGCGCTGGGCCCGCCGATTTCGCCGCGCTTTGCGGCATCGACCCAGGACTGGATTTCCGTGTCGAAAGCCGCACCGAACCGCTCGGCGAAGCCCGGCGTCACCTTCCCGCCCCAACGTCCGCCGGCGCGCACGTATGGTCCGCCGTCCTCGCCGATGTTGACGATGCCGTCCTCGAACGCCACCTGGGTGGTGACCTGGTAGCCGAACTTGGCGTTGACGTAAATTTCGACGTCGGCAAGCACCCCGGATTCGGTCTCCAGCAACACGTGTTGGGGATCGTGCTGCCCATTGGGCGCACTGGAGGTTTTGCGGCCGAGCCGCACCTGCACGGAGGTGATTTCTTCGCCGGTGAGATAGCGGACGACGTCGAACTCATGGACGACCGAATCATTGATCAGCATCTCATTGGTGAAGCCCTCCGGCGTATCCGGATTGCGGTGCACGCAATGGATCATCAGGGTCTCGCCCAGTTCCTTGCCCTCAATCATCGAACCCAGGGCGGCATATTCGGCGTCGAAGCGGCGCATGAAGCCGACCTGGATCCGCTTGCGGCCCAGTTTTTCCTCGGCACGGACCACGTTGAATGCCGATTCCGAATCGGGCGTCAACGGCTTCTCGCACAAGATCGGAATGTCCCGCTCCAGCGCCTTGTAGAGGATGTCCTCATGCAGGAACCCGGGGGTGGCAATCAGCACCGCATCGACGTCGTCGCGCGCAAACGCCTCATCGGCAGTGCCCAGCGCGACGGCGTTGTGCGAGCCGGCGGGCAGCGAATCGACGGCAGCCTGCGCCCGCTGAAGATCGACGTCGACGACGGCGGCCACCTCGGCGCCGGCGATGCGGTGGTGGAGGCGCTGGACATGGTCTGAGCCCATGCGTCCGGCGCCGACGATGGCTACGCGGAGGTTATCGGTCATGACTGTCTTCCTTACTGATCTGAAGGTGTCGCTAGGCGACCGTGGTGCGGGAGCCGCAGCTGAGCAGGTACTTGCGGGTGCGGTCCGCGATCGGCATCGGCACGTCGAACGCCACGGGATACATGTCCTGTTCGACGATGCCGAAGATGGGGCGGTCCAGCGCCTCGACGGCCTCGATGACCGCGCGCAGGTCCGGCAGGCCGGAGGGAGGTTCGACCATCACTCCGGCGAGGTTCGCCTCGGCCCAGGTCATGTTCTCCGACTTGACCTTGGAGAGCACCTCCGGGTTGACCTGCTTCAGGTGCAGGTAGCCTATGCGCTCCGGGTACTTGTGGATCAGCTCCAGGCTGTTGGCTCCGCAGTACTCGGCGTGGCCGGTATCGAGGCACAGGTTGAGGACGTCCGGCGTGGACTCGGCGAGCAGATGCTCGATGTCCTTCTGCGCTCCGACGTGGGCATCGGCGTGCGGATGGAACTGCTGCTTCAGGCCGTAGTCTTCTGCGAGGACCTTGCCGAGCTTGTTGTGCCCGGCAAACAGGTCCTTCCACTGCTTGTCGTCGAGGTGTTCGTTCTCCACGGCTTCGCCGGTGACGTCATCGCGCCACATCGCCGGAATGACGACAATGTGCTCGCCGCCCATCGCCGCGGTCAGTTCCGCCACCCGGCGGGCCGGTTCCCAGGCCACGTCCCACTGGTCCAGGCCGCGGTGGAAGGCGGTGAAGACGGTGCCGGCGGAGACTTTCAGGTCCCGCTGGGCCAGCTCGTCCGCCAGCTGTGATGGATCCGAGGGCAGGTAGCCGTACGGTCCGAGCTCGATCCACTTGTAACCGGACCCGGCCGCTTCATCGAGGAAGCGCTGCCACGGCGTCTGCTTGGGATCGTCGGGGAACCATACGCCCCACGAATCAGGCGCGGTGCCGATGATCAGCTTGTTCTCAATATCGTTCATGAGAGCTGACTCCTAGGTGTTGGAGGGGAAGGAGAAGGAGGCGTCGGAGGCGTGGGCTGGTTCGGGCCAGCGTTGGGTGATGACTTTGCCGCGGGTGTAGAAGCGGATTCCGTCGGGTCCGTAGATGTGCAGGTCCCCGAACAGTGAGTCGTTCCAGCCGCCGAAGGAGTGCCACGCGACCGGGACCGGCAGCGGGATGTTCACGCCGATCATGCCGACCTTCACCGAACGCTGGAACTTCCGTGCGTAGGCGCCGGAGCCGGTGAAGACGGCCGTGCCGTTGCCGTACGGGTTGGCGTTGATCAACTCGATCGCCTCGTCCAGGTCGTTGACCCGCACGATCACCAGCACCGGGCCGAAGATCTCCTCGGTGTAGGCGCTCATTTCGGTCTTGACGTGATCGATCACGGTCGGGCCGACGAAGAACCCTTCCTCGTTGCCTTCCACGACCAGGTCGCGGCCGTCGACGACGAGGGCGGCGCCGTCGGCCTCGGCCTCGCCCACAATCCGCACGACCTTATCCTTCGCGGCCGGGGTGATCACCGGGCCCATATCCGAGTCCGCGTTGGTGCCCTCGGCGACC